>VGSG01000005.1 GCA_016875095.1 Deltaproteobacteria bacterium
TACAATTATCATCCGAGATTCTGGCCAGCCACGGTAAAGCGTTTTCGGGATCATTACCGCTTGGCGGAGAACGCCGCGGTGCTCGACGTGGGCTGCGCGAAAGGCTACATGCTCCACGATTTCAAGAAACTCATGCCTAACCTAACGGTTGCCGGGATCGACATATCTCCGTACGCAATCGAAAACGCAAAGGAAACGGTGAAAGCTTTCCTGCGCGTGGGCAACGCAATCAAGCTGGATTTTCCGGACAGCTCCTTTGATCTGGTGATCTCCATCAACACCGTCCATAACCTACGCCTGGAAGAATGCAAACAAGCGCTAAAAGAAATACAACGGGTGACTCGCAAGCACGCTTTCATCACGGTTGACGCATGGCGCAACGAAGAAGAACGCGCAAGCCTGCTCAAATGGAACCTCACCGCGCTCACATACATGCACGTCGACGACTGGAAGAAGCTATTCCGAGAGGTCGGTTACGCAGGCGATTATTATTGGTTCATCGCGGAATAGGGCCTGGCCTGCGACCAAAGCTGTAAAGATAGTTTGATGAAGGTCTTTCTGACATTTCCTAATCTCCGCTGGACAAAGGATGATCCCAACACGGTCTGGATAGTTCATCCTTATAATCTCTGTTTGCTTGCCGCGGTGATCGAGCAGGAACATGACGTGAGCATATTGGACGCAAACGTTTCTAATATGACCCGCGAACAATTCGCTTCAGAGGTGGCTCGACATAGGCCCGACCTGGTCGGCGTCAGCGTGATGACCGACGAGTACGGCTTTTCAGGTCATGAAGCGGCGAGATTAGTTAAAGAAGTGGACCCGAGCATCATCACCGTGATGGGTGGCGTGTACCCTACGGTGAACGCAGATAAGGTCGCAAACGATCCAAATGTTGATTATGTGGCTGTTGGAGAAGGGGAACAAACCTTCCCGAGGCTCCTGCGAGCGCTGGAAGGCCGTGAGGACTTCCCGGAGCGAGGTTTTGCGTTCCGACGGGACGGAAAAATTATCGTATTGCCGCGAGCAGACTTGATACAGGATCTGGACGCGATTCCTCGGCCCGCGTACCACAAAGTGGATTTCATGCAATACGCGATGAATGACGGCCGCGCGTCTATTGATTCTCCACCTGAATTTCCCTATGCGCGGATGTTTACATCCAGAGGATGCCCCATCGGATGCGTATTTTGCGAGGTCGAGTCAATCTCCGGCAAGAAATTCAGACCTCGAAGCCCGGAGAATGTTGTCAATGAGCTCCTGTGGCTCAAAGAAACATATGGGATCCGTTCGGTGGTTTTTGATGACGACAACTTCTATGTGAACCGCAAACGAGCCGGCCGGATCTTTGATTTAATGATCTCTCGGGACCTCGGCCTGAAATGGAACGCAATCGCGGTTCCGGTCTTCTATCTCACTGAAGAGCTCCTGGAGTTGATGCGCGCCAGCGGATGCAATTTCATCGATCTTGCCATCGAATCGGGTGTGGAACGCGTGCTGAAGCAAATCATTCACAAACCGGTTAAACTCGATTTTGCGAAAAAGGTCATCAATAAGGCCAAGAGCCTCGGTATCAACGTGTCGTGCAATTTCGTCATAGGTTTTCCCGGTGAAACCTGGAATGAAATCAGACAAACACTGAAGTTCGCGGAAGAGATAGACGTAGATTACGTGAAGATATTCATCGCGACACCCCTGCCCAGGACTCGCCTTTGGAATATCTGTGAAGAAGGCGGTTATATGGAGCCGGGCAGCTTGGATTGGCGCCACGGCCGCATCCGAACCCATGAATTCGCGCCCCGTGACCTGGCGATCTTGCGCGCGTACGAATGGGATCGCATTAATTTCAGCAGCGCCGCCAAGCGCGAGAAGATCGCACGGCTGATGAAAATGTCCCCGGAAGAGCTGGACAAGATCCGACGTGACACGCGGTTGGCTCTGGAGCTGCACTAGGGGGGCTTGGGAATCTATGAGGTTTTGGAAGAGCTGCCGAGGAGAGCGAACAAAAAGGCCCTCCCCGGACCCCTCCCCATGAACTCCTATACTTTCAATCCTTCAAGGTTCAGATATCGTCGAGATACTACGGAGGCAACCCAGTCCGCCTGCGCATAAGCTCCGCACTTTGGGGTAGGAGCAGGCTCATTAAGTGGTTGTATGACGGAAGTAATCGCAGAAACACGGGCCGCGGCTCTGTTCAAGACCGGAGAGCCCCTACGCATTATTACGCTGGGAATCCCTCGGCTCAAGCCGGGGCAGGCGCTCGTGGATCTTGCATACAGCGGGCTTTGCCACACTCAGGTGCTCGAAGTCCGTGGAAAGCGGGGGCCTGATGCATTCCTGCCCCACGCGCTCGGGCACGAAGGCTCGGGAATGGTTACACAGGTAGGCGAAGGCGTAACCAAGGTCCGACCGGGTGACCGCGTTGTGGTCTCGTGGATCAAGGGGACCGGCGCGGACGTGGCCTCCACCATCTATTCAAGCGCTGACGGGCCCATTAATTCCGGCGCGGTGGGCACATTCATGGAACAAACCGTCACCTGCGAGAACCGGGTCACACCTATCCCTGATTCCATGCCGTTTAGAGAAGCCGGACTCCTCGGATGCGCGGTCCCTACCGGTATGGGCGCGGTTTTGAACTCCGCGCAATTGAAGCCTGGCAACAGTCTGGCAGTGTTCGGTATGGGGGGCGTAGGGCTCAGCGCGGTTATGGGAGGCCAATTAGCGCTTGCCGAGCCGATCATCGCGATAGACATCGACCAGGAGAAGTTGGCGCTGGCTCGGAAGCTCGGGGCCGCCCATGTGGTGAACGCGCGCGAGGTTGATCCGCTGACCGCTGTGCTCGATTTGACCGGAGGTCGCGGGGTTGATTGCGCGGTTGAGGCGGTAGGGAAATCAGAGACTATGGAGACAGCGTTTCGTTCGGTCCGCAACCAGGGTGGTCTATGCGTTCTTGCGGGGAATCTGCCTCACGGCGGACACATGAAGATCGATCCGTTTGATTTGATCAGAGGCAAGAGGATCATAGGCACCTGGGGCGGCGAAACTTCCCCTGATCGGGACATCCCCCGTTACGCGGAGCTTTTCTGCTCGGGCAAACTGAAGCTGGACCTGCTCGTGAGCAAGGAGTACTCACTGGAAGAGATCAACCAGGCCATTGACGACCTGGAACAAGGCACGCTCGGCCGGCCGCTCATCGCGCTGGGCCGGCGCGCTTGATCTCAGATAGATTCGAAAGTTTGCTTTGGCCTCACCACCGCTCACCGATCAATGCGTCCGGCCCGGGTATACGGCACAAACGCTGGTGTTTGTTCGCGATATTGGACGTATCTTTCCCCGAATTTTCTCAGGAGGCGGCCCTCTTCCATGCGTGCGCCGATGAGCAGGTACGCGCAGAGTATTGCGCTGATGACGATATCGGTGTCACGCAAATCCCGCACCCACAGCATCACTATGCCCGCGGCGAATTGTGGATGCCTCACGATCCCATAAATTCCCCAGGTAACCAGATCTCCTTCCCAATCTCTCTTCCTCTTTGAACCCAGCCCCAACGCCCTCAAGCCGAGGAAAGCCCATCCATCCAAAAGCCTGGCAGTGAGCCAGAAGACGATGAAGCCACCGGTCCAGACCGCGACAGGGACCAGCTTCCAGCACCCCTGCCACTCGATTATGCTCAGTTCGTTCCCTCTTGGAGTGAGCTTCGACGCGGCTATCAGCGTCGCCACCGCCGCGATATTGTAAACAAGCCTGTAGTAAGGCCCTATGCTCGTTTCCAGGATGCCGGTCCGCTCTATGAGCCCTTCGCTGTTGAAAAGAGAGTGTTGCACGCACCAGACTGCCCAAATCAGGGTCACCAGACCTAATCTCATGATACTGTCATAGTCCGACATGAATCTTTCCTGTATGAAACCCAACCCTGCCACTCAGGCTCATCCGCCTATGTATCGGGCGCAACAACGGCGCTATCTAACCGAAGCACGCGACCTTTCGGGAGCGCGTTTGGCAACGGCCCACGGACCGGGTTATGATATCATGGTGTTCTTATCAGCGGAGACATGACTGTGCCCGTGGTGATAAAGTGGTTCCCACCTTCCTGGCTCCAGATCAAGGGCGAAGGGCTGATCCTGTACATCGACCCCGCTTACTTGCGAACTTATTTCGCCGATTACGCTCAGAGAATTGAATTCAGCAAGTGGCCGGACCCGATCGACGGCCTGCCGGAGGAACTGGAACCCGCGGATATCATCCTTGTGACCCATCACCACAAAGATCACGTCAAACGGCCCACCGTCAATCGACTGAGACGGCCCGACACGACAATCTTAGCGCCCGAGCGATGCGTCAAAGAGCTGGGAGCGGTAGCGACCGGGGCGCTGGTCAGTCCCGGAAAGAACTTCAATCTTCGGGGGGTCGGCATACGGGCCGTTGATGCGTATAACACCGCGTCGGGAAGCTCCACCCGTAAGACACATCACCGCGGGGAGGGAGTGGGGTACGTTGTGACCGTGGGAGGGAAGACCATTTATCACGCGGGCGATACGGATTATATCTCGGAGATGAGAGAGCTAGGCCCGATCGATGCGGCGTTTCTGCCCATAGGAGGCGCTTTTACCATGAATCTTGAGGAGGCGATAGACGCGGCTCTGACAATTAGACCCAAAGTGGTCGTCCCCATACATCGGTTCAAGGCGGATCCGGGAGAGTTCAAGCGTCGGCTGGAAGCAAACTCTGATATTCAGGTTGCGCCCCTTCGCATTGGAGAGGCCGTTTGCTTGTCATGAGGCGGCCTTGATGCTCGCAGGCCATTTCGACCAAAACTCCCGTGAAAATAATTGTGAATAGCGTGGGGGGGCTCATGCCGCGGGGCAATCGATCCTGCCGTGTTAGAATCCGATTTCCGAGCAAACCACTATTCGGCCCCCGATTCCGAAGGTGTCGACGATGTGCGGCCCCGATCTTTCCTCGAAGAATTTCGTGCTGAACGCGCATGTTTGATCCGCATGGTGAGTTCGCGGCCTAAAGCAAAGCTGGAGCGTTTGAAGATCTCCCCGCCAGGCTGGCCGAACTTCCTGCGCGCCAGGACTCCGCTCTGTTTCACCTCTTCCAGCAGCGCCTTTCCCATTTCATTAATTCTTCGCTCCGCAGCAGCCAGGCAGAGGATGACTTGCTCGGTATCGTCATTCTTGCGCCAACATCGGGTGTATCTGGTTTCATCTTCCATAGGGCGCCGTCCTCACCGCTCTGCTCTCTTTTTCTTGCGCGCGTTTATGCCCTGCTCATCGTATCACTTACACCGATGGTTCGCATCTCCTGATGGGGCCCCTCTCGCGAGCACAGCTAGTCTTCACGCCATCTCCACTCGCTGGGCGTGGTTAATTGCACCGGGATTATCTCATCCCAGCCGACGCCATGGTCTCGGAACACCTGTTCCAGCGTACCCGGGTCCGGCGCGTCCCACCAGCAGAAGCGGGTGGCATAATCAGGCGTGTACCAGGTCTTTACCCAGACAGCGCGTCGCTCCTGCGCAAGAACAATCCATCGGGCCTCGGTCTTTTCTTTCGGCGTTGGCGGATCACGGTGAATGGACAGATAATGAGGCATGGTCTCTTCCTTTCCTGTCCGGAAGACTGCCCGGTTACTTCGTCAGTACTCGAACCGCTCGCCCTCTTCCGCCTTCACCTGTTGGAAGAAGTTGCACATGGCGCAGTCTGTCAGTTTTCGGGCCATATCTCCTTGCACTTCCCCGCCACAGTAGGTGCCCGCAACTCGCCAGCAGTACCGCCCGGCGAAGATGCCTCGATTCCTCCCCCAGTGGCTCGAATCAATTGCCGCCGGACAAACACCCTTGTCCTCTCCGCCCTTTCCACCAAGTTCCCGCCCGCACTGTGCGGCTTCCCAGCAATTCTGCATGCGTTTCGGGGACTCGAGTTCCCACAGTCTCCAGCGCGAAGACTTGGTCACGCCCACTTCCAGAATTTCCTTCCATTTAATGCCAAGATCGCGGAAGATCTGTTCGATGGTCTCCTTATTCGGGGCTTCCCACTCGCAGTACCGCTTCCCCAATTCCACGTTGTAAAGGGTCATTCGCCAGTCGGCTCTTGGATCCCTCGACAGCTCCGCCCATCTCGATTCGAGAGTGATCCGGTCCACATTATTCTCTATGTGTATGGTCAAAAACGTGGGCATGGCGCTTTCTCTCCTAGCAAATTTTCGGTGTGATACTATGTTTAGCCAAGCTGCCCACGCCAACGTGTAACAACACGCCGGCGCCGTAATCAAAGAGCGCTTTTTAACAAGATTTGGCGGCCTTAGCCGGCCCGGTCCCGCTCAGCCACAGGATCACGCGGGCTAAAGCCGATGCAGAATCGTTTTCAGATAACATACCGTGAAGAATTGGTGGGGCATGGGCCGGCCGCCTACGAAAGCCGCGCTTTCCAGACCTCGAATGAGAGGACAGGAGCGAACGAGACCTGTCTTATCATTTCGGTCACGTTCGGCAAAGAAAATAGTAGCAACTCGTGTAAAGTCTCGCAAGGCTTTCATAGGAAATTAGTCAAGATAATCACCCGCGCCGCTTTTCAGGAACCTGCGCCTTTTACACTCGCGACATCAAATACCCTGAGATCGTTGATGATTCGCGAGTTCCCCAGCCAGTCTTTCAAAACCTCCTAAGCCTTGGAAGAATTCTCACAGCCTCCGGACCTGTTCAAGCAGTCTCTCCAAATCGGAGTCCGCGCGGCAATGGACTCCCAGAATCCTTCTCCCCCTCTTCTTAAGCGCTTCGTAATCCCCCACCGACTGTGCGGTCTTGAGCACGCCGAAGGAATAGGGTTCCCCCGGGATGGGTATGTCTTCCGCGTCATCGCTCGTGATTTGGATATACAGACCTTTGTCAGGCCCGCCCTTGTGGATCTGGCCGGTGGAGTGCAAGTACCGGGGCCCGAACCCCAGCGTGGTAGCCACTTTGACCTTGTCGCGCAGTGTTGAGCGGACCTCTTGAAGCGCCTCACGGTTCTTGGGGGAGGCCGCGACAAAAGCGTTGATCGCAACGTAATCACCTGGTTTGATTTGCGAGAGTAGGGCTGAAAGACCGCTCTGAAGCCCCGGGTCGTCCGCGCGGATGCTTTCACCGGCAGGGACGCTGCCCTCGATGGCGTAGAGGTCCAGGACCTTCTTGGTCAGCGTCTTGGCCTCCTGCACGTTGGGTTGGTCAAATGGGTCGATCTTGAGGATCGCGCCCGCAACCGCGGTTGCAAACTCCCATCGGAACATCTCCCTGCCCAAATCGTACGCGGTGTGCAACCTTTGGGTGACTACCGGGTATCTCTGTTTCTCCATGGTGGAGACAAATGAATCGCATGTCGCGTCTCCGTCCAGACGCGCATACACGAAGAGCCTGTCTCTGCCGTAACTTTCCGGATTGCCCGTGGGCTCTCCGTCGATTGGGATTATTCCTTTGGCTTCCTTTCCCGTGCTTTCCGCAATGAGTTGTTCCAGCCAGCACCCGAAGCTCGCGATCGGTGGTGACATGATGAGGCTGAGCTTATCCATTCCTCGGAGGGCTGCTTCTCCCATGATCACGCCCAACCAGGCCCCCGGATTTTCCAGAGCCGGGACATCCGGCCCCGAACCCTCGGTGGCCTGTTGCGCCCGCATGAGCAACCGGTCCAAATCCGCTCCTATAAGCGCCAACGGCACGAGCCCGAAGTACGAGAGAGCGCTGAAACGTCCCCCAATATCGGATGGATTCAGGAACACCCTCCTGAAACGATGCTCTGCAGCCAATTTCCCAAGGCTGGTCCCCGGATCCGTGATTGCCACGAAATGATCTCCGGCGCCTTCACCCACGAGCTGTTCAAGGCGGGAGCGGAAGTATTTGTACAGCGACACCACCTCAATGGTGCCGCCCGATTTGCTCGAAACAATGAAAAGAGTTCGCTTGAGATCGAGTGAACGGTCCACCTGGAGTATGGAACCAGGGATTGTGGAGTCCAGGACGGTGAGTCTCAAATATCCGGGCGCCACCCCAAAACAGGTGGAGAAGACTTCCGGAGCAAGGCTGCTGCCACCCATACCGATGAGCACAGCGTCGGTGAAACCTTCGGATCGCGCCTCGTCCGCGAAGCGCCTCAACCGATCTGTTTCGTGCCGCATCGTCTCCACAACGGTGAGCCACCCCAGCCTCTGGCTGATTTCCTGCTGATGTTCCGGGCTCTCCTTCCAGACCGACGGGTCAAACGACCAGATCCTGCCGGCGATCTTGTTGCGATCGAATTCCGCCAAGGTCTGTTCCACTTGTTGTTGCAGGCTGCCCAGGGACGCGGATCGGTGACCCCACCCGCGCAGGAGGCGGGTCCTCTTCTGCGCAATGCTTGCAAGCAACTCTTCGTAGGAATCCGCAAAGGCCCTGACACCGTTTTCCAGGAGCGTCTCCATCACCTGATCCATGTCGATGCCTAATTCCGCCAGGAGAGGAAAAAGCGCCTGCGCCTCACTCAGACCGTCTTCAAGCCGGAGCGCAGGCCGGCCGTGATCTCGGTACGCGTCCACGGTCGCGGTTGGAATGGTGTTAACCGTTTCGGGCCCGATGAGGGCATCCACATAATACGTGTCCGGATAGTTAGGGTTCTTCGTGCTTGTGCTGGCCCAGAGCACTCTTTGGGGCCGCGCGCCCTTCGAGCGCAGGTCTGCGAAGGGTTCACCGTGGAATAGCTCCTTGTAGAGCGCATAAGCGAGCTTAGCGTTAGCTATGGCGGCCTGGCCCATCACCTTTGTCGCCCGATCCCTCAATCGGGGATCTCCCGTCTCTTTGAGAAGCTCGTCGACCATCGTGTCCACGCGGCTGACAAAGAACGACGCAACTGAGGAAACGCGACCAGGGTCTCCTCCCGAGGAGATCCATTGCCGCAAACCCTCCATGTACGCCCGGGCCGCGCCTCTGTACTGGTCCAGCGAGAACAGGAGTGTCACGTTGATGTTCACGCCTGCCGCAATGAGATCGGGGACCGCTTCCAGGCCCTGAGGGGTCCCCGGGACCTTTATCATGACGTTGGCGCGGTCCACCATGCGAAAGAGTTCCTTTGCCTGATTCACTGTTGCGAATGCGTTATAGGCAAGCTCAGGGGAAACCTCCAGAGATACATAGCCGTCTCTGCCGTCGGTCTGCCGGAATATCGGCAGGAGCAGGTCCGCAGCCTCCCTAATATCGGTCACCGCGAGCGCTTGGTATATCGCTTCAACCCCTTTGCCCTCGTCCACAAGAAGGTGCAGGTCGTGGTCGTACGTTTTTTCCCGGGTTATGGCCTGTTCGAATATCGTGGGGTTGGAGGTTACACCGGTCACCCCATCTTCATCGATCATTTTCTTGAGCCGTCCCGAACGAACCAGGTCCCGGCTGATGTTGTCGTACCAAACAGATTGTCCGAGATTTTTGAGTTCTTGAAGCGGATTGAGCATGAGCTGCCTCCAACGACCGGGAAATGCTCACATTATTCTTGACATCGACACTGAGAGCGCTTAAAATGCTTTCCTCGGGTAGTAGAGTAGCGGAAAGGCGCAAACAACGCAATCCGCCGGGTGATTCAATGGACGTGAAAAAGTTTTTGGAGCTTCAAACTCGAGAGATCGAGAAGCATAAGTGGATAGAATCTGAGAAGGCCGGCCACGATCTCGGGGTCGACGCGGTCATTGACTGGATTCTCAAGTACGCAGACCAGTTCAGCGCGGACTTTGTTCGAGATAACGGGTCGGGTAGTCAGTAAGAGTTTCGGGCTTAAGTAATCCCCCAGGTTCGAGGACCGCGCAACGAAGGGCCCTTTCCACGGAAAGGGCTTTTTTCGTTTCGGCAAAGACTTTCCTCGATTTTCTGACCAATCTTCCACTACCGACACGAAATCATCTACTCGCAAGCGCTTCTCTTTCAAAACAATAGAACAGCCCTTTGCGAAACCGAACGATCCCTGCGTTACGGTATCCCCTTCGGTCGTACAGAGCCACGGAGCCGGGATTGTGCAGGAAAGCATCGAGGCGAATAGCCGCGTATCCGCGCGCTCCGGCATGTTGCTCGGCAAAGTCCATCAGTCGACTTGCGATACCCTGCCTCCATCTGAGTGGATCTACCGCGAGCCTGTGTACGGCGAGTATCTTGCCTCCACCATATTCCCACTCAATCGCAGAATACTCCGGATCCTGATACTCGTTCAGAGCCATGATGCCGAAGACGCGGCCGTCATCCCTGGCAACATACAGAAAATGCGATTCAATGTCCTTCTGCAGAGTCCCGCTGTTAGGATATATTTCGTCCCACTGAAAGATCCCCTGCGATTCCATTTGCCAGACGCACGCGCTGATGACATCCATCACCTCAGGAAGATCCTGCATACTTGCTTGAGCGATTTCCATGCCAAGCGCTCCGTCGAGTGATCGTCTGATCCGCGCATGATAACCCGAGCGCTGCCATTGTGGATGGTAGCACTTTGAGCTTCCCGGTCAGCATGTCTGGCGGTGTGAAGTTGGAGTTTGCGGCCAAGACTCCTTGCTTGCGCATAAGGACTTCATCGTTCCTTCAACTCATTCAGATGGAATTCCACTTCCCGATCCTGCCTCCTCATCATTTTGGGTTCCGTACTTCAGCGCTAGGCTCTGAAATTTGGGATCGTCGCGAAGCGAATCCCAGTCCGGATCGCCCGCGACGTGTGACCATGAGATGTCGCCGTCTGCAAGGGAGGATTCGAGAAGTTGAAAGGCCTCGTCCACCTCATCTGACAAGGCTAACGCGCAGGCCAGATTATAATCATGTGCACCCATCTCAACTGCTCGCCGTCCCGCGGCCACTGCTTCCGCGAGTCTCCCCGCATCTCCCGACTCCCTCCATAAACCGATTAACAGAGCTGACTTGTGCGTCAGCCCCTCGGCTAGCGTTTCCCTTATTTCAGATCTCTGGTCTTCGCCGAAGCGCAGGTCCAGTGTGTCATAGGCCGCCACCGCCTCCTTCAACTGGCCTAATATACCCAACGTCGCGACTTTGACCAACAGCGCCAGAGCCACCACTTCCCGCACCTCCGGGGTCTCGTCGGCGCCGAAGCGGACGTCTAGCTCGTCAAAGGTCCCAACGGCTTCCGCCTGACGACCCAATTTAACCAGCGTGACGGCCTTATTAGACAGCTCCTTCGCGACGTCTTCCCGCACTTCACGCTCCGTGTCATCCCCGAAGTCCCGAACCAGATCATCACAGACTCCCATCGCCTCCTCGGGTTTGCCCAACTTATACAGCCTGGTGGCTCTCGCCCGCAGAGCCACCACTACCAGTCTCCGGATTGCAGGGGTCTTTTCATCGCAAAAACGCCGGACCAGATCATCGTCGGCAGCCACGGCCTCCTGACGCAGGCCTAAACGGGCTAAAACGAGCGACTTGTTGCCTAGCCCCATTGCTATCAGGACCCTCACCTCGGGGGCCGCCTCATCGCCGAAGCACCGGAGGAGCTGATCGCAGGCGCTCGCCGCCTCCTCAAGTCTATTGAGGTCGCGCAAAGTCCTGCTCTTGGCTAACAGCGCAAGTGCCACTACCTCCTTCACCGCGGGGGTCGCCTCATCGCCGAAGCTCTCGACGAGACGATCATAGGTCGCAAGCTCCGCTTCTGATAGTTGAATCGCCCGCTCCGGGTCTTCCTTCGCAAGCTCATGCATGGCGCATGCGTGACCCCATAGCCAATGGACCGTCACGTCCGTCCCCGTGTACAAGTGATCCGCGCTCGCGAGATGGAACGATACGCTGGCCTGGCACCACGCAGGAAGACATCTGGAGTGTCTCGAGAACCACCAGGCTGACGGCAATTGGAGTTCTGCCTCTCCAATTTCCGATGACTGCAAGAGGAAGTCGAACTGCGGGCGGACGTGTTCATCCCTAACACCAGACGCGTACCCGTCTTTGAGCATCCGATCAAGGACCGAAAGATAGTCTTCTGCTTTCCCGCCGTTTTCTGCGAGAAGAAGCGGGCCAAAAACGGAATGGTATTCCCACCTCGGGACAAGGCTTTGTTTGAACCCGCTGTGTGGCCGTGCACCTGCCTCGATGAAACGAGAGAGGGTCAAGAACACGCATGCTGCGGGTCCGTAGGTCGCGGACATGGCCGGCCAGGTGAGGTTCAACCAAATGTTGGCAACGTCGCTGCTAAATGCCGCTGCGTCTTCCACGCCCAGCCGGTCTTTGTCGCGTTCCGTCATTGCCCTGACGTAGTAGGCAATAGCCTCAGGGTCCGTCTCGATGGAGGCCACAGCATCGAGGAACTGAGCATCGATCTCGACATCTAGCTTCTGGAACTGCTGATTCCGAAATGACCGCCCTTGAGGCATTCCTTTCCACATTTCGCGGCGCTGATCGGCGTCAAGCGGTTCCACGCGCAACAGTCGGAGATCTCCCAATTCCACTAGTCGCGTAGGCCAGTCAGGCTTGTCGTGCATGCGTTCGGTTCTGATGGTCCCCACAAAGCAACGCTCCTGGAAGCCAGGGTATAAACGAAACCACTCTAGCAGACGGTGTACGGCTTCTGAAGCAGCTGGACCACTGCCCGGAGGAGGAAGATATTCGGGAAGGTCGTCAGCAAAGAGGATAGCCTTGTTAGCTCTCGAGCGTCCGCGACCATCATAGTGAGTCTGGAAGTCAATCTCGAATCTGGAGGCGTGTTGCGGGATTGAACCGGATTCAGGGCGGACGACGACCCAGGAGTGTGCGTCAGGCCCTACTTTCTCCCTGATCCATTCGTACGCCGCGCGCGTCTTCCCGCAATTAGCTGGGCCAACGAAGATTCGGTTCACCGCACCGGCGACAGTGCCCAGTTCGCTGAGGTTGGGCTGTATGTACGCGTTGTCGATCACGGTGAGGGGGCCGGCTTTGCCCAGGTACTCAGCCAGTTCAACCGCAGGGACCGCGGCAAGTTTGAGCGGCTCTCCGGAGATGGGTAGCTCTATGCCTGGGCCGACTGGGGAAGCTTCGATTAGAATACGTTCAAGATCGATATTCCAGCCGTCAGCAATTAAGATGCCCGCCTTCACGAGCTGGTCCCGAAGCGAAGGGGTGCAGTGCTTGCAATCGAAACTCAGCCTGTGCGGAAAGTGATGCGCGCTCAAATTGCGGGCGATGGGAGGCCACTCTTCCGTTCGAAAGTATCTCGATAAACCCACGATCGCGTCGAGATCTTCTTGAGTCCTGACCGAGAAGGAAATAACAACGTTTTGGCCGTCAGGTTCCCACCCGTGCACACTCGCGCGTCCTACCTGTTTGCGCTGATCAGGGCCCTGAAGGCTCTCGTTGGGCACAGCCACCACCGAAACCCGCGACTCATCAAGGTGGAGCGTGTCGGCAGCTTTGAGTAAGGTCGCCAGGCGCCTCAAGTTTCCCGTTTTGTTAAGTACCGTGTACGATTCCGGAATCTCTTGGAGCTTGGTGTCGAAATCCTCTTTGCAGTCATGAATTCTGATAATCCAGTCAATGTATTCTGCTGCGTGCTGAGATTCGATACTTAGCGCCTGCCAGTTCCTGCACACAAAATCCCCGGAGCCTTCTCCATGCTGGAATCCGTTCGGCAAAACGGCATTATGAAGCCCCTTATCGAAATCGTGACAGCAAGCCGCGCAGGAGAGCAAGTACAGATCAACCGATGAGAAGCTGTCCAGGTTTCTCTTCCTCTCCGGGGACCGATCGTTGGTCTCCCAGAGAAATCGCCAAATGTTCTCCTCGACCTTTTCAACGTGAACTCGCCCGTTCACGTTGGCGCCCTTCTCTGTCTGCCGATCATGGATTTGGCTTGCGATCTCCCATGTGCGGTTCGCGGCTTCAGCCAACCTTGAGTCCAGCTTCATCAGATAATCGCGGAGCGGGCCGTGGGATGGCGCTTGGACAGTCGCTGTCATCTTTTTCCTCGTGCGCCAGTCTGGATTGACAAAACAAGTGTATGAAGAAACAGACTATGCCGGCTAGGCTTGTCCGCCTCGTCCTACATCCCTTCTACCACGTCAAAGCCAACCGACAAACGAATTCAGAGGCGTTGCATATACCCTGCATAACCCCCCCTGCCTTGAGCTAGGAGCCTCTGTGATTCTAAGGTCTTGCAGTCAATTAACAGCCAAAAGACTAGCAGACTCAACAAGTTATGGCAATGAAAATGCTAGCAAAAAGCGCTTGAAAAGAGGAAACGCAGGGCCTCGTGACCGTCGGTTTTTGCCAAGACAACGATATGCCTTAGTGCCTCGCCTTTTCTTTCGGGAAATCGTGTTCAAAGTACGATCGGAGGTGATGACCATGCAAGAAGCGTATGTGAGCCGCCCACGAGGTCTACCAAAGGATACCGTTGAATACGAAAGGATCAAGGAAGCCTTCAAGGGCGAAGAAAAAAGAATAGAGCGCTTCAGGCAGTGTATAGACGACGCGTGGGACCTGAGAGACGAAAAAACATGCGTCTCCGTCCGCCAAGTTTGATAGCTACTACCGTAGTTAAGAATCGGCAACTAATCGTGAAAGTTCTCGACTTCGACGAGCGCTCCGTGGCTCTGCCTCGGAGATAGGGTCCAAGAGCGCACCGTTGCGCAATAATGTGGAGGGGAGACTCATCTCCCCTCCACGCCTCCCCATACGTACACCCCACCCGGGGTGCTGCACTCCGACCACTGTCGTAGGAATGCCCTTTCAAGCAAGGAAGACGGGGAGAGCTTTCTTGTAAAAAGGTTTCTCTCCGAACCCCTTTCCAAAAGCTTCTATACGGCGTTGGCATCTCTGCTTCCTGTGCCAGGAAGCAGAGATGCCAACGAAATATAGAGTTTCTTGAAGGGGGCTTCGGGGGAAACTTCTTTACACAAAGAAGTTCCCCCCGTGCTTTACTTCTTTGAAAACGCACTGGCATTAGTCACGGGCAAGGCCGGGAGTGCGTGGGGGTTGGTCGCGTCTGCGGTCGGGGTGGTCTCGTTCGATGAATTGCCGCAGACCTTCCACAGTGGCCGGATCGTGGATCGAGCGGTTGAAGCATTCTGCTTCGATGCGTAGCCCCTCGCTAAGCGGAAGCCCGAATCCTCGCAGCGCGGCTTCTTTATCCGTGCGAAGCGCGGGTTGGGGCAGGCCGCAAATGAATTCAGCAAGCTCAAGGGCACGATCCAGGGACTTGCCTTTGGGGACCACTTCGTTTACCAGCCCGATGCGTTCCGCTTCTCGCGCATCGATCACCCGACCGGTGATAATCAGCTCCAGCGCTCGACCCATGCCGATGATTCGAGGGAGCCGTTGAGTGCCTCCGTCGGCAAGACCGATGTTCCAGCGTCGGCATGTCACACCGAAGGTCGCATGTTCTTCCGCGATGCGGATATCCGCGAAACATGCCCATTCGAGCCCGCCGGCATACGCCACTCCGTTTACCGCAGCAACGATCGGCTTATAGATGTCCGTCCAACGGCTCGGACCGAGGACGCCCGGCTTCTCCCCACGGTTATGCGCGGCAATCTCCTCCGGAGTCATCGGAACCAACCTGTCTCCCGCCTTGAGATCGCCTCCCGCGCAGAACGCCTTGTCCCCCGCGCCGGTGACGATCCCAACCTTGGCGTCGTCATCGTCACGGAAATGCGCCCAGGCCTCCACCAACTCCTGGTGGGTTGTCGGACCGATACAATTCCGAGACTCGGGCCGGTTGAACGTGATGAGTGTGATAGGACCACGCTTTTCGTAAGCGATTTGTGTGAAGTTCATTGTCCCTCCTGATCGGCGCAAGGCCCCACCATATCCGCTCTTCGTTCCTTATGGCAGCGACCAATAAATAAGCGGCGCGATGGCGATTCGATAGTAAGCATAGGGCGCGAGGCTCCACCGCTGAACCAGCGTAATGAAGGTCTTTACCGCGGCGGCGGCCGTCAGGAATGATACGATAAATCCCACCGCGAAGAACGCAAAATCACTAGCTTCGAGGAGCTTCCATGTCTTTATGAAGTCGTACGACGTTGCCGCGATCATCACCGGGACCGCGGCGAGGAAGGAATACTCCGTCGCGGACTTCCGGTCGAGGCCGCACAGGAGCCCACCAATGATCGTGGCTGCGGCCCGGGATACTCCCGGCCACATGGAAATGCACTGGAAAAGCCCAATGAGAAAGGCCTGCCAATAGGTCATCTCTCCAACATCCTGCGCGCTGCTCTCGGGCTTGTATCGCTCGGCCACGAGTATGGCGATCCCGCCCAAAGCCAGCGCCCAGGCCACGGTCGCGGGCCCGAATAGGTAGGTCTTAATGAGTCGGTGGGCGAAATACCCAATTACCAACGCGGGAAGCGTGGTTAAGATCAACAGCGCAATTCCTCGGACTCCTTCAAAACCGTGATAAGCGGCAGGGCTAAAGCCCTTGGTAGGGATGAGCCCGATGAATTTCCGCCAGTAGAGCGCCACCACGGCAAGGATGGCCCCGAGTTGGATGAAGACCTCGAAACAGGCCATTTTCTCGCCCGTCGCTTGCAGCAGGTGGCCGGCCACAATGAGATGGCCTGTGGAAGAAACCGGGAGGAACTCGGTCAAGCCCTCGACCACCCCGAGGATCACCGCTGTCCAAAGATCAGCCATACAAACCTCCTCATACGGAGCCCATGAGGGGACAGGTTGTATCAGCGCGGGCCGTGATTGTCCAGATCCAAGACCGTAGGCAAACGCGCTTGACATCTCACGGTCTCGGTTGGCAATCATACCGCAGCAAACGCGGTGGCTAGTTCACCCAACACTTGTTCTTATCAGGGCTGATCAATTCGACGAATGATGACAAACACACCCGATTACTCAGATGCGCGCATTATCCTGGCTTCCGCTTCCCCGAGGCGACGTGAGCTACTCTCCTTCATAGGACTCCGATTTCATGCGCTCCCTTCCACAATTCCCGAAGAAACCATGGACCACGAGCCACCCCAGGATCAGGTCAGCCGGCTGGCCGTGGCCAAGGCAACTGAAATCTCAAGACGCGTCCCGGGAAAGTGGGTGCTCGGCGCGGATACCATCGTGGTAATAGACGGCAAAATCCTGGGAAAGCCCCGAGATGCGCGGGAGGCCCGGGAGATGCTGGCTCTTCTGGCTTCCCGGACGCACGAGGTTTACACTGGGTATGCGCTCGTCCATTCCGATCTGCCGGCGCCCGCGGTGGTCCGGTGGGTGCGGTCGGAGGTCCGCATCCGGGGCCTCGCCGCCGAGGAAATCGCAGGTTATGTAGCCACCGGCGAACCAATGGACAAAGCGGGCGCGTATGCCATTCAGGGCATCGGATCCGCCATTGTCGAACGGATTTCCGGGTCGTACACGAATGTGGTGGGACTTCCTTTGTGCGAAGTGACCCGTGACCTTAAGGAGCTGGGAATTTTCGATTTTTTGGCTGAGCTAGGCTCAAATGATCGCCGAGAATCTTGATTCAATCCGATCCAGGATACGAGAGGCCGCAACCAGAGCGGGCCGTGATCCTGCGGCTATCCGCCTGGTGGCCGCGGCCAAAGGTCAAGATAGCTCAAAGATTCAGGAGGCTCTTGCAGCGGGCGTGAAGATCTTCGGGCACAATTACGTGCAGGAGGCGGAACGCCAGAAGCCCCTTATCACGAGCCCCGAAGCGCAGATCCACATGATCGGGCGCCTTCAGAAGAACAAGGCGGGGAAAGCCGCGGAGCTTTTCCACGTTATCGAGACCGTGGACAACGAAGAACTGGCGCAAACGCTGGATCGCCGCGCAGCCCTGGCGGGCCGCGTCCTGGAGGTCATGATCCAGGTGAACCTTGCCAAAGAACCCCAGAAGTCCGGATGCGATGAAGAAAGAGTGGCTGATCTGGCCGGCCTGATCCGACGCCTGGCCAATCTCAAGCTGCGTGGCCTGATGACCATGCCCCCGTTTTTCGATCAACCGGAAAGGGCCAGGCCCTATTTCGCCCGACTGCGAGGGCTCCGGGACCTACTCTTGGCATCAGGCGCCTTTTCGCCTGAAATGAATGAATTATCCATGGGTATGACAGGCGATTTTGAGGTAGCAATCGAGGAAGGCGCAACTCTTGTAAGGATCGGGACCGCTCTCTTCGGCCCCCGGGCCTGACGCTATTTGGCCGTTTGATATTGGTACGGGCGGGTTTCAAACTCGCGCCGCACAGGACGATGTTTCCGGCCCCACACCGTTCTCAATCTGTTTCTCCGTAACCGAGGTCCTGCATGATCGCGTCGTGGACCGCGGGCCGGAACTCTTTGATGCGGAAGTCCGACTCCCCCATGTACACGCGATTGGTCAGCAACACCACCACCAGGTTCTTTTCAGGATCGAGCCACGCGGACGCGCCGGCAAATCCGGTGTGACCAAGGCTCGTGGCGGAAAAGAACCGCCCACAGGACGGGACCTCGGATCCCGGCATGTCGAACCCCAGAGCTCTCGTGCAGTTCCTAAAGCCGGACGGGCTACCGAAGAGCCGCATGGTCGCGTGATCGAAGAAGCCG
The DNA here is from genome assembly GCA_016875095.1 of Deltaproteobacteria bacterium. Classification (GTDB taxonomy): domain Bacteria; phylum Desulfobacterota; class Desulfomonilia; order Desulfomonilales; family Desulfomonilaceae; genus VGSG01. Next base: position 18,470 of record VGSG01000005.1, read on the forward strand.
TCCTCGCGCTGCATACTTCGCATGATGTAGCCCATCAGCCGCGCTACTCCACCTGCGGCGCCGAAGAGACCCGCGTGCCCTGCCACGCCTCCCAGGGCTCTTGCGTTCAGATCGTTCACCGCGCCGGGTGGTTCGTCACCTCGAGTAGAGAGGATCCGTTGCTCGTGAATCGAGGGGCGGAAAATGAGTTCCCCGGCCAACCCTAATGGGCTAAAGATTCGTTCTAGCGTAAACGACGCAAGATCCTGGCCTGTCTCCGCAGCCAGAAGAAAGCCGAGTAGCATGAAGCCCAGATCTGAGTAAATACAGCCTTCCCCGGGTGGATATTGGAGGGGCTCCGCGAATATTTTTCGCAGCGTGAATTCCACCCGCTCAGCCTGTTCCACGGAATAGAGATAGTACGGTCGCCATGCAGGCAAGCCGGTGGCATGAGCCAGAAGGAGTCGTGGAGTGATGCTTCTCTTTTCAAGAGGACAATCCGGGAACCAGGTTCCCAGGCCACGGTCGAGGATCTCGCGGTTCCGGGAAGCAAGCGCGATCCATGCCGGAGTAGTCGCAAGGATCTTCGTGAGTGACGCGAGGTCGAACAGGCTTTCGCGCGTTACCTGGGGAGAGCCTGGCCCGCTCAGCGCGCCGTACGGCTCGTGGAACAGGACTTCTTCCCCTTGAGCCACGAGCAGCGCGGCGCCGGTAAAGATACCTTCTCTCAGACCGCGGATCATTTCCTGGTGAGCTTTGTCAAATTGCATACTGATCACCAACAAAAAAACCCCCTAGACAAGCGCGTAGCGCGCAGATGCGGTTCCCCCACGGGACGCGGAGTCACCCCATCCCGTCGACTCTTGGAAAGCCTTTTGGGGACCTAGACCGATCCCACCGCGGTCGGGCAATCATACCACACTGACGCCCGTGCACATCTGCGCTTGTCCCGAGGCGATCCTCATGCAAACTGAGCTTGACAGCTCGTTCGGCGCATATGCATATTCTTTTCAGAGGAAGAAAGGCGGGAGTATGTCTGTTCGTCCCATTCTGGTTGTGCCTCATGAGATACTGGCGCTCAAAGCGGAAGAGATCCGAAATATCGATGATCGCATTGTGACATTGGCAGCGGACATGATTGAAACCATGTACGTGGCCCCCGGGCTGGGTCTGGCTGCAAACCAGGTGGGAGAGCCGATTCGGCTGGTCGTGATTGACGTGGAATGGGCCCACGCGGAGCCTAAGCATCGGAAGAAGAACCCTATCATAATCATCAATCCCACCATTACCTACTCCGAAGGCGAATGGGTGAAAGAAGAGGGGTGCCTGAGTGTTCCCGAATTCTTCGTTGAGGTGAAGCGCGCGGAAAAGCTTGAGATCGCAGGCATCGACTTGGATGGGAACCCCATCGGCATAGAAGCGGACGGTATGATGGCGAGGGTTCTTCAACACGAAATCGACCACCTTGAAGGAACCACACTCCTTGAACGCGCTTCCTCCCTGAAGCGGAATCTCTATCGGAGGAAAATGCGGAAACGAACCAGGAGGGACCAGTGAGTCTCAGGGTGGTTTTCATGGGCTCCCCTGAGTTTGCAGTCTCCACGCTGAGAGCTCTACACAACGCATTCAATCTGGTGGGCGTGGTTACCCAACCTGAGAAAGGACGGGGACGAGGCAGAAAAACATTGCCCACCCCGGTGAAAAGCGCTGCAATAGACTTGGGCGTCCCGGTGCTGGAGGCGACACGGATTGACACATCCGATTTCCTGGCCGCTCTGAGACAATGGGAGCCTGATGTGATTGTCGTCGCCGCGTTCGGCAAGATCCTCCCGCCGGATGTGCTGCGACTTCCGCCACTGGGGTGCGTGAATCTTCACGCCTCCCTCTTGCCGCGTCATCGCGGCGCGTCCCCGATCAGCGCGGCCATCCTGTCAGGTGACAAGGTGACAGGGGTTTGCGCTATTCTTATGGACGCGGGCATGGATACCGGCGATATTCTTCTTGCGAAAGAGATCCCCATTTGCGAGGAAGATACCGCGGGCTCGCTGCACGATAAGATGATGGAACCCGGGGCCCTTCTGGTAGTCGAAAGTATAGCGCGGATTCTTGATAAGACAATACAGCCCAAGCCCCAACAGCACGATCGAGCCACTTATGCCAGGCCCCTGGCCAAAGAAGACGGACAGCTCGACTGGAACCGCGACGCGGCCCATCTGTCAAGAGTCGTAAGAGCCATGAATCCTTGGCCGGTCGCGTTTTGCATGTTGGACCGCGAGCGGCTGAAGATTTGGCGCGCCGGCGCGCGAGGAGGTTCCGGTGAGCCCGGCGCGGTGATCGCGATTGAGCATGAAGGCATCGCGGTGGGGACTGGGAGCGGATTGCTTCTTCTCAAGGAGGTGCAAGCCCCCGGTAAGAAACGCATGCCTGCGAGTGAATTTGCGAGAGGTCGCCGGTTACGGATTGGACAGAGGTTCCATGGACAAGGCTGAGCACGTCCTTCGCCGGCCGCGGCCCAAGAACATGGTAATCAGAGGGATGGACGGATATCCCTTGGATAATACGTAAGAAAGAAATGGATGGAGGAGAAAAGAAATGAATCGGCTCAAGACTGTTATTCTATTGGCGGCTCTGAGCGGTTTCCTGGTGGTGATGGGTGGCGCCATCGGCGGCAAGAACGGGGCCCTCCTGGCGCTCGTGATGGCCGGAGTTATGAACTTCGGGAGCTATTGGTTCAGCGACAAGCTTGTTCTGCGCATGTACAACGCGCAGGAAGTTACGCAACAGGAGGCGCCGGACCTTTACAATATGGTGCAACAGCTCACTCAGAGCGCGGGCATTCCCATGCCGAAGCTCTACATCATCCCCGACGAGTCCCCCAACGCGTTCGCAACGGGTAGAAACCCCGACCACGCGGCTGTTGCGGTCACCGAGGGAATCTTGCGGCTGCTGACGTGGGAGGAATTGGCGGGTGTGGTCGCTCACGAGCTTTCTCACGTGAAGAATCGCGATATTTTGATTCAGACCATCGCGTCCGCGATCGGCGCAGCCATCACCTATCTGTCGTACATGGGCATGTTCATGGGGAATCGCTCGGAGGACGATGAAGGTCCGGGAATATTGAGTTCCATCCTCATGGTCGTCCTGGCGCCGATTGCGGCGACGATCATTCAACTGGCCATATCTCGGTCGCGGGAGTATCTCGCGGATGAGACCGGCGCGCGCATCTGCGGGCGCCCGCGGTGGCTGGCCGGGGCGCTCCGCAAATTGCAAATGGGAACTGAAAGGGCTCCTATGAACGCGGTTCCGGCAACCGCTCCCATGTTCATTGTCAACCCGTTCGCAGGTGGAGGAATGGCGAGCCTCTTTTCCACCCATCCGCCCATCGAAGAGCGGATAGCTAGATTGGAGGCTATGCAGGTTTGATAGGACGGGAAGAGCGCCGCGCGGCCCCAGCCCGTCAAATTGCCGTAGATGTGCTCAACGACGTGCGAAACGGGCATTTTGCGGAGCACGCTCTTTCCAAACGGTTGAGCGCGAGCTCAAGCCTGAAACGGGAAGATCGCGGGCTCGCGACGGAGCTTGTTTATGGGCCGTTACGCTGGAAAAGACGGCTGGATGCCATTGTTCGACGATGTTCACATGTCCCTCTTCGTAGGATCCAGCCTCAGACGCTCGACATCCTCGAAATAGCCCTCTATCAGATATTTCTTCTCGATCGCATCCCCGACCACGCGGCGGTGGACGACGCGGTCGGCGAGGCGCGGCATCGCCTGGGCAACAAGACCGCCGCATTCGTTAATGCCGTGCTCAGGCGCGCAACTCGGGATCGGAACACGGTGGATCCCGCTCCCGAAAACACAGCGGCGTCTCTGGCCGAGCACTACTCTCATCCGCTTTGGCTTGTGCGGCGTTGGCTGGATAGACTGGGCGCGAGCGAAACCCGGCGGGTCCTCCAGTCCAATAATATTCGGCCGGCGCTCGTGGTCCGGGTCAACACGCTCAAATCAGCCGCGGAAGACCTTAAGAAGCTCTGGGAGAGCTATGGATTGGGCCCGGTCTCAGTCGGGCCTCTTCGAGATTCCTTGAGCATACCGAGCGCAGGCGGGCCGGTGGACGCGCTGCCGGGATACCAAGATGGGCTGTTCCTTGTTCAGGACTACGCGTCGCAAACGATCGCGCCGTTTCTTGCCCCCCGGAGCGGCGATCGCATTCTGGACGCGTGCGCCGCGCCGGGCGGCAAGACTTCACACCTGGCCGCGCTGGCGGGAAACAAAATAGACATTACGGCCGTGGACTCGGATCCCGACCGCCTGGAAGAGACGAGCGGCAACCTGGCGCGCCTGGGCGTTACGTCGGTTCGACTAAAGTGTGGAGATATGTCGGACCCCGCTTTCGCGAAAAGCCTCGGACTCTTCGATCGAATTCTCGTTGACGCGCCTTGCTCGAATCTTGGAGTGCTCCGCCACAATCCGGAGATTAAGTATAGGATAAGCGCCTCAGAACCCGCGAGATGGGCCGACTATCAGCTCAAACTGCTCAGTTCCGTCACGAGCGCGCTCGCGCCGCGCGGCCTGCTGGTCTATTCGGTGTGCTCGGTCTCCGATGAAGAAACTGTGGGCGTCATTTCGAGATTTCTGGGAGACCATGCCCATTTTTCCGTGACCAGGACAGAACCCACCGAGCCGACGAGACACCGTTTCATCAACAAAGACGGGATGTTGAACACCTTTCCACCCTGCGCTGACTGGCCCATGGATGGTTTTTTCGCAGCGCGCTTGCAGGTGTCTCATGCCGGTCCGCGTTTTAGCGAGTAAGAATCGGGGAGGCCCTTCTTGTAAGAAGCTCCTCCCAGTCTTGCTCTTTGAAATTACGCCGAGGCCAAAAGGATTTGGACGCTGCGAAAAAAATGCGCGGTGCGCAGACGGCGCGCGGGCAGGTGTGAATAAATTGATCAAACGCGGCTGGTGTGAGGAAGCAGCTTGTGGGGTAATATTAAATAGTTATGACTCATTCGCACTTTGGCATATCTATTGCTAGATTCTAAGGTGAACAACGACTCCTTAAACCATACCCTCAGCCCCCCTGAATAAGGTGGGCTATTTTTTTGCCTGCCGTGTGAGCTTGACAAACCCATTGCCATCCTCACGAAGAATCACTTCCGCGCTCCGCGTCCCGGGCTCCGTAGGTGTTCGCCTCAAAAAAGACTTGAAAAGTGCCCGAAGGTTACGCAGAAAGGTGTTCTTAGCGCCGCGGAGAATTTGAAGGCGGCCGGACGCGCCTCGGCCCTGCTTGGTCCTGCTGAGGCGAAGCAATGGCGCGCCGCGCTTCCTCCGGAGAAGGCCTTGAACCGGTTACCGAACTCCTGTTGCCTTTTCCTGATCGTTTGCATAGGATTCTCCCGAAACTCCCGCGCTGTGCGTCTGTGGGCCGAGAATCGGCTTTTCGAACGCGATCGAATCGACCCAATGGACACAGCTCCTCCGGCTTTGTTACGGGTGGCTGCGCAGAGACGCAGCCCATCTTGCGTCGCGAAGGCGGCGCCCGGAGGATGTAACGGACAACGGCGCACGGAGCTGACTTAACGCCTACTATGACGCCCCTGGATAAGACTAGCCAAGGAGATAGAGGATGGAACTGACCGAAGCGATGGTCAACGACGCGAATGAGGACATCATCGAAGTAACCCTGACCGGGGATGAGGACGAATGGAGCGAAATTGCCGCGGTGCTCAAGGAGTCCGATTCTGATTTGGCCACTGAGTTGGGCCTCAAGATTCTCGAAGCCATTCGCCACGCGGGGAGTTAGAACCAAGAACTCGGAAGCATACCCTGGCGGCGCTCCTTGAGCGCCGCTACGCGCCAACCAATCTTCCTCGTCAACCCGGTCGGTTAGTCAGACCCCTTTTGCGCGTAAGACCGAAGAGCGCGCCGCGCTTCACGAGGTATGGCCCATGATTTCGCCGGCATGAAACGAACTGCGAACCAGCGGCCCCGCCACCACTTTGCTCATGCCCCGGGCCATGGCAAGCGATTTGAGTTCCTCGAACTCGTCCGGATGCAGATATTTTTCGACCGGATGATGAAGGATTGTCGGCTGCAAGTACTGCCCTATGGTCAACGCATGACACCCCACCCTCACTAAGTCGCTCACCAGCGCGAGGACTTCATCGAACGTTTCGCCAACCCCTACCATGATGCCTGATTTGGTCAGCATTTTGGGGGCCCATTCCCTCGCCCGTTCCAACAGCTCCAGCGATCGTTCGTAGGACGCGCCTTGCCTCAACTGGGGGTAGAGCCGCGGCACGGTTTCCAGATTGTGGCTCAGCACGTCCGGATAGGCATCTACGACGACCCTAAGGGCTTCTTCGGAGCCCTGAAAATCAGGCACGAGCGCCTCGACGCCGGCACTCGGGCAATGCCGGCGAATGGCCCCAATGGTCTCGGCAAACACGCCCGCCCCGCCATCGGGCAGATCATCCCGGGTGACTGAGGTGATTACCGCAAACTGCAGACCCAGAGCTTTCACTGACGACGCCACCCGAAGCGGCTCGTCCGCGGGCGCATGCGAGGGGGGGCCGTGCTCCACGGCACAGAATCGACAATTGCGCGTGCATGTGGGTCCGAGGAGGAGAAAGGTAGCGGTGCGCCTATGAAAGCAGTCCCCGCGGTTGGGGCAACGCGCTTCCTGGCAAACCGTAGCGAGACCCTTCTTGTATGTCCAAGAGCTGATCTCGGCTACGTCCGCCGCGCTTGGGAGGCGTGATCGCACCCATGAAGGAAGTCGATTGGTCATGATCCCCAATGATCATTTTACGTGATGCGGATCGTCTCACGTTATCAACACGAGCGGTCCCTGATCAAGAGGGCAAGAGAAGGGGGACATTCATTCCGGGGAGAGGCCGCAAAAAGAAAGACCGTCTCCGGTAAGGTATCAAGGGGGGGAGTCATGATACAAGTGGAAGACGGCCTTCGTGGCAAGAATTATAGGGGAGGGCCCGTACAAAAGTCAACCCCTGCGACGAAGGAAAAAACACAGGGGTCGAACGACTCCCATTCCTATAGATACCATCCGGCCTTGGTCATCAGGATACCGTGTGAGAGCATCTTGTCAAGGTATAAATGTTGATAACGGCATGGGTAGTTTTCCTACCCAAATATGGCAAGACCGTCCTGTATATCAGTGTGTTAAAACTACCTCTCTCTGCGCCCCAAAAGCCATTGAGTCTCTTCATCCCGAGGGTGTATTATCCCACGATCACCGCGCCTAACCCACTCGGGCCGCTCACCCGGGAGTATTTAGGGCCGGCGCTCGGATAGGGTGACGCGTTGGCGCGGGGGTTTCAGTTTTGGGCGCAGCCGAGGAATTAACATGGGCAGCACGTTCAATGTGGCGGTAATTCCGGGAGATTGCACTGGGCCGGAAGTGATGAGAGAAGGAAAAAAGGTTCTGAAAGCCGCAGGAGCCCGGCACGGATTTGCCTTGAACTTCTTCGAGATCGATCTGGGTGGCGAGCGCTATCTCAGGACCGGCGAAACCTTGCCTGACTCGGTAATCGAGGAATTGCGCCGTATGGACGCCATTTATCTGGGCGCGCTCGGACACCCGGACGTCCCCCCGGGAATCCTGGAGCAAAAAATCCTCTTGAGGCTACGGTTTGAGCTGGATCAGTACGTCAACCTGCGGCCCGTCAAGCTTTATCCACACGTAGACACCCCTCTGAAGGACAAGGGCCCCGATGAGATTGATTTTGTCATCGTTCGGGAAAACACTGAAGGCTTTTACGTGGGCGCGGGCGGCTTTCTCAAACGAGGCACCGCTGACGAGATAGCTGTCCAAGAGTGTATTTGCACCCGGAAAGGTGTGGAGCGCCTCCTCCGGTATGCGTTCGAGCTTGCCGGCCGGAGGGGGAAACGCCGCGCGCTCACCCTGTGCGGGAAGAGCAATGTGCTGACCTATGCTTGGGATCTCTGGAGCAGGGCATTCACCGAGCTTTCGCAAAGCTATCCGGATGTGACTATCGACTACGCGCACGTGGACGCGCTCTGTATGTGGATGGTGAAGAACCCCGAACGGTTTGACGTCATAGCCACCGACAACATGTTCGGAGACATCATCACGGACCTCGGGGCGATCATCCAGGGCGGAATGGGAATTGCCGCGGGAGGAAACATAAATCCCGAAGGCGTTTCCATGTTCGAGCCCATAGGAGGGTCCGCGCCCAAGTACACGGGGAAAAACCAGATTAACCCACTGGCCTGCATCCTAGCGGGAGCGCTGATGCTCGAAAATTTGGGATTGGCCGCGGCTGCCCGCGCGGTGGAAGACGCCGTGGTCCAGGTGGTCTCCCGCGACATCGAGAGCCTTGACGCCGGCCGAATGGGTCGTACGACTCAAGAGGTCGGTGACCTGGTGGCAGGCTACCTTACTTAGTCCGGGCGGATAAATAACCCTGTGTCCCTCAATCAGGGTTCCAATCCCTGACCCGGCGAGCGCGTGGAGGTATGCGGCCGGCCTCCCGGCCTCAATCGGGCAGCGCTGCGGTTCCCCTGCGGCCCACAGGCGCGCCGCATCCTATACGCCGTTTCCGCTGGGAGAGGTTCGGGCTTCCTTGACACGCGCGCAGGCGGGGAGGTAAAACAAGCCCAATAGGGCCTGCTTCCCGGTCGGCTCGTGGCGCAAGGCCGCGGCAAGACCGGCAATTCGGCGGGAGCAGGTGAGACACGACATACATTCACATGCCAGAAAATGAGAATTCCACTCTGAACATACTACCGTTGGGGGGGCTGGGCGAGATCGGGATGAACATGATGGCCGTGTCCTGGGGCAAGGACGCGCTCGTCATAGACGCGGGCCTCATGTTCCCGGATCAGTCGATGCCCGGGGTGGACCTCGTCATACCCGACGTCGAACTCCTCGTGCGGCAGGGGTGGAACGTGCTGGGTATCATCCTCACCCACGGTCACGAAGACCACATCGGTGCCCTCCCGTACGTCCTCCCCAGGATTTCCACTCCTGTTTACGCCACATCTTTCACTATGGGCCTCGTGGAGCACAAGCTCGAAGAATTCGGGCTCTTGGCGACTACCGAGAGGCGCGAGGTATCCCCGGGAACCTCGGTGCGACTGGGGCCTTTTGAGGTTGATTTCTTTTCCATGTGCCACTCTATTGCGGATAGCGTGGGATTGGCTTTGAGAACCCCCACGGGCCTTCTCTTGCATTCGGGCGACTTCAAAATAGATCCCAATCCCATTGATGGGAAGCTTTGCGACCTGGCGAAAATTGCGGCATACGGGGATGAGGGAGTGCTGGCCCTCTTCTCAGATAGCACCAACGTCGAAAACGAAGGCCGCACCGGTTCCGAGAGCGCGGTTCGCCCCGTTCTCGAAGGCCTTTTCAGGGAAGCCGCAGGACGGGTTTTGGTTGCCACGTTTTCCTCGAATACGCACCGGCTTCAGCAAGTGTTGGATCTTTCCCACGCGTGCGGGCGCAAGGTCGTCCTCGTAGGACGGTCTATGGAGGTAACCACGAGGATCGCGCAGGAGAGGCGATGCCTCCACCTTCCGCCGGAGATCTTCGTTGATGTTAAGGATATCAACAACTTACCGGACGAACGGTTGACCATACTATCAACCGGTTCGCAAGGAGAGCCGCTATCCACGTTGGCTCTCATGGCTGCGGATCGCCACAAGTATTTGCAGGTGAAGAAAGGCGATCTCCTCGTGCTTTCGTCTCGATTCATCCCCGGGAATGAAAAGGCCATCACCCAGATCATCAACGAATTCTTCCACCGTGGAGCGCGAGTGGAGTACGAGAAAATCCTTCCGGTGCACGTTTCCGGCCATGCAGGACGCGAGGAGCTCCGTACCGTGCTCCGACTGGCGCGTCCTCGCTATTTCATTCCTGTGCATGGGGAGCGCCGGCACCTTGTGCGCCACGGCCACCTTGCCACAGAGGAAGGTATTTCGGAGGATCGGATCATCATTGCTCAGGATGGAGATCTTATCGAGTTGTCACAGAGTGGGGCCCGCATTGCTCACCAGGAAGAAGTGAAACGCGTCTTCGTGGACGGGAAGGGTGTGGGAGACATTGGAAACGAAGTCCTGAGGGATCGCCGCCTGCTCTCCGAAGTAGGACTTGTCACTGTTGTTGTGGTGATCAGGGGAGACACGGGAGAAATTGTCTCAGGCCCGCAGGTCTACACACGCGGGGTTACGTATCAGGAACTGGAGGACGAGCTGCTGCACGGCGCCGCTGCCGCGGTAAAGCAAAAGCTCGCGGAACTCCCGCTGCGACCGGGCGAGGAATGGGCTGAATATCAAGAGGAGATGCGGCTGGCGGTGCGACGGCATATCAAACGCGTTCTGGGCCGAAAGCCGCTGGTCCAGACCATAGTGGTGAAGACCTAAGTTCTTCGTAAGGGTGAGTCGTCGGGCGAGCGAGGCGCTTCCGGGCGCGGAGCGGCGTTCCGACTTTTTTTTGTCGAGCGCTTTTTTGTCTTGAACCGGCCGCTCTCATGAAGTATGGTGGCTTCGGTCGATAGGAACCGAGGAAAGACAAGTCTCGGGCGGGTCTTCGGGCAGGACGGCCGGGAGCGGAGGAATCTTTTTCCTGCCGGGACGCGCTGAGCCGGGATTTTGCTTGACAACGGCGCAAAACGCGTGGTACGTTGACTTGAATCGTGGATGACGCCGCATTCTTTTGGAGTATGCTTCATTTAAGGAGGGTTTAGGATGAAGAAGTCGTTGATTACTGTGGTGGCGCTGGTAGCCTGCATGGCATTCGCAGGTACGGTCTTCGCGAGCTGGGACTGTTTCCAGCCTGCTTATCCGACCTTCAAGATGCCTCCGTGCAAAGATCAAGTTCTTTGCAAAGGCAAGACTGCTGGTAAGACCAAGCTTTGCGGCCCGTGCGCTCCGACCATTTCCTGGAAGGGCAGCTGGGTGAGCTATAGCCTGTGCCCCGGCAGCAAGATGCTGGATCCCAAAGCGGCGAAGAAGCCGGCTGCCAAGAAGGCTGCGCCGAAAAAGAAATAACAGCGGATCTATTGATCACCATGGATTCGGGCTCGCTCCTCTATGCCCAGGGGTGGGCCCGGAACCTTTCAGATAGGGTCCGAATTCGAGCTGGAAAAAGCCCCTCCAGACGGTGAGGGGCTTTTTTGGTTCTCGCCCGTGGCCTGGCGGATGTCCCTGTGAGGATCGAGATCAGGAACAGGCACACCGGGGAAGCAATCTTCAGCGGTGATGCAGCATCGGTGAAGGAACTCTTAGCGCGCCATTGGAAGGCGGGCCTGGAAATAGGCGCCGCAAACATGGCTGGGGCAAACTTAGTTGGACTCAAGCTGGCTGCGGCCAACCTGGCGGGCGCCAACCTGGCGGGCGCCAACCTGACAGGCGCGGACCTCTCTTCAGCCCGTATGCAAGAGTGCAATCTAACCAGAAGCAACCTGACGAACGCTCTTCTTACCAACGCAGACCTGACAGGCGCCAACCTGACGGGCGCGGATCTCACGATGGCCGCGTTGGCGAGCGCCACCTTATCAAACGCAGATCTTTACTGGGCAAGTCTCGTGGGAGCGAACCTCACCGGCGCAACACTTTCTGAGGCCAATCTGGCCAAGAGCAACCTTACTATGGCCATATTCACACGAGCCGACCTCTTCTGGGCTGACTTGAACGCCGCGAATCTCACCATGGCCATCCTGAACCATGCGTCACTTACTGTTGCTTCTATGACAAAAGCCATACTGACCAAGGCTAATTTGACCGGCGCAACTCTCGCAGGCGCGGATCTGACCGCCGCTGATTTGTCAGAGGCCGACCTGACGGGCGCAGACCTTTCAGATGCAATCCTCGAAGGCGCGAACCTACAAGGAACCATTCTTACGGATGCCAACCTCGCGCGAGTGAAGAGATAGTCCCGCGACTTGCGCCTAGTTCATCAGGGTTGGACCGCCTAGCCCCTGGGCCGATGCGCTGCGGTCGTGACAGCTTCGCGGCAAACCCATCCATCTCCTTACCAGCCACTTTATCGGACCACACCACTGCCTACCATAAGCGATCCACCGGTAAAGAAGGCAAGCAGTACTATCTGATACCGGTTCGCTTTCAAGCGGTGAAGATCAAGTCGGACCAAAAGAGCGCACACCTGAGCTTTGGCGGGTCCGTGTCTGACTTAGAGGACTGTTCATTGTTTGACCGCGCACGGGTATAAGGGGCTTCCGTTTGCAGGCGCGCGTCCGAGAGGCCGGCAGGGTCGAGGTAAACAATGACCGCCGCGCGCTCAGGATAGCGAGCAGCCCTCCTCCTCGCAAGAATCCGGAACGATTTCTCCGAATTGCACGGGACTATTGACTATGACTCGCACCTACTGTCTCCGTTATTGCCTAATCCGAAGTCCAATCATTCGGCCAACCGATGCACGAGAAACTCCGCAAGCGCTGCGAGGCCGTGGGTCGGCATATAATTGCTCGCCGACACATCGAAGAGGATCTTACTATACGGAGGAAATTCATCATCACCCCTCCAGAGCATGAGGGCAATGGGCACGCGCGGAAAAAAATGGAACAAGTAGCCTTCGTCTCCCAGGTCCAGAGGTTTCCCCGACCAGCGAAGAACTCTGGAAATCCTCTCCTCATACCCGAACCCGAAGAATCGGTCCAAGATGTCCCTGATCGAGCGCGAGAAATGCGCTCCAAGGACCGCGCCGTGGTGAAGCGACCGAACGTCGATCCACGTGCCCATGACCCGGACAGCGGCGCCCTCATTTTCTGCGGCGGTTACTATATGCCGAAGCACGAGCACTTTGAGAGGAAGGCTGTCCAAATCCGGATGCTCGGCCCTTATCCCATACGGCAGGAGCCGAAGAACAAACCAACTGTGGAGGAAGGGAATAACGACCCGCGGAACGCCGTCCCCACGATACTTGGAGCCCGTAGTCTCCTCGATCTTAAGGGGATCTATTCTTTTGGCCTGACGTATGAGTTCGTCATACGCCTCTTCGAGGCGCGCTACGTTCTTGCCGGTCCGAGCCCTTTCCAGCCACATGGTGTATTCATCCGGCCTGATTGACATGACCTATTCGCCGCGCCTTCCTAAACGTAACCGTGATGGACCCAATGTCAAGGCCAGCGCAGTCCGCCGCGAGCCCACACATGGAAGAACCAAAGACCTGCCCAAAACGACAAAGACCTCATCCCGAAAGGATGAGGTCTTTGCGTATTTCCGAACCCAGCCCTGTATGCTCAGAAGGTTAGAATGGAAGTCCCAGGTCTACGGCAACCTTGCCGCCGACTATCCAGACGTTCCGAGTAAAGGAAGAATCATATTCTTGGGTAAAAAGCCCCAACCCCGGCGCGTTGGCGTTTAAATCGAGCGTGAGGTGAGACCGAGCCTGCAACGAACTCACCTTGGCAAATCCGCCCCAGCTCGCGTTGCCGAACATCTTGCGCGTATATTCAGCCCACGCCTCAATAAAATGACCGCCCTGGAACCCGCCGCTCACCTCGACGCTTATGGGGACCCCGACCTGCGAGAGCCCTTCTCGGTACTTGATGTCACCCAGCGTGGTGAACATCCCGACCGCGCCGACGGTCAAGGCTGAATCCGCATACACCCAGCTCATCACCCCGCCCACAAAGGGCTCGTATACGTTGATTTTGAGGTCTGCGCTGTCGTTCGTAGTGCCCAGGAACCCAGTGGCGGCTGTCGGACTCGAGTAAGCGACCTGGAACGAATCCCAACGCAGGCCAGCGACAAACGCGAAGGTCTCGCCGCAAGGATAGGCCCAAAGAACCTGAGCTGTAAACCAGTCAGTGCTCGTCGACCAATCACGATAGATGACCGCCGCCGAGGTATATCGGTTATACTGCTCATAGGCCGTTGTTTGGCTGGGAACCATGTACGAGCCGCTCAAGACCAGCGCGCCCGCGGGGCCGAAGCGCAGGGGAAGAGCCAGCTCCAGCCAGAGTCCCTCGTTTCTCCATCGTGTGCTTATGCTGTCGATTCTCGACGCCCCCAGGTTGGTCGCATCCAACGCAAAACGGGTGTCCCCCATATTGCCGACGTAACCGATGTAACCAGACGGCGCGCCCAGAATCGAGGCCTTGGGGTCTGCCCCGCAACCTGCGCCCCCCAAACCTGGGAAGAGTCCGGGCAACCCGGGAAGGGCCTGCGCGCCGACTAAGGCCGGCGCCGCGACAAGCGCGAATACTGCGGTCAGTAGAACAACACCACTCCTCATATCTTGACCCTCCTACACAGAAAAGACATGCCCCTCCTGATCACCCAGAAGGCAGCGAGTTAAACGTTCATACACACTCATTTGGATGTTAAAGTTGTAGAAAAAAAAATTCCTTTTGTCAAGCGGTAAATGGGAACGCAACCGGTCTTACGGGCGCCCCTTATCGAGTCCAGATGTTACACATATAACCCTTACATTTCCCGCGAGAATTATGTTTATCGTTTGTAATTCTTGTTATTTTCCGGAAATATCCAAAGCCGGCATGGGCAGACCCAAGACGGGCGGTCCAGTCCATCGGAATCCAAAACGCGCCGTGGGTTCAGCACCCCTCCCCCCTGGGGAAAGGAAACAGGGGGTACTTCTCTTCAGTGTTCAAAGGGCTTATTTCGAGGAGAACCGTCTCTATGAAGACCCAACCGCGGGCTTATTTCGTATGCTTTCGCGGCGGCTGTCATAAGCCTTGGCTACCCGTTCGATCTGACGGTCACTTTACTGCGGACCACAACTGGTCCCGGCCGTTCTTGCCTCCGCTCCTGGTGACCATGTACCCGTCCCGTATGCCGTACACGAAGTGCTGAACGGAGGAGCCGTTGGGGAATGTAATGATAATGCTGCGGCTCTGGCTTTGAAAGTCCCAGAGACCATCGGAGCCGGTGGGGTGGTCCTCATTGAAAATGCGGCAGGTTCCGTCCTTCCTCAACGTCATGAGCGTTCGCTGAGTCCCGTTTGCCGCGGAGCGGGTCCCCTCTGCAAGCGGATTTTCTTCCGGCAGGGCCTCCCACGTCCCAATGAGGAGCTGCCCCGCGATCTCAGGCTGATAGATCTGTTCCGGCGTTATGCCTACGCCGGGCCGGCAGATCTGGGGGAGGCCCACAAGAAAAAGGGCAACAAGGCAGAATAATTTTGTGGCGGCCATCTCAATTAGTATCCGATGGGCGCGGTGTGCGCAGTAGAGTTGGAGTCATCTTTTCGCGTTGCGTCGGATAAGTCAATGGCTCTACCGGGTGGACTTCCCGTGATAAACAACGTTAATTATGTCAATATCATAATACTTGTCATTTATTGCATTTATGGCAAGTCAAATATAACACCTGAAGATCAAATATTTTACTTGACAGGCATATAGCCCCATGTTACCTCCCGCTGCCAGGACAGCATCGGGAACGGGCCTCAAGCGGTTATTGAGGCAGTACAGCACTGTTGTCCCTAGATTCGCCTTGATCAAAGGAGGATATGATGTTGAAAAAAGGTATTTGTCTTCTCGCAGGACTGGTGCTGCTAGCCTCTGCTTCCATCGCGCTGGCCGGTGGGCCGCCACCTCAAGCTCCCCAGCCTTATACCTATGGCAAGCCCTGTGGGCCGGCCCCTGTGCCCGGCCAGGATCCTTGCGCTTACTGGGGCGACGCGCCTTTCCCAGGAATTTGCGGCGGTGTGGTTGGTCTCCCCTTCCTTGTCGTCGGCAGCCTGCTGGGAGGGAACCCTGCCGGTCCATGCGGGCCCCCGCCCACTCCTGCGAACTACTGCGCGCCTCCGGCGCCCTATCCGGCCGCTAAACCCTACTATTATCCGCCACCACCGCCGAGACCGTACTACTATGGCCCTGGCTATTCGTCACTGGGCCTCTTTGACACTATCCCGGGCATGGAGATAGCGTCAGGCATCATCGGAAGCGTCACCGGTTCGGCAGGTCTCTTGTACTGACGATCCGCCCCACTTCGCACTCATTACGGACGAACCTTCGGGTCTCCCGATGGTCCGCCCCAACGGAATACATAGTGTGCAGCACTCCTCCGTCAATCCATCGGGGACTCAGTCCCCGACATTTTTTTCTGGGGCTCGTTCCCGGTCCTGCTCGAACGAACTTTCCCTCTTGGGTTTCCAGGCTTTGAACCATTCACTCGCCGGTATAAAATGGACCGCGGCGTATGACTTCATTTTTCACGGGACGCCCTGCGTGCGCATGGAGACCAATATCACCAAGAACAAGGACGAACGCTCGGAGGTCGTTGAAGGGGTGCTCGACCGCCTCGTATTCACGTCGCCTGACACGGACTTCATCGTGGCCAGGCTTTCGGTTCGGGGGCGTCGAGACCCTGTGACCATCGTGGGGATTTTGCCCGGTCCGCACCCCGGCGAGACTCTTGTGCTGCACGGGAACTGGGAGTTTGATCGGCGTTTTGGCGAACAGTTTCGCTTCGAGAGGGCCGAGACCAGAGAGCCTTCTACGGTGAAAGGTATTGAAAAATATCTCGCGTCCAGCTTCGTCAAAGGAATCGGACCGGAGATGGCTCGACGTATTACCGGCAAATTCGGGGTGAAGACCCTGGACATCATAGAGCATAATCCCGGTCTTCTCCTGGAAGTCCCCGGCATCGGCAAAGAGCGCGCGCAGCGCATTTCTCAAGCCTTCGCGGACCAAAAGCATATCCGAAACGTGATGCTGTTCCTTCAAACCCACGGCGTCTCCCCGGCTTACGCGGTCAAGATCTTCAAGAAGTACGGCCAGGCTTCCATAGACGTGGTTTCCCGCAATCCGTACCGCTTGGCCACGGAGATCAGAGGAGTGGGATTTCGATCTGCGGACAAGATCGCGGGGAGTCTGGGCATAGATATGAGATCCCCTCTGCGAGCCGAAGCAGGGATACTCTATGCCTTGGACACGCTCCAGGCAGAGGGGCACGTGTGCTACCCGAAGGCGGAGCTGGTGGGGAAGGCTCGAGAGCTGCTCGGCATCGATGCGCGCACGTTGGAGCGAGCGCTCCATGAGCTTCAGGCGCGAAGAGAAATAGTGATAGAAGAAGATCGCGTCTATTTAGCCGTCATGGCTGCTATGGAAAATTCCGTCGCGTCCAAGCTGGCGCATCTCATGAGTTCACCTCGATTCTTGCCCTCGATCCGGAAAGACGCCGCCTTGGCCTGGATTGAGAATCGGAGCGGGAT
The DNA here is from genome assembly GCA_016875095.1 of Deltaproteobacteria bacterium. Lineage (GTDB taxonomy): Bacteria > Desulfobacterota > Desulfomonilia > Desulfomonilales > Desulfomonilaceae > VGSG01. The sequence continues at coordinate 35,630 of VGSG01000005.1, forward strand.
TCGCCTTTCGCCTGCTCAACGGGAAGCGGTGATGGCCGCGTTGGATCACAAAGTGCTCATTATCACCGGGGGGCCGGGCACCGGCAAGACCACGCTCCTAAAGGCCTTGATTCAGATACTGGAAGCCAAACAACTCCGTGTGCTGCTCGCCGCGCCCACGGGTCGAGCTGCCAAGCGTCTCTCAGAGGCCACAGGCCGGGAAGCGAAAACAGTGCATCGTCTGCTCGAGTATTCTCCGACGGAAGGCGGGTTTCTCCGTGGGCCGGCCCGGTCCTTGGACGCGGAATTCATTATCGTCGATGAAGTCTCCATGGTGGATATCTCTCTGATGCACCACCTCCTCTCCGCCATAAACCCGCAGAGCGCCCTGCTTCTCGTGGGCGATGCGGATCAGTTGCCTTCCGTCGGCCCCGGAGACGTCCTTGGAGACCTGGTGAAATCAGGCAAGGTACCTGTCGTTCGCCTTCACCAGGTCTTCAGACAGGCGCGCAGCAGTCTCATTGTCACCAACGCCCATCTGGTGAATGAAGGAGAGCTCCCGGTCAGCGCTCGGGAAGGGACGGAGCTGTCTGACTTCTACCTCATCGAGAAGACCGACCCGGAGGAATCACTCCGGCTGATCAAGGAAATGGTCACGCGCCGCATTCCCGATAGGTTCGACCTCAACCCGGTGGAGGACATCCAGGTTCTGAGCCCCATGCACAAAGGATTGCTGGGAACGGAGAATTTGAACCGGGAATTGAGAGATATTCTCAATGCGGAGGGCGCGGCGATCAGAGGGGATCGGTTCCGTGTCGGCGACCGAGTTATGCAAACGAGAAACAACTACGATAAGGAGGTCTTTAACGGAGACGTGGGCCGGATAATCTCGTACGATCCGGAATGGCTGGAAGCTGTGGTGGAGTTTGACTCCCGCCAAGTGCGTTACCACATTTCCGAAATGGACGAATTGATATTGGCGTACGCGGTCACCATTCACAAAGCCCAGGGAAGCGAGTATCCCGCTGTGGTGCTGCCGCTGTCGACTCAGCACTACATACTGCTCCGAAGGAACCTCCTGTACACGGCAATGACTCGCGGCAAGAAGCTGGTGATCGTCATATGCGAACCGAGAGCGCTTCAGATGGCGGTCGAAAACAGGGTTTCGGAGTCCAGACATACCCACTTGGCTGGGAAAATCGGCTACGATAGCCATTGAATAACGACCTCTGGAATGAGGCGCGATTATTGCGCCCATGCGCCAGAAGCAAGGAGGGGAGCATCATGGCACACAACGGCCACATCGCTGTGTACGCAGCGGGGACGAAAGATCCCTTCGTCGTGATTTACCTCCACGACAACGCGCACGCCCATACTTTGTTGCCCATCCTGAAAGCGTTTCTGGACTCGTTCGGGCAGGCGAGGGGTTCGCTGGAAGATGTTGAGTGCCTCACCGCGTGGCTGGTCAACCATCTCGTCGAAAAGACGCGGCCCCGGAAGTTCATGGATGTCGCCATCTGCCGTTTTGCTCATCCCGCAGTGGATTTCCATTACGCGATCAAACTCGACGAACGAGGCGGATGCACCCTCGAGTATAGGGAAAGCCGTTCCTTTGAGATCAATCCTTCGTTGTAATCAGGGAATAGATTATGAAAGAGCTTCTCTTTGCCTCAGCGCTCCTCGTGAGTCTCCCTTCGATTCTCTTCGCGGAGCAGATCATTCGTGATCAGACCGGGCGCATTATCGAAAGAAGGGACACGGTGGGGGGGGTTACCAGGATCTACACGCCCGACAAACAGTTGCGAGGGACTGCGGTGCGACGAGGACAAAACGCGATCATCCGTGACAAAGACGGCGTGTTCTTGAGGATCGAGCAGGCCCGATAGGTCAGCCTCGTCGGGCGCCCGTGGATTCCCTTCTCCGGCGGTAAGCTCTTCCGGACACCAAGTTCAGGGATGTCCGCGGTCGATTGTGGAACTTCCCTGAATCCGGCGTGTCATTATTAAGCAACCTACCTATCGCGATGGGCTCACAATTTAGAGTGATCCCTTCGCCTATCCTCATAATCAAGAAGCCGTCGCTTGATAGTTTGTAAAATGGCTGTCACAATTCTTGGCCTATTGAATAGCTCGCGCGTGAAGGAAATCGGTAGGGGCCGGCGCCTACCAATTTCCAAGCTGTGATCGGACATCATTCTTGACACTTGCTCTACACCAATTCGCGTTCAACTGGGAGATATGGTGGCATGAATATTGCTGCCTTCGTAGCGCATTGGCAACCGATGTCCTGGAGCCCGCGCACACACGCAGGTCGAGGTTCCACCGGACCACGTCTATCATGAGCAGCGCATCGGCGCCGGGAAAGAGTCTTTCCTCTCCGATCAGGTGAACCTTGGCGCAGGATCTCTTCTACCTCGCTGTCGGAACAACACTCTGCTTTGCCTTCGTGCACGGATTTCACGACGGAGGCAACGTAATCGCTACGATCATCTGTTCCCGAACCATGCGCCCGGCCAGGGCCCTCATTTTGGCTGCATTAGCGGAATTCATAGGACCGCTCGTTCTCGGAACAGCGGTTGCGCGCACTATGGCCGGTTGTATCTTGAAGCCTGACCTCATGGCGAATCTCAGCCCCGAGCAAGTCTATCTGATCGTCATCAGCGGCGTCGGCGGAGCGATTTTTTGGAAGCTTCCCACGTGGTTTATGGGATTGCCGTCGAGCGGCTCTCACGCGATCATCGGAGGTCTGGTGGGCGCGGGTCTGGCCTGCATGGGCCCCAAAGGGATCGTGCTCGACAGTATTATTCGAGGAGTTGTTCTTCCCCTGCTCTTGTCGCCTCTGCTGGGTCTCCTCGTCGCTATGTTCGTTTTTTCGTTGATAAGATCCTTGTTCGGGAGGCTTCATCGAGGCGTGGGCCACATGTTCTCCACTCTCCAGAAGCCGATCATGTTCTTCCTTGCCGCGAGTCACGGGTCCAACGACGCGCAGAAATCCATGGGAGCGCTCGCTTTAGTTCTGGCAGCGGGGACTGCGGGGCTGGGACGGGGGGAACTCGATCTTCCCGACTGGGTCATTTGGGGATGCGCTGCGGCAATGGCCACAGGGCTCGCGGCCGGTAGCTGGCGAATCGTGAAAACCGTAGGAGTGGGAATTTGCCGCATGGAGCCTGTCCATTCATTTGCCAGTCAACTCACGGCCATGTCCGTGATCTTGGGCGCGTCGCTTACCGGGGGCCCTGTGAGCACCGCGCAGGTGGTGGTGGCGTCAGTGATGGGCGTGGGGGCTTCTCGGCGGTTGAGCGGTGTGCGTTGGTCTGCCGCGGCCAATATCGCATATGCCTGGCTCTTGACCGCTCCTGTGTCCGCGGGCCTGGGCGCCGGGGGCTACTGGCTCCTGAGCCGGACTATTCAGCTCTTTCAGTGAGGTCTGGCAATGTCATTCTGGAAGATTTTCGGTCCAAAAAGAGGGGTGGACTTCTTTGAGCTGCTCCGGGATCAGGCTGAAGCCACCCTAAAAGGATGTCGAGAATTGACGGTCTATCTTGACGGTCAAGAGGATCCTGAAGTCATCGACCGCATTGAACAGGAGGCGGACGACATCCGGCGGATCATCATCGACGAACTCAATCAGACCTTCATCACGCCCATCGATCGTGAAGACATCTTCGCGCTCTCCCGCGCCATCGATGACGTGTGCGATCATGCGCGCAACACGGTTAAAGAGATGGAGGCTTTCGACGTGGAGAGCGACGAATACCTCATCCGGATGGCGGAACTCCTCCAAAAAGGCTCAGGGCACTTGGTCTCGGCCATCCGACATCTCAAGAAGAATCCCAACGTCGCGGTGGAATACGCAGTCAGAGCGAAAAGAATTGAAAACAAAATGAACGACATCTTCATAAATGCGCTGGCGCAGCTCTTTTCAGCCGGCGACGTCAAGTCGATGCTTAAATATCGGGAGATTTACCGCCACTTCAACCGAAGCGCGGACCGCGTCGACGACGCGGCTAACATCATCAGCAACATCGTCGTGAAGATGTTTTGAAAGCGGCTGCAAATTGCCTAAGATCTTCCGGAAGATTTGCCGGAAAGGCGCTGCTCATTGCATGAACACGCGGGGTAGCCAGAGCGATATCTCGGGGAAGAACAGAAGAATAACCAGGCATAGGGACATGCCGATTATGTACGGGTATATGCCGCTATAGACGGTTGAGACCGGCACCCTCGCCACTCCTGAGACCACGAACGCGTTAATTGCCATAGGGGGCAGGATCACGCCGATCATGGTCACCACGCTCACGATCACGCCGAACCAGACCGGATCATAGCCGAGCTTTAACACAACCGGCAGAAAGATAGGGGTGGCAAGGATGAGGAACGCCAGGTCCTCAATAAATGAGCCTCCGATAAGGTACACCGCAATAATGATAAATATGATTACGGTGCGATGAACTTCCAGGCCTTCCAGCCAGCTCGCTACCAGGTACGGAGTGCGGGTCACTGCAAAGAAATGCCCCAATATGGTCGCGCCCGCGATGAGCATCATCACCATGCAGGCAATGCGCAGCGTTTCCATGATCGCCTGCACAAAGCGCTTCAGGTTCATGTCTCTCTTGGCCAAGGTGAGCAAGAGAACAGCGAAAGTCCCAACACTCCCGGCTTCCGTCGGCGTGAAGAAACCCTGCATGAGACCGCCTACGACCAGAACAAAGATGACGATCACACCGAGGACCGGCGGCAGAGACGCAAAACGCTCTCGCCACGTGGAACGATCGCCCTTGGGCCCAAGATCGGGATTCATGCGGCACCAGCCGTAGAGCGTGACGGCAAAGGATACGGCTATCATCAACCCGGGGATTATTCCCGCGAGGAAGAGTCTCCCGATGGATGTTTCCGTGAGAATGCCGTAAACGATGAGCACCACGCTGGGCGGAATGAGAATTCCCAGAGTTCCCACCGTTGCCACGGTTCCGCAGGAGAGCCGCTTGTCATAGTGGTATCGGTCCATCTCCGGGACCGCGATGGTTGCAAAGGTCGCTGCAGTGGCCGGTGATGAGCCGCATATGGCTTTGAAGGCCGTGGCAGCGGCCACGGTTCCCATTGCGAGTCCCCCGGGAACATGTCCGAGGAACTTGTACGCAGAATCGTACAGACTGCGCGCCACCCCGCCACTCGCCCCAAGCTGCCCCATGAGGACGAACATGGGTATAACCGTGAATCCGTACGAAGAGAGCACGCTGTATATGTCCTTCGCCACAAGGTTCAGGGCTGCGTCAACGTTCACTATGACCGCGAAGCCGATAAATCCGGCAAGAGCCATGGCAAAACCGATTTCCAGCCCTAGGGCAAAAAGACCGAAGAGGAGCAGGATAACGAGTAGTCCGATAGTCCCAAAGCTCATTCTTGCGCTCCCTTGCGCTCAACCATGTCCCAGAGAAGCACCAAGCACTCAACCAGACAGCAGGCCGCCAGACTCCACGCAATCGGGTACAGCGGCAATTGAAGGGTGAGCGTGACCTCGCCGACCTTCTTGAAGTCCTTTCCTAGGGACCAAAGGTTGCTCGCCATGATCCAGAATATGGCTATGGCAAGTAGTCTTGTCAGCGCGTAGAGGACCTTCCCCGCGACCCGAGGGAGGCGCGAGGTGACAAAATCCATCAGCACGTGCCCCCGAACGCGTGTTGTCTGAGGGATGGCGAACGCGATGGTTATGGCCCCAAGCAGGCCGACCAGTTCATACGTTCCCATGATCGGCCTCTTGAACGTGCGTAGTATCACGTCCGCGACCGTGAGAAACATGCTCCCCGCGAGAGCGCAACCGGCAATCACATACATAAGGCGAGATACGGCGGCCAATATTGAAGAGATAGCTTTCACGCTTCATCAAGGGAGTCGGCGTCATCGCCTGAAAAGGGAAGACGCCGACTCGGAACGTAGGTCAGATTAAGGATTCGCCTTCAGCCATTCCAAGCAGAACTTCAAGGCCTCGTCTCCCGGCAGATTCTTCTCCTTCATAGCCTTTACGTAGTCGGCCAGGACAGGCTCCGCGGCCTTTGCCCATCGCGCATCCTCTTCGGCGCTCAGCGGTATAATCTTGTTGCCCTTGGATAAGGTCAATTCCGTGCCTTTCTTGTCCATCTCATCCCAGGACTTACCGGTCTTTTCTATCCACTCTTCGTTGATTTTCTCTATGGTCGCCTGCGCGTCCTTGGGTAATGACTCCCATTTCTTCTTGTTCATGGCCACAAAGAAGGCGATGGAGTAGGCCGCGCCGAAATCTTGAGTTGTGAACTTGATCACCTCACCGAACTTCCAGCCGTCGAGGGTTTCGATAGGAGACATCACCCCATCGACCACGCCTTTTTGCAGCGCATCATATGTCTCGGGCTGGGGCATGGCCACCGGTGTGCCGCCGAGGGCCTTCACCACCAGCGCAGTGGTGCCGGTGCAGCGGATCTTCATTCCCTTCAATTCTTCCAGCTTTTCAACCGGCTTCTTTGTATGAAGGATCCCAGGCCCGTGGCCGTGGAGGTACATGATCTTGGTGTCATCAAACTCCTTGGGCTTGAACTTGTTGTAGTACGCGTTGCACAGACGAGTGACCTGAAGCCCGCTCTTGTAACCCAACGGAAGATCGATCACCTCGGTCAACGGGAATCGACCCTTGGTGTAGCTGCACACCGACATGCCGATGTCGGAAATGCCTTTGACCACTCCGTCGTAACACTGATCGGCTGGAGTCAGCGTGGCCCCGGGAAACATCTTGATCTTCACCGCGCCGTTGGTGCGCTTTTCAACTTCCTGGGCCCATGCCTCCGCCAACTTTGTGTTCCCGTGAGTAGCGGGGAAGAAGATCGAGTAAGTGAGTTCTATCGGCGCGCAATACGCCGGATTAGGCATGAGCACGGCCCACACGGCGAATAGGCACAAAACCAGAGTGGACAATGGTCTGGCGCACATGGTCAACCTCCTAGTCAATATCCTCCGCCCGGCAAGGCCGGATCAAGAATCGGGAACGGCAAGAAAAAGGATCCAAGAGTCTACTTCTGAACGCTCGGCATGGGGGCCGACGTCCCTGCCGGCCCGAGACTGAGGAGCCTGCGGTTGCATGGTCAATACATGTACGGTGGCTGTTTAGGGTTCTCTAACTCCTCCCAAGTCAGCCCGATCCTTTTCTTGAAGAAGGGGCCTAGTCTCTGAAAGAGCTTTTCCCAGTGGCTCTTCCCTTCTGCCAGGCCCTCCAGAATCTCGGCCACCAGTTCCGGGAGTCTGGCCAATTCATCCTTGGGCAGGAACGAGACCGCGCCTAGTTTGAGCGACTTGTTGACGCTCTCCGCGGTTATGGAATGGGCCGTGAGCATCGCGGCGGGGCTTTCTCTCTCCCTGCACAGTTCCAGGAGGGCAAATCCGTTCACGCCCATGATGTCCAGGATAACCAGGTCGAATTCCCTGGTGAGTATGAGGCGCCGCGCGGATTCATAGTCACGGGCCGGGGTGATGTGCGAATCGGGCAACAGCTCGGTGATGAGGTCCAGCACATCAGGCTCGTCATCCACCGCCAGGATTTCTTTTCCTCTGAGGATACGGAGATCGGGCATGAGGTCTTCTCTGGAAAGTGGGCGCCCTGAGGCAACCCAGGACCGGCCGTGAGGACCTCGCGTTATTCACCTGGGTGAACAAGCGATTTCTCTGCATAATCCCCTAGCTCTGTGGAGACTCATCGGTGACCGTATCGAAATCAAACCCCTCTGTCAACCTGTTTCCGAGCCTTCCTATCTGCAAACGGAACACGGGGCTGAACTCCATACTCGCGCGAACTCCCCGGTTTTCGATTCCCGGATCAACGGTCCCGCAGAACATCCACCACGAAGAGCATTGAATCCGGCAAGCGATTCTAATAGGCGCCCTTCCCTCTGAGAACCACACCGATGGTCTTGAGGAGGATTTTCAAATCGAGCAGAAAGGAGTAGTTCCTGACGTAGAAGAGATCGTATTGAGTATTGAGGTGCATTGGGAGATCGCTTCTGCCTGAGACTTGCCACCAACCGGTGATGCCTGGCGGCACCGCGAGTCTCGCCCACTGCCAATATTCATACTGTTCGGTAATAAAGGGCTGCTCCGGTCTGGGACCCACCAGAGACATCTCTCCCTTGAACACGTTGATCAGTTGAGGCAATTCGTCCAGCGAGGCGCGGCGCAGGATCTTTCCTACCCTGGTCACCCGCGGGTCGCCATGGGACTTGAAGATCTCCCGGCCTTGGTCGTCCGTTTTCACCACCCGCACCTGAAGGCTCTCGGCCCCTACCACCATTGAACGGAACTTGAGCATCTCGAAGATCTTGCCGTTCTCGCCTACCCTCCGTGCCCTATAAACGACGGGCCCGGGCGAATCAAGTTTGATAGCGAGCGCTATTATCGCGAAGAACGGCCAGGTAAGCAGGAGCAGGATGGAGCTGGCCACCAGGTCAAACACCCTTTTGGCAACCCTTCGGAAACCCTCTATTGCGGGTTCTCTGATGCCTATTACCATCAGATCGCCGAAGGTCTCCACTTCCGATTGGAGCAGCGTGAGCTTGAAGAGGTCCGGGACAACGTAGATGCGGACGGGGAGGCCGTAGAGGTCCATGATCAACCGCTCCGCTTCCCCGGACTGACTTTCGGGCAGAGCGAGCATTACCAGCTCCACCTGGTGTTCTTTCACCAGCCGGGGCACATCCGCCAGGCCGCCAATCACCGGCGCGGGCGCCGACTCATCCGAAAGCGACTTATCGTCGGCAAAACCTATCACCGAGTACACGGAACTGTGATGCCTGTTGAGCGTCTCTGCCGCGTGGATGCCGTTATCGGTCGCCCCTACAACGAGCACGGGGGTACGATCGGCGCCCCAGGACTTTCTGGCCAGGTATACCGTGAGCGCGTAGCGCACAAGGAGGAGCGCACAGTAATTGGCAAGACTGAAGTAGATGACCAGCATACGGGATAAGTCTCTGAACGTGAAATAGAGAAACCCCGCAAAGATGAAGACCGCCAAACAATAGGAAGACGTAAAAATTCCAAGCTGTTTGGAGAAGTAGGGGAGTCGCGACAGCTCATATACTCCGCTGGTGGCGAACAGCACATGCCATAGCAAGAGAACCGCCAAATAGATTTGTGGCGTGTGATACGCTTCGACTGAGTCAATGATTCGGCCGGGAAGATACGGACGCAATTCCACGATCAGGGCGAAGACCGCAACGGTCAGAATCAAGTCGGCAAGAACAAGGAATCTGCGATAGCGTCTATATTGTTTATACATGGGGCATTATCGCGTGAGTCGCGCAAAAATGAACAGCCGGCGCATAGGCTCGAATAGCAGGTTCAGAGCTATAATTCAAGAATTCCCCCCAAGTTCCTCGGGACCGCATCGCGGGCCCGATCATCTCTGGGCCGGAAACAGATCATGCAACTTCAGATTAGAGAGAATGAACGGTCTCTTCCCCCGTGCGGTGCGAGGGATGGTGTCCGCGGTCTCGATGAGGACTTTCATCCCCGGCGCCTTCACCGCAGCGAGTATATTCCGGCGCAGCTTGGTCTGAGTCGCTTCGGAAGCTTTTTCCCAGGGCACAATTCTAACCCGAAGAGTGGAAATATCTTCCTGAATGATTTGGGCTTCCTTGATTTCGTCGAGATGGTGAAACGCGTAGTCCATTGCCGCCGATTCAATGAGCTTTCCATCTGGGGTGGCAATGAGCTCCGTCGCTCGTCCCTTGATTCCGGAGATCAGTGAATGCTGTCTGCCGCACGGACATGCTCGGTCGTCGCTCACCGCCAGGTCTCCCGTCTTGTAACGAAGCATGGGCATGACGAAGTTGTCCAGACTGGTCCCCACAATTTCCCAGCATTCTTTGTGAGCCGGGGCCAATTCGATCACGCATTGTTCCATCTGCGCGTGATACCCACCGGCCTCAGCGCATTGGAACGCTGTGGCCACGTTTTCGTTTTGGCCGTAATGATCGATCACCGGCGCGCGGAAGACATCCCGGGCCAATTCTTGGATCGAAGGGTACAGGCTTTCAGAAGAAGTTATAACGTATTTGACAGGAGGTATCGACTTCCTGCGCCGATGCATCCATTGGGCGATCACGTAAAGCGAGGAAGGGAAAATTTTGATGAATGCCGGCCGGAACCGTTGAAGCGCCTCCACAACTCTCTCGGTGGACTGGTCGTCCATGCTGAGGAAGTTAAACCTAAGCTCCTTTGAAAAAGGATAATAACGAACGAGCCGATCCGGATTCTTGAAGGATGGAACCTTGATTTCCGCGATGCGGTCCCCAGGCTCGTACCCCAGCCATAACAGATGACGGTAGTTGAGGGCTCGTTCCATCGCCCGCGTAAGGCTGCCGATGCAGAAATCGAGAGGCGTTCCCGTAGAGCCGCTCGTGGTTTCTTCCTCGATACCATACCGGCGCGCATTGACGGCCAACAGGTCGGATTTGCGTGCCCGGACTGTTTCTTTGGTGAGAAACGGCAGTTTCTCAAGGTCCGAAATCCTCTCGATCGCCTTGGGTGAGAGACCTGTCCGATCGAACACCTCTCGGTAATAGGGGACATTGGTGTAACAATGATCGATCAAGCGACGGAGCAAGGCCTCCTGGTATGAGACGAGTCTCTCCCCTTCCCATAGATCGCTTTCTCTGAAGAGCGCGAGGGCTCGGGAATATGCCGCGCCATATCTGAGTCGGGGCGGCACAAGGTCGTATAGCAGACCGGCCCACTCAGTCATGAATGGGGGTAGACGCTGAGAAAGATGCTTAAGATAGCGTTTCACGTCATTTCGTCAGCGAGGGCTCTCGTTCTTAGTTGTCGCGCTGAGACGCATGAGCGGCTCCTCTTTCCCCGATTTTGAGCCCGGCGCGCAATTCAATAACACAGATGCGCCCGGCGTTCCAACTTTGCAAGATAGGTCAGGCCGCGGAACTCTTAAGCGCTTTTCCGGAAGCAGCCTTATCTCATATACACGGATTCCGGACCCTCTCGGGACTCCTATCGGATGCAAAAAGATCTTCCCAAAGGCGCTCTCTCGGGTGCATGATGAGTGATCTTCATTCGTGAACAGGAACTCCGTTGATGAAAAAGGCGCTTGTCGCATTCGGCACTCGTCCGGAAGCAATAAAACTTGCCCCGGTCTGCAGACGCCTGTCCGAAATGCGCAGGGATATGCGCGTAGTCTGCTGTGTGACGGGGCAGCATCGACAGATTTTGGATCCGATGCTCGAGTTCTTCCAAATCACCCCGGATTATGATCTGAATATCATCCAGGAAGACCAAACACTCTTTGATATCACGGTCCGCGTCCTGGAAGAGATACGCCCTGTCCTGGAGAAGGAAAGGCCTGATCTCGTGGTGGTCCAGGGGGACACCACTTCCGCGTTTGTGGTAACGCTGGCCGCGTATTACCTGAAGATACCTGTGGCTCATGTCGAAGCCGGTCTGCGTTCTTTCGACAAGTTCCAGCCTTATCCGGAGGAGATCAACAGGAGGCTCCTCTCGCACGTGGCGGATCTGCACTTCTGCCCCACGCCTCGGGCCGCAGAGAATCTGCGGAAGGAGAACATTCCCTCCGAATCGATTTATGTTACAGGAAACACGGTTATCGACGCGTTGCTCTATACCGCGCGGACGCTTGATGAAGGACACGAGGCCACGCGACGCCTGGAGAAGCTCGCGCTCCCTCCCGGTCGATTGATACTGGTAACAGGGCATCGACGAGAGAATTTCGGGCAAGGCCTCCGAAACCTTTCTCTCGCCCTGGCGGATCTCGCGCACAACAATCCGGATGTGACCGTGGTCTACTCGGTTCATCCGAACCCTCATGTGCGGGAGCCGGTGGGAGCTATTCTTGGGGCCGAGGAGCGGATTCGGCTCATTCCGCCACCCGACTACTTTAGCTTCGTGGCCCTCATGAAACGGGCGTTCTTAATTATTACCGATTCAGGAGGAATTCAGGAGGAAGCTCCTTCGCTTAAAAAACCGGTCCTTGTGGCAAGAAACGTCACCGAGCGCCCTGAAGCGGTAGAGGCCGGGGCCGCTGTTCTGGTGGGCACGGACAGGGATCGAATTGTGACAGAGGCCCAAAGGCTTCTCGACAACCCGGATCATTACTCGTCGATGATTCTGGAAACAAATCCATTCGGTGACGGAAACGCGGCGGAGAAGATCGTGCGGATAATAGGGGAGTTCTTAACGTAACCCTCAAAGAAACGCTTAGGTTTCCTTGCAACTGCGTTGGCTCCGCGCGCTGAGAGAGAACCGCTGGACAGGATAAGACCTGGAGAGTCTGTCTCATGAGAATCGTGACCGTGGTAGGCGCGAGACCGAATTTCATGAAGGCCGCGCCACTGGAACAAGAGTTCAAGAAGCACGATGACGTGGAACATCTGATCATCCATACCGGTCAGCATTACGACAAAGGGATGAGCGATGTCTTTTTCGACCAATTGGGGCTTCCGGAGCCGACGAGGCATCTGGGGGTAGGGTCAGGCGGTCATGGCGAAATGACGGGCAAGATCATGATCGCGTTTGAGCAGGTCTGCCTGGAGCTTGCTCCGGACCTGGTAGTGGTCGTGGGCGACGTAAACTCCACCATCGCGGCGTCACTGGTGGCAAGAAAGCTTTTCATTCCTGTGGCCCATGTGGAGGCCGGTCTCAGGTCCTTCGATGAAACTATGCCCGAAGAGCATAATCGGCGCCTCACGGATCATCTTTCGAACCTACTGCTCGTTTCCGAGCCCGCGGGCATGGAAAACCTTAAACGAGAAGGGATCGATATGAGTCGAGCCCATCTGGTGGGTGACATCATGTTGGAGACCCTTCAGATGTTCCTCCCCTATATTGAGAGCCGCAAGCGCTGGACCGAACTCGGGCTTGAAAAGGGGTCATACGCGCTGGTCACGCTCCATCGACCGTCGAACGTGGACTATCCCGAAACCCTGGGAGAAGTGATTGAGCTGCTCAAGATCATTCCTTATCCTGTGATTTTCCCGATCCATCCACGTACGGTCGGCCGCCTCGAGCAGTTCGGCATGAAAGGCGATATTGAGTCCCTGCCGAACCTAGAACTTATTCCGCCCGAACCGTACATCGACTTTCTTTCTCTGATGCAGGCGGCGAAAGTGGTCTTGTCGGATTCCGGCTCCGTACAATCCGAAGCGAGTTTTTTCAGCCTGCCATGCCTCATATGCCGCGAAAACACCGAGCGCCCCATATACCTGGAACATGGCACCTCGGCGCTCGTGGGACGGGACACCCAAAAGGTGGCCCATTACCTGGACCTGATTAGGAAGGGCTCGTATCAATCCTCTTCGGCTTTGGTAAAACAATTGGCCGATGGCGTGGCCGCGAAATCCGTGCGGATCATGGTCGACTACTTGAAGAACCGCCAAGGGGCTGCGTAAGGAGGCCCCACGGCCTTGCTCCAACAGCTCCGAATGGTTGACTCCGATAGTTCACTTTGTTATGCAGATGAGATTGGGCTTTCGGGGCCCTGTTGCGCCGAAGGCCTGGTTTGCCCGGCGGATGTCGGGTTTTTTCTCATGCACGAGTGCCACGGCATTGGCCACCGGCACAGAGGGAGGCCTTATGGGAAGCGTACCGCGTAACCGATCCGGCGCATCAACCTACGACGAGGATAAACTGGGCTTCGGCGACATCTTTACGGAGCATATGCTGACCATCCGCTACGCAGCGAAGAACGGCGGTTGGCAGGCGCCTCAAATCGGCGTGTTTATGGATCTGATTCTCCATCCTGCCACCATGGTCCTGCATTACGGTCAGCAGGTTTTCGAGGGCCTTAAGGCCTTTGCAGGGCCGAATGAGGGCGATATTCTCCTCTTTCGGCCGGATATGAACATCGCGCGGTTCAACAAATCGTGCCGACGGTTGTGCATCCCGACCTTGGACCCGAAGCTCTTCATGGACCAGATGTCCGCGCTGATCCGGAAAGAGAGGGACTGGATTCCGCGAACTTCCGGGACGTCCATGTACGTGCGGCCCACGATCATCGCCGCCGATCCGCACCTCGGGGTTCGACCCTCACACGACTATATTTTCTTTATTATTCTCTCACCGGTCGGGGCTTATTATCCCGAAGGTTTCGCTCCGGTCAAAATTCTCGTCACCGACAATTACACGCGGGCGTGCCGAGGTGGAATCGGAGAAGCCAAGACCTCCGGCAATTATGCCGCATCGCTCCTTGCCGCGGAGGAAGCCCATGAAGAAGGATTTACCCAGGTCCTCTGGCTCAACGCGGTCGACAAGCGTTCCATCGAAGAAGTGGGCACTATGAACATCTTCTTCCGTATCAATGATGAAGTGATTACACCGGCGCTGGAAGGGACCATTCTTCCAGGAATCACCCGTGACTCGGTGATTCACCACCTCAGGGCAACCGGTGTGAAGATTACCGAGCGAGCCATTACCATCGATGAGGTAGTGGCCGCGGCTCAAAATGGATCGCTCAAGGAGATGTTCGGATCGGGGACCGCCGCGGTCATATCACCGGTGGGCCATTTCCGGTATCAGGGTAAAGACTACACGATAGCCGACGGGGGCACCGGCGAGCTCGCGGGAAAACTCTTCAATGAGTTCATGGGGATGCAAACCGGCCACCGCCCGGACCCATACGGATGGGTTGTCAACATAGGCCGTTAGGGGCTCCTCTTAGTAAGTTCGGCGAGTTCATTCGCGCAAGACTGCATGGACAGGGTCCTCTGGGACAGGTGTCCGGCCTGTTTATTAGGTCGCAGCTCCGGAACTGGGGGGCATCTCGCGCTCCGTGTGGGCCGCGGGGAGGGGAAAAGTAACCTCGAAAGTCGAGCCGCCGCTGTGTGAGCAGTCTTCCATTGTGGAACACGCGGGGCAGCGCAGCGCATCTCCCGGGCAACGCTCCAACGACCCATTAAGATGCTCGCAGCGGCGACTCTTAAAGAAAAACCCAAGCCCATAGATCTGAGAGAAGACTTTGATTCGTTGAAGGTCCAACCCTCGGCCACCGGCATTGAATGAGTACGGCCGGCCCGTGGAATACCTTTCCGTTTCATCCGGGTGGTAGAACCCTTTCATCACAATCTTTTGGTCCTGATCGGGGATACCGAACCCTGTATCTGAAACGGTGATCCTGTAGTAAGAATCCGCGCGCCGTCCCAGGACTCGAACCCCGCCGTTGTCCGGGGTGGCCTCGACCGCATTGCGCACAAGCCCTTCCACGATCGCAGTCAGCACGTGTTCAGGGATCATCACGTCTGAGTCACCTTCCATATCAATGACGAGGGACATGTTTCGTTGCTGACGATCAAGTTGAGAACGGACAGAGTCGCAAACGGCGCGGCCGAATTCCTTTATGTTAATGCGCGCGGGTTCTCCCAGCGAACGAGGAAAGATCTGTTCTAACCAACCTGTAATGACCCGAGCCGCGTTTCCGATTTCTGGCTTTGTTTCCGCTTGCATCTCAATGAAGGAGACTATTGCGTCCAAGAAGTTCCCTGTAGCTTGCTTTTCCCATGAGTTCTCCCCTAGCAGGATGTCCTCCACCTGCGCCTCCAAGCGGCTGAGACTCTCTAATTGTCTGTTGAAGCGGTCAACGTGGCGGTCAAGTTCGCTCATTCCTCGGCCGCTCAATCGGTCCGCAAGGAGGCTCAACGAACCGCTCATTATCGCGATCGGGGTCTTCAGCTCGTGGGCAATGCGGTTGAGCACTTTGGATTTGACACGATTGAGATCTTCAAGCTTTCGATAGGAATGCATGAGCTGCTGGAAGAAGTCGGCGCTCTGGACCGAAAGAGCGAGAATTCCCGCGAGGGAGCCGCAGATCTGCAGGTCTTCAGGGGTAAATTCCCCATCATCCTTGTTTGCCAGAACAAGCACTCCTATGGTCTTTTCCATTGCGATCAGGGGAAGCGCGAGCACGTTGCGAATGGAGGGTTCTCCCGAGGCAGGCTCTCCGGCCGGCGGATCGTTCATTACAACCGGAGCGCCGGTTTCCATAGCCCGGTAGACGAGTTTTCGGTCAAAAGGAAGGGCCTGACTCCCTGGCTCAGGCCTCAAAAGGCGCGCCTTACCTTCCACAATCCGCCAGAATAGCTCCGCGGAGCGGTCATCGTACAGGAGCACCCCTGCCCCTTCCACCTCCATCGCTGTCGCGAGCTCGCGGATGGTGAGCCGAAGGACATCATCGAGATCCGCGGTCGTGGTGAGCGCCAAGCTGGAACGGCAAATCATCTCCAGGCACTGTTGGGATCGTTCCAAATGGGCGAGCAATATGCTCATTTCTTCGTTCTTCTTGGCGTCTTCGGTAACGTCCAGCCCCATTCCGAGGATTCCCAAGACTTCGCCCGCGGGGCCGGTCAACGGTGTGACGGCAACCGCCATGGTCAGCAGTTCCCCGCTTTTGGTAACCTGTTTCATGTAACCGTGGACCGTGCCGCGCTTTGTCCGCATCATTTCTCGGAGTCGAGCCACGGTCCGGAGGGTCCGCGCGTCCGACGCATATAGCTTTGTGATACTGGCCCCGACCATCTCCTCCGCGGTGTAACCGAAGATGTTCTCGGCTCCCTTATTCCACAGGAGGACCTTCCGGTCCCAGTCCGTGACGACCACCGAGACCATAGTGGCGCTGTCAAGAATGGCCTTGAGAAAATCTTCCCCCTGGCATGGCAGCATTCTTTTCCCCCCTGTGAATCGGATATTCGGCGTTGGTAGAGTCAGGCCCGCGTCTCTTACCGCTCATTCCCCCCACGCACGGAACATCGGGCGTCTGTGGAGGCAGACCAACGTGTCTGCCCATTCCTTTCCCCATCGGATCGGAGGTTGTTTGCCGCGAACGGTCTGACGAGCATACCCTGAGGTCGGATCTTTGGTCAATTTCTCTCTGAGCAACTCCCTTAATATGAAATCCCCCAAGCTCCTTTCCACAGGGATTGGGGGATGTTGAAGGACCTCATACGAGAGAGCGTCAAGCGCTCCTAGGTGAGGCTGCTCATATGAAAGTGCTCTGCATGAAGCGCGCCTGGTCGGGTTCACGTATGGGGAGGATTGGAGGGAGATGAGTCTCCTCTCCAAACTGTGGCCCAACGATGCGCTCTTGCAGCCGATCTCCGAGGCCAAGCCCCGGAGCGGCGGCCGAAGCTGAGCGCTTTCATGATTCGTGTTAGCTTCTCAGCTATGGAGTTGCTATTGAAAAGCAAAGATCTTCTCTTCGCCGCCGGGCGGTGTAATAAAGAGCTGGATACCGTTGGGACCGGTGCTCTGGTAGTAGTCCACGAACATCTCATGGGCGCCCGGTTCCAAGTTGACCGTCCCGGTCTTTTCCTGTCTTCTCTGAAAGCCCTCCGCGTTGATCACGAGGTTTTTGCCTACAATGAGCCGAGCGCCGTCCTCCGCGACCAAACGGAATTTGTACGTCCCTTTCTCTTCGTCAGAAAGGGAGAATTTTACGTAGAATCTGAGCCCGAGCCAGTCTTCCCGCCTCGGAACTCCGGGGAATTCCCGCGCTCCTCGATCTATGGGAAAATCGATCGCGTCCACAAAGAACATACCCGACGGCGTCATCTGGTTAAAATTGGGGACTTTGTTGGTTCCGGACTTCAGGAAGTACGCAAAACAAGGGATCTGGCTCACCTTCCCCGAATCGGACGCGTAGCCCACGAGAGGTTGGGAGGGTGAGAAGACCTGTTCCTGCTGCTTGGGTTGCGTCACAAACAGTTCCAGCCGCGGGTCGCCCGTCGGGTGAAAGTAGTTCACGGCAATGGGGTAGCTCCCTTCCTGGAGAAAGGCCCAGCCGAGCCTCCCTTCAGGGCTGGCCTTTGTGCCTCCCACTATTCTGACGATCTCGTCTTTTCCAATGGTGAGGTTCGCGTAGTCATCAGCCACGAGCCGAAATGCAAATATTCCGGCTCCTTGTACATTGAAATACCCCTCGTATCGAACCGCGACCATGTCCTTACGACCCGGCAATCCCGCGAGCCCCTGTCCGTCTGAAATCCGCAGTTCGGGAGCAATGAGTCTGCCTATGGGGCTGGTCTTGCTCAGGTCCGGGCCGCCAGGATACTTACCCTTGGGCACGAAATAGACCTGACCCCAAAGCACGTCGTAGGGCTTGCTCGGCTCCTTCCAGCCTGCCAGACCCTTCCTGATGCTGAAGACTTCTTCCGATCCCAGCGGGGGGGTTACGAAAAGCTGTAATACGGGCGGACCGCTGGAATTGAAGCTGTCCAGCACAATGACGTGGACTCCTTCCGCCAGGTGAATATGGCCGGTCTTGACCGTAGCCGGATGAACGCCGTCGATCTCAATAATGGTCTTGTCGTCCACATGCAGCCGAACGCCATCCTTCGCGTTGACCCTCCATTGGAAAATGCCCTCGCCGGACACCTGAAACACACCGATGAACCTCATGCCCAGCCCCTTGGTGTCTTCGGGCAGGCCCGCGGGATGTCCTCCAACTCCACCGGGATGCAGGTTGATCTGGTCCGCGGTGATCACATCGATAGGGCGAAACGCGCTGAAATCCGGCAAGGCCCGCACGCTCTCCGGGAGCTTGTATACATTCACCGTGAACGTGCCTATCCCCGTCGCATCTGCCGGCGGTGTGGGAGCGGGCGCGCGGGTCAATGATTTGCGTGGGCCGGAAGGCGCGGCCGGGCGTCTCTGGTCCGCGTCGCGAGCTCGTGGCCCCTCTGCGTCCGGTCGGGTGACAAACGGAGCGGCCGGCCCTGGTTCCCGCATTGGAATCATGGGCTCAGACGGCGCGGGCGCGGCATCGTCCTGTTCCATCCTCCTGCGCGGCTCCCGAGGCGGGGCCTCATCCTCGACCCCCCGACCGGGCTGAGGTTCCGCTCTCTCCACCCCCGGGGTCGCGGGCGCCTTTCCCCGTGGCGGCCCTGTCTCCACTTTCAGCGACTCAATATCGTCAGGAGCGAATTTCAGAGGCACTCTTTGGATTTCGCCATCCCTCTTCTTGATCACGAGATAGTCTTCGCCGAAACTGGGGAGAGCAACGCAGACGAATAGAGTGGCGAGAACCACCAGGCTTGCGCGAAGGATCACAGGTTTCATCTGATCACCTCAGGGTCGGGGAAGCAGGCTGGAGCCCTCAAACGCCATGCCCTCCCTAAGAAAAGAGAGAATATGTGCTCGAACATCCGAGAAAGGGAGAGCCGCCCGGATCCATTCGCCTCGGGAATCACGCCCGCCTCTCGTGACCCGGAATCTGCTTTGGCGCGGTGTGTCGCAGGATTCAATCTCTCCGCCTGCTCGTATGCCTTATATGCTCGCATTGTTTCCCAGGCATATCCAGGGAGTTGTCTAATTTATATCAATTTCTGCTGTTAGATTCAAGCGCTAAACGCTGAGACCACGATCCACGGAGGTGACTCTCTTTAACTTTCTTCAATAACGTCAAAAGGATGGCCCGCGCACGCCCCATCGCACGATTTCCCCGGGCCACGGATCCTAAGCCTCAGACGGAGCCTGACGAGGCCGCTTCCGTGGTGGCGCACAGTTCACCGTCCGCGTGGGGGTTCTCGCCGACCCGGATGATGTCCGCCTCATGGCCGTCCGAGAGATCTGTTTCGTGGGATATCCAGGCAGAGGGGTACCTTTCACGGAAATCGACCTGGAAGGGGAGATATTTGAGCTTCGAAACATCTTTTGCGAGGCGGCCCGAGGTCTCCAGGGCCACCAGCTCTCGAACTCCTTCCGGGGTCACCGCGTCGGAAACCGCTTCGGCGGAGAAGTAGCGGACATTGAACGCACAGGGGACCAGGGGATCAAAGAGCCGCTCCGGTGACACGATTCCTCTAAGGTCGGGGAGGACCTTTTTCTCGAAATCCCCTTTGGCCTCTACGTACACGAGGCTTGATCTGAAACGATAGACGGCCATCAAGTCACGGGCCTGGTCCAGGAAGCCCTTTCCGAAAAGAATGACCAGCACATTCAGGATGATGTCCATGAGGAGTCCGAAGAAATAGAGCCGAAAGAAATCCCCGTAACTCACCGAAAACGTAGGATACTGCACGAGAATAATTTGAAGAAACCCGATCAGCACCATGGCCGAGCCGAGCAGCAAGCCCAGAAGAGCCGCGGGTCGGGCCGAAGTCCGCAGATGCTTGGGAAAACTCTCGATCAATGTTCCGATCATGGTCTCCCCATCCTGGCACATCACCGGTCGAGATCGGGAAATCCTGTTGGGGAAGGTCTTATGCGCGAATATCTTCGAGCCTTCCTCCAACACGGCAAAAAATACTGACGGATGGCCCTTCCCCTCCACAATCATCGAATCCATTTCCCTTCCCGCGCTCGGTTTCTTAAGAGGGACGAGGCTGACAGCAAGCATGAACTTGAGCGCACAGACCAGCAACAGCAGATTGTAGAATGGGATAGGCGACGGCAGCACATAATCGCTGCCCAGTCCCCACTGCCCAAGGTAACCGGGAAGAATGTCCAGAAGCTTGAAGAAGAAATGCACCGCTATTCCAATGAAGAGCGCCTTCCAGATGAAACTGATGTTCCGCCGAACATTTTCACCGGAGATCTGGGAAATAAACCGCGCCCTGGACCAGAATTTCCCCAGGAAATAAAAAAGGAGCGACGGCGCTTGGTCATAGGACCGCATTCTGCCTTCTTTTAGCCCCAGAGAAACGGTCTCGGGCTCGTGGTAATCTCCGGCCCACTGCAACGGAATCCGCACGCGGGAAACCTCACGCAGTCCCGTCACCGCCCAGTTAACCCCCACGATGAGTCCGGCCAGAGCGGCCACCGTGGTAAGAAATGTCCCCAGGATGAACGGGATGTAGTTGAGGATGAACTCGTTCACCTGCTCAGGCAGCCGAAGAGGAAAGAACTCCCGTAACTCGTACAGTCGAGTGAGAGACCCGAGAGCGACCAGCACACCGACACAGGCCAACACAATTCCGTATAGGAGGATATGGTTGGGAAGCTTCACCACATCTATCGAACGTCGGGAGAGTTTGGAAAACATGCTTACCCCAGTCCGAAGTCTCCGCAGTCTTTAGCAAATTCAATTTATACTGTCAAATACAAATCTTAACGATAGTACTTAATGTATAATATCTGCAAAGCTGACCGGTCCGTAGGATATCCCGACATAGGACGCGGCCCTCAGGGAACACGCGGACCAGGCCAATGAGCGCTTCGGAACCGACGCTTCCCGCTTGAACCCCGCTCGCGCGTCGCGGTTCGGCGCGTTCATCGCGAGCATGTCCGCATGTCGCATAATTAACTTAATGTTCAGAGTATAATCTTTCGTGATACATAATTAATATGTGGTGAGCAGCTTGGGCGAAAAAAAGAATTCGCGCGCCTTCATTTCACCGCGCGCCTCGCGCAGTCCCGGACTCCCCGGGACGCCAAAGTTCAGGATTCCCCGGTCTCAGCGCCCCTTGAACGCCACCCTTTTCAAGTTGACAAGCGCGGGTCTGTGGACTATGAGCAGGTCGATCCTTGCGGCCCCCGGATCAGACCATTTGGTAAGGAGATGCAAAATGCCTAATTATGAGGTGTCCGGAGCCGAATCGAGAGGACGGCCCTACAGGAAACTCAGGGACGAGCCCAAGTATGAAGAGTTGAAAAAGATCATCAATGACCTTCCCCCTGACAAAATGGAAAAGCTCAAGTCCTACATTCAACGGCTCGTGCGCAACACTTGACCCGCCGTGAGGCTCACGCTCGGCTCGCGACTCCCCTGATTCCGGTTCATATAGAGGTGGGACGGAATGCGCCTCATTCCCATTCGATGGTGCTGGGAGGTTTGGAAGATATGTCGTACACGACCCTGTTGATACCACGCACCTCGTTGATGATTCGATTGGAGATTCTGGACAGCACCTCATGCGGTATGCGAGACCAGTCCGCGGTCATGCCGTCTCTGGCGTCCACAGCCCTTAAGGCTGCAACGTATTCGTAGGTGCGTTCGTCGCCCATCACTCCTACGGACTGAACAGGCAGGAGCACCACGAAGGCCTGCCAGATCCCTCGATAAAGTCCCGCAATCCTGATTTCGCTCATGGCAATCGCGTCAGCTTCCTGGAGGACTGCGATCTTTTCTTCGTTCACTTCACCGAGAATGCGCACAGCCAAGCCAGGCCCGGGGAACGGATGGCGCCAGACAATCTCGTCGGGCAGGCCAAGTTGTGCGCCAAGTTCCCGCACCTCATCCTTGAACAGCTCCCTGAGAGGCTCAATAAGCTCCAAGCGCATGGTCTCCGGAAGCCCACCCACGTTGTGGTGGCTCTTGATGGTGGACGAGGGGCCCCCTTTCGCCGAAACACTCTCGATAACGTCCGGATAAAGGGTTCCTTGGGCAAGGAACTTCACCCGCGGGATTCTTTCCGCTTCTTCTTCGAACACCCGGATGAATTCCTCGCCGATGATCTTTCTTTTCTGCTCGGGATCCGTCACGCCCGCGAGCTTCTGGAGGAAACGCCGGGAGGCATCCACATAGTCGAGCTTGATCCCGAGCTTTTGGAAGGCGCCGAGCACTTCCGCAGCCTCGTTCTTGCGCAGCAGGCCGTTGTTGACAAAGACCGGATGAAGCTGATCGCCTATCGCTCGGTGGAGCAGCGCCACCATCACGGATGAGTCCACTCCGCCGGAGAGCGCGGCCACGACCCGGTCCTGCCCCACCCGCTCACGCACTTCCAGGACAGTGGAGTCAATGAAGGAGGCCATGGTCCAGTCAGGTTTCAGTTGTGCGATGCGAAAGAGGAAATTCCGGATGACTGTCGCCCCCTGAGGCGTGTGCGCCACCTCGGGATGGAATTGCACTCCCGTGATGCGCTGATCTTCGCTCTCGAACGCGGCCGCCTCCGCGTCGGAGGTGCTTGCGGAGATTCGAAACTTCTCCGGCAGCCTCACCACCTTGTCTCCATGACTCATCCAGACCTGCGCGCCCTCGGTGATCCCTTGCAGCAACACAGAGTCCGGCCTGATGCCGGTAAGGGCGGCCCTGCCGTACTCTCGTTCCGGCGCGGCTTGCACCACGCCGCCGAGGGTATGCGCGATGGCCTGCAAACCGTAGCAGATCCCTAGGAGAGGAACTTGCATTTCGATGAGTTCTGGATCCAACCGAGGCGAACGCTCCTTGTAGATGGAAGCCGGCCCTCCTGACAAGATGATCGCCCCGGGCCTGTTCCGCCGCGCGACTTCCAAGCCTCGATCAAAGGGATGGATTTCCGAATATACGCGGGCTTCCCGAACCCTCCGGGCAATGAGCTGCGTATATTGGGAACCGTAATCGAGGATCAAAACGTAGTTGGAAGTCTTCATCGACCTGCCCCCAGGCCTGAAAAATAACAAGACTGACGGGAAAGAGCGCGCCGAACCGTGGCCGGGCCATAAAAAAAGACCGGGGACACGTCCCCGGTCTTTGGTCGTTCTCTTATCTCAAGCAAAGGGTCGGTGATTACTTCACGACCTGCTTCTTTACCATTTCGTACTTCAGGCCACCGTCCACACAGGGATTGCATCCCGGAGAAGTGACCTGATAGCTCTCCACGTTGCTGACCAAGCTGGAGCCAGGGGGAAGAGCCGGGGGAGCGCCCAACTGCACGGGGCCCATGTAACCGGGGGCCACGCACTTGGGAGGAATAACCTGAACTTTCATAACGCACTGTGTGCCTGCCCAGGGGCCTGCGGGCCAGAAGCCGGACGTATACTGATCGCAGCCATCCAGGAACAGGGTGCTGGCGCCGGCGGGACCGGTGCTCTTCTCGAATGTGGTCTTGACCTTCATGGGGATCATGATCATGTCCCCGGTCATGCCCACGCCCGGCAGGAAGGCGCTGGCCAAGCCAACCGTACCCAGCATCAGAGCCAATGCGCTCACGACAACGAGCATCTTTTTAACCATACCCAAATCCTCCTTTGATTAGGCCCCACCGGAAAAACCGTCGGGGAACCGCATTTGGAATTCTAGATTAGCAGACTCGTTTCCCATTCTGGTTATCAGAATCGTTCCGGGAAGTCAAGAGTTTTTTCCCGTCAACCACTGACCATCCATCTGGGGGTGCCATGAAGAATACCAAAAAAGAATCGCGTTTCAAACCTTTTTTTTCGCGAACGCCGCGATTTTTCCGCGCTCCAACCTTCCTAGGCTTCGAAACCCTCCCAGGAAGCCACCTCCCCGGGCTCCGCCAGCACGCCCATCACCGCGGTCGCGGCAGCCACTGCGGGAGACGCCAGGACCACTTCGCTCTCTGGATGCCCCATCCGCCCTACAAAGTTCCGATTGGTCGTGGCAACGGCTCGCTCCCCCGCAGCCAGCACCCCGGCGTGACCCCCAAGGCACGGCCCGCAAGTAGGCGTCGAGACCGCTCCGCCGGCGCGGAGAATCTCTTCCAGAAGTCCTTCTTCAACAGCCTGAGCCATAATCTTCGGCGTTGCGGGAATAACGATCATGCGGACAGCGGGCGCAACTCGGCGTCCTTTGAGAATATGGACCGCGATTCGCAAATCCTCTATTCGGCCGTTGGTGCATGAGCCGATAAAAACCTGATCCACCCGGAGCCCTTTTACCTCGGAGACCGGCCGCACGTTCTCCGGCTTGAACGGCAATGCGACCAGGGGTTCCAGCGAGCCCAGGTCGATAGTGAACTTTTCCGCATACACCGCGTCCGGGTCCGACTCGCACACCACGTATGGCTTGGAGCTATGAGCTTCCACGTAAGCCTTGGTCAGTTCATCAAAAGGGAATATCCCGTTCTTCGCGCCTGCTTCCACCGCCATGTTGGCGATGCTGAACCGATCCGCCATGCTCAATCGCCCGACACCGTCGCCGGTAAACTCCATGGCCCGGTAGAGCGCGCCGTCAACTCCGATTTTCCCTATAATATGGAGGATCACATCCTTGCCCATGACCCAGGGCCCCGGCCGACCGATCAGCTCAAAGGCCATGGTTTCCGGGACCTTGAACCAACTCTTCCCCGTTAACATGCCGGCTGCGAAATCGGTGCTCCCGACGCCGGTGGAAAAGGCTGCCAGCGCGCCGTACGTGCATGTATGGCTATCCGCGCCGATTACCACGTCCCCGGGGACCACAAGGCCTTCCTCCGGAAGGAGGGCGTGCTCGACTCCCATTCGTCCCACATCGTAGAAATGGGTTAGACCCATTTCCCGTGCGAATTCCCTACATGTCTTGAGCATCTGGGCCGATTCAATGTCTTTGGCCGGATTATAGTGGTCCAGCACCACCACCACTCGCTCTCGGTCGAACACTTTGGTTCCTCCGGCCTGCCGGAATGGCTCCAGGGCCAGAGGGAGCGTAATGTCGTTCGCCAATGCCAGATCGATTCGGGCCTCGATGAGCCGGCCCGGTTCGGTCGTTTCCAACTCTGCATGCGCAGCCAGTATCTTTTCGGTTATCGTCATTCCCATGTCAAAGACGCTCCAAACTTCGTGTTCCCAATTCCGCCGCCATTGCCGCAAACCGACTCAATTTCGCCGGGAAGTCAGCCCCTCATAATTAAGACTCCCGGGTAATTCCCATGTTCGTGGTCTTCTGCCCCGTGTCGAGGACCGTTGGAGGGCGCGCTAGCCGGGGCCGCTATAATACCCGCGAGCGCCGGGGTTGGCAAAGAGCCCCGCCCATGCAAACCGCCATGACTAGGGAGCGACAAAGAATCATGGAAGTCCTTGGCTTCGAAGATCCCCCCGGCGCTTCGCCTCGGAGATCGGACGCAAGAGCGTCTAAGCGCGCAATAACTTGGAGGGCAAACTCATCTCCCCTCCAATCCTCCCCATACGTCGAGCCGACCGGGGCGCCTTACGCCGACGATTTTCTTAGGCGCCGCCGGTAAGCGCTCCCCGCGTGCGCGCCCGGATAGCCAACGATACATATCCGTGCCGACCGACGATCTTGCCGAGCTGTCATAGGAAGGTCAATTGACTCTCCCGTGAAATGGTATATCTTTGAATCGGCCCAGGTAAAGGCTTTCCCGTCGCGGGCAGCTCCGTTGAAGCTCTGGTTTCCTCTCTCGCGCTTGTTTGCGCCCCCACGATATGGTCGTGAAGGTTGATCGAGAGATTCGGGGCTCATGGCAAGGAATTATGCTGCAAACACCGGATCACGAGGCTTCATCACATGGATGATAAGAAACGAAAACCTCCTTTGAGCAAAAAAGAAATCGACGCGCTGCGCGAAGATCTCATGCTTTCGGACGCTCTCACCCGCATAGAAAACACTCTCATGGTTCTTTCCGGTAAGGGAGGAGTGGGCAAGAGCACGATAGCAGTCAATCTAGCCGCAAGCCTGGCCGCGCACGACCGGGAAGTGGGCCTGCTGGACATCGACCTGCATGGCCCCAGCGTGCCCACTCTCCTGCGGCTCGAGGGAACAGGCGCCCCCGGAAGCTCGGAGCACGGCCTGGTTCCCGTAAAATATTCCGACCGACTCAAGGTGATGTCAGTGGAGTTCATTGCGGGCGAACAGGCAGGGGAAGCCTTGATTTGGCGCGGCCCCATGAAGCATCGCCTGATCAGACAATTCATTGCTGAGGTGGACTGGGGTCACTTGGACTTCCTCATCGTGGACGCGCCACCGGGGACTGGCGACGAGCCTCTATCCATCTGTCAAATGGCGCCCCCCCGATCTCAGGCGATCATTGTGACCACCCCACAGGAATTGGCGCTCAAGGATGTGAAGAAATCCATCGCGTTCTGCAAAGTCCTGGGAATGCCCGTCTTGGGGATCATCGAGAACATGAGCGGCTTCGTGTGTCCTGATTGCGGGGCGCAACACATGCTCTTCAAGACCGGTGGAGGCGAACAACTGGCCGCGGTGACGGGCCACCGGTTCCTCGGCCGGATTCCTGTGGACCCCCGATTGGTGATCGCTTCCGACGCGGGCAAGCCCTTTGTCCTTGAATACCCTGACTCGCCCGCGACTCGGGCCTTCGACGCCATTACCGAGCCGATCCTGCAACTCACTCCGCCAAGGATGAAGAAGCATTGATGTCATCCGGCCGTACTATGTAAATGACGGAGGCTTCGGCAGGGGCAGACCAGCGCGTCAGTCCATCTTGTTGATCGAGCCCCAATTCGGGTATGCTGGCCCCACACAGGACCGGCGACAAGAAGGATGACCCGGCGCGGGAAGTCATTTTTCGAAATTGATAGCCGCCGGCTTGCGCGCAGGAACCTATTTCGAAACAGGGCAACCCATTCTGCCTGCGGAGAAGGCGGGCCCTATTGATTTCCAAAACGTGCGGCCACTGGATAAGTTATTGGAATATGGGGCGCCGACTATAACATGCCCGCTCGGAGAAACTCCTTTGGTAGAGCCACCCACATCGCATACGAGCGCTGAGGCTGCGGCAGCGGCCCAGATGGCGCGCAGCGCGGCCCGAACCGGGCTAGCGGCCATGTTCGTAGCCGTAGGGCTGAGTGTGGCTCTGATGGGCCTGAAGTTCTATGCGTACGCGATCACTGGTTCTTCCGCGATCCTTTCCGACGCGCTGGAATCGATCATCAACGTGGTTGCGGCCGGCCTTGCCCTGGGCAGTGTCCTGCTCTCCAGCAAGCCGCCGGACGAGAGCCACCCGTACGGACACGGCAAGATCGAGTACTTTTCCGCAGGATTTGAAGGAGCTCTGATCGTCCTTGCCGCGGCTGGGATCTTTTGGCAAGGCGCGCAGCACATTCTAATCCCTCGGCCCTTTCCGAATCTCTCTTTCGGGTTGGTCATTCTCGGTGGAGTGGGGTTGGTCAATTTCGCTATGGGACTAGCGCTAGTTCGCTTAGGCCGACGGTTGCAGTCCCTTGTGTTGCAAGCCGACGGAAAACACCTTCTCTCGGACGCCTATACATCGGGGGGGGTGCTCGTCGGTCTGCTTCTGGTGGCGCTGAGCGGCTGGAATTGGCTTGATGGAGTGGTCGCGTGTCTTGTGGGTGTTAGCATTGTTGTCATTGGGGCAAGGCTCGTCCGGGAATCATTCTCGGGACTGATGAACGAGGCCAACCCCGCGCTCCTTGAGGAGATATGCGGACTCCTGGACAAGCATCGCAAAGATATGTGGATCGACGTGCACCGGCTCAGGGCGTGGAAATCCGGAAATCGAGTTCACATCGACTTTCACCTGATTTTGCCGAAAGATCTCCCCCTGGAGCGCGGACATCGCGAGGTGAAGGAGCTGGAAGCCGTATTCGGTTCACACTTCTCAGGGGGCGCAGATGTTTTAATTCACCTTGACCCCTGCACGAACGGCGAGTGTCCCATCTGTCATAAGGACGCCTGTGAGCATCGCGGGCAGGCGAGCGCGGGGCATCGCGCCTGGCGCCGCGAGACCTTAACCTGCGAGAGTCTATCGGATACGGATCAGCCGCGAGCCGAAAAGGGTGGCGAGCGCTAAGCGCAAGCGGACAGTCCTGAGTTTCTTGAGGGCGACGCATGATTCCTTTGAGAGACAGCAATCCGTCCGGAACGGCCCCTGTGGTGACGGTCGCGCTCATCGCGCTGAACGTGGTCGTGTGGTTTTACGAGGTTGCCCTGGGGCCGCGCGTGGAACGGTTCATCTTTGATTATGGGCTGATTCCGGCCCGCTTTGTCGCGTCGCTGCATCACCCGGTAAGTATGGTAAGCAACGCCTTGGTCCCGCTCTTTACATCCGTGTTTATGCATGGCGGTTGGCTGCACGTCATCGGTAATATGTGGTTCCTATGGATATTCGGGGACAACGTGGAGGACAGGCTGGGACATTTCCGTTTCTTGATTTTCTATCTTATGTGCGGAATCGGGGCCTCCATCGCGCATGTCATGTTCCACCCCGGTTCAAACATTCCCACTATAGGGGCCAGCGGCGCGATTTCAGGGGTGTTGGGGGCTTACCTGGTGAGCTTCCCACACTCCCGGGTGCTGACGCTCCTTATTATTTTCGTTATTATCAGGCTTGTTGAGATTCCCGCGTTCTTGTTCCTGATTCTCTGGTTCGTTTTTCAGTTCGTCAGCGGGACCGCTGAAATAGGATCCTCGCAGGAGACCGGAGGGGTTGCCTACTGGGCCCATATGGGTGGGTTTGTAATCGGAATCGCTCTCTTGTGGTTCTTTCCTAAGCGCCGCCGCTTCCGTGAATACTCAGCTTGGGCCGATTAGAAGAGAGCGCAAGGGGATACGAAATTGACGAGCTGGGAAAGTTATTCGAAAGAAAAACCGGTGAGACCTCGACTCGAGTGATTCTC
This sequence comes from Deltaproteobacteria bacterium, assembly GCA_016875095.1. Classification (GTDB taxonomy): domain Bacteria; phylum Desulfobacterota; class Desulfomonilia; order Desulfomonilales; family Desulfomonilaceae; genus VGSG01. The sequence continues at coordinate 64,831 of VGSG01000005.1, forward strand.
ACCTCTGGATGGAAGAGTCCCTGCAAAATGCGAACAAAGGAGACGGAATGAGTCTATTTGCAATCGATCAAGAGAAATGCAAACACGATTTCTACTGTGTGGCGGCTTGCCCTGCGAGAATTATCGAAGCCGTGGATAAGGACGCCGTGCCCCAGCCTATCGCAGGGGCTGAAGAACTCTGCATCAACTGCGGTCACTGCGTAGCGGTCTGCCCCCATGAGGCCTTGTCCTTAAAGACCATGAAACCGGAGCAGTGCCCGCCGGCGCGTCGGGATTTCCTGCCCGGCCCCGAACAGGTGGAGCATTTTTTCCGCTACCGAAGGTCTACCCGGAATTACAAAGACGAACCGGTCGAGCGGGGGAAGCTCTCCCGGCTCATTGACATGGCCCGGTACGCGCCTTCAGGCCACAACCTGCAGCCGGTTCACTGGCTGGTTATCGAGGATTCGAATGAGGTCAAACGGCTCGCGGGAATCGTCATTGACTGGATGCGCTGGATGATTCGGGAGCACCCGACGATCGCGGCGCAGTGGCATTTCGAGCGGATTGTCGGAGCCTGGGGACAAGGGCTCGATCGGGTTCTGAGGGGCGCGCCTCATCTGGTGGCGGCCCACGGGGAGGCGTCTCTACCTCCAGCGCAGGTTGCCTGCATTATCGCGCTCAGCTATCTCGAGTTGGCAGCTTCGGCCCTGGGCCTTGGCGCATGTTGGGCAGGCTATTTCACAACCTGCGCGAATAACTACGCTCCCATGAAAGAGGCTTTGGCGCTTCCCAACGGCCATACGACGTTCGGCGGTATGATGGTGGGCCATCCAAAGCTGAAATACCAACGTTTCCCGCTCCGGAACGAACCCAGAATAACTTGGAGGTAACCGCGCTACGCGGCCCGGCGATCTCGCCGCCAGCGGAAACGGCCCATAAATCGGCGCTCATTGAGGACTGAGCCGGATGCTCTTAGAGTCATTGATAACCGCGTTCCTGAAGCGAGAGTTCAGCAAGATCCTTCAATTGGACTCGTTTGAGCAGCTCGCGCCACCGCGAGCCTCCGCCGACAAGCCATATCTGGTATACATCCACGTTCCTTTTTGCGAAGAGCTCTGCCCATATTGCTCGTTTCATCGGATACCGTTCGAGCGCGAAGTGGCCGCCGACTACTTCAGAGCGCTGCGGCAAGAGCTCCGTATGTACGCCGATCTTGGCTACGATTTCGCCGCCGCGTACATAGGTGGAGGCACTCCCACCGTCCTCCCCGAGCAGGTCGCGGAGCTTCTCGCGGACTTGAGGACCCTGTTCCGAATGCGCGAGATCTCGCTGGAGACCAATCCCAACCATCTGATCGACGACACGATCGGCTTGTTGAAAGAGTCGGGAGTAAATCGGCTCTCAGTGGGGGTTCAGACCTTTGATGATGAGTTGCTCAAGCAGATGGAGCGATATCGCAAGTACGGGAGCGGCGAGGAAATGCAGGCTCGGTTGCAGCGCTACATGGGCACATTCGACACCCTCAACGTGGACATGATCTTCAATTTTCCCAAGCAAACCGTTGAAAAGCTCGATCGTGATCTGGCCGTCATCCGAAAGATACGGGCGGATCAGGTGACCTTCTATCCGTTGATGGTCTCGGACGTTACCCGTCGGCAACTGGCGAGGATCTTCGGCCCCATTAGTTATCGGCAAGAAAAGCTCTTCTACCGGCGCATACGCGATGCCCTGGACAAAGACTACACCGCAGGGACCGCATGGTGCTTCTCACAAAGAAAGAGCATGATAGACGAGTACATCATCGATTATGACGAATACGTCGGTGTGGGAAGCGGCTCCTTTGGCTACGTGGACGGGTGGGCGCTGGCCAACACTTTTTCCATTCCCGAGTATATCCAGTCCGTAGGGCAGGGGCGCTTCCCGCTGACAGGAGGCCGGAAGTTCAGCGAAGCGGAGCGCATTCGGTACGAGTTCGTGATGAAGCTCTTTGGGACATCTCTGGACATGCGGGCCGCGGAAGCGAAGTTCGGCAATCGGTTTGCCAGAACCCTCCTGCCTGAGATCACTTTATTCCGCCTGCTGGGCGCGCTTACCAGTGAGAACCAAGCGATTCGGCTGACCCCTAAAGGCCAGTACTTTTGGGTGGTCATGATGCGTGAGTTCTTTACGGGCGTGAATAACTTCAGAGACACCTGCCGAGCAAGAATTGGAGGGCCGCCATAGCCGCGTCCCTTAAATAACTTACGCGATCGGCCCTCTGAGCGCCTCTGTGAGTTCCGACGAGGCAGACGGATCGGGTTTGCCGTTTCCAGTCCCGTGGAACGCAGGACGAGGCAATCTGACGAGGTCGCAGAACAATCGCCCGATATGGCTTCTTCGCTTCTCTCGTCGCAATGGCATCGCTTCGCGCAACCAGAGGCCCCAAGAACAAGATTGCGCGCGTCCGCGCGAGCGCTTATAAGAAGAACATAGCCTGAGATGCTGTCATAATACTTCCGCACATGTTATACCGCGAGAGAGGGGTGCGGACATGAGCCGGGAGCTCTAGAGGGCCCCGGCTCGCGTAGGATGAGCAAAATGGAAGCTTGGTGTTAAGGGAGGGCGGATGTCTAAGCCCACATACGAAGAGCTGGAAAAACGAGTTCGTGAGCTGGAGGCCACCCTCGGCCGGGTGTTCGATGAGGCTATGAGCGCGGAAGAGAGCGAGCTCTTCGAGCTGGAGATCCTTTTCAATATTTCAGTAGCCCTCGCTTCCGCGCGCGACCTGGATACGCTCCTCGGTATCGTCATTGATGAGGTCAACAAGGCGCTGCTCACTGAGGGCGCAGGGGTGTTGCTCTACGATGAGCACCGAGGCGACTTGTATTGGAGACTGGTGCGAGACAAGCGAGCGATCCTGGACTCTCAGAAGGCGGAGTTGAGGATCCCGCTGGAAAACAGCATTGCGGGATGGGTCTTTCGCAACAAGAAGCCGGCTAGAGTCAACGATACGTCCAAGGACCCTCGATACTACCCGGATCTGACGAGAAAGAGCGGCTTTGAGATTCGTAAGGTGCTTCAGGCGCCCCTGAGCACTAGAGACAGGACCATCGGCGTGATCATGGCCATGAACAAGATTGGGGGCGACTTTACCGACCAGGACGAGGCGCTCTTGAGTTCAATGGCGGCCAGTATAGCGCTCGCGGTGGACAACGTCACGGTCTATCAACAGCTCAAGAAGTCAATGGACGACCTCCAGATGCTGTACCGCGCCAGCATGGCCCTGGCCACCACCATGGACCTCGATCAGTTGCTCGAGTTCGTGCTCGCGGAATTGAATAGGGCTATGGAGACTGAGGCCGCGGGCGTGGTGCTCTATGACGAGCGCCGGGGGGATTTGTACTGGCGCGCGGTGCAGGATGAGAAAGGGCTCATCACCAAGAGCGCGTCGGCTCTGCGACTCCCCCTGGATCAAAGCATCAGCGGTCGCGTCTTCCAGTCCGGAGAACCCGCGCTCCTCAATGATCCCGGCCGGCATCCCTTGTTCTACAAGCCGTTTGAGACTCGCAGCGGATTCGTGATCCGTAACGAGGTGATCGTCCCTCTGCATACTCGCGAAAAAACCATTGGCGTGCTCGTGGTCATCAACAAGAAGGAGGGGCAGTTTACTCTTGAGGACGTGCAGGTTTGTTCGTCACTGGCGGGAGTTGTAGCCTTGGCCGTTGAGAACGCAATGTTCTTTGAGGAGCTGTTGGGTTCATATCGTGAGCTGGAAGGTCTCAACCGAGCCAAATCCAAGATCCTCAACCACTTATCTCATGAGCTCCGCACCCCGTTGGCCATCATTCAGGGTACCATTGCTACCCTGCAAAAGAAGCTCAAAGAAATGGGAATAGAGGAATTCGACCGACATCTCAAACGGATGGCGGGTCGGGTAGAGAGCCTTAACAGGTTGGCTTCTCAGGTAGAGAGTATCATGATGACAGGATACTCCTGGGAACGCAGAATGATCACGGGATTCCTGGACGCGGCTCTCACTCTTATGGAGGTCCAGACAGAGCGGACCCCGGAAATCGAACACGCCGCGTCCGTGATTCGCCGGTGGTTGGAAAAGACCTTTCCGACGCATCGAGACGAACTGGCGCTCCTTAATGTCAAAGAATTCGGGGAAAAGATGGTGTCCGTGTGCCGCTCCAAGGCTGAGGCCGAGCAGCGCCAAGTCTCACTGAAGAGCGATCTCGAGAATACCGCCTGCATACTTATTCCTCGTGACGTGCTGGAGATCATCATGGAGGGTCTCATCAGAAACGCCATAGAAGCCACTCCGGACAAAGGTCGGGTCGATGTGGTAGGCCGGGTTCAGGATGACCGATATATACTGAAGGTGAAGGATACGGGCATAGGAATCCCGGAGGAGGACCGAGAACTAATATTTGAAGGATTCTACTCGGTTCAAGATACGGAGAATTACTCAACCAAGAGACCCTACTCCTTCAACGCAGGCGGTAAAGGGATCGACCTGCTGCGGATACGCATGTATTCTGAATTGTACGGTTTTAAGCTTTCCTTCACAAGCACGCGATGCCCTTACCTTCTTGATGCGCTGAGCAAAATGCCGGGGGATGTCGCGCATTGTCCGAACTGCACGCGACTGGAAGACTGCGTCAAGAGCGGAGGCTCAGAGTTCGTGGTGGATTTCCCTCTCGCGGAAAAAGGCGCCGTGGTTCAACGCAAGAGCAAGTCCGGCGTGGAGGCTTCCGGTGGAGACCGGAGCCGCAAGAGGCGTGTCGATGACTAGACCGGCTCGAATCGCGGTGGTGGGCGCGGGGGCCATCGGAGGGGTGACCGCCGCATACCTCGCCAGGGCGGGGCACGATCCGGATGTGGTGTGCAAACACCAGGAAACCGTTGACCTGGCTCGTTCGCGAGGTCTACACGTTTTCGGTGTGAGAGGAGAGGACCATGTTCGGGTGGCTGCCGTGCGAAGCATCGCAGACCTCGCCGAGCCAAAGGACCTGGTCCTCCTCGCCACTAAGGCTACGGACTGCGTGAACGCGGCTCAAGAGCTGCTCCCGTTTCTTCATGCCCAATCCATGGTGGTGTCACTGCAAAACGGGATTTGTGAACACGCCATCGCAGAAGTGGTCGGCCGGGAGAGGATCGTAGGTTGCGTGGTGGGGTGGGGCGCGACCATGCACGGGCCTGCGGAACTCGAGGTCACCTCAGAAGGCGAATTCGTCATTGGTAACATTGACCACGAGCCCGATGAGAGGCTCCCGTTCCTCCGTGACATACTCAACGCGGCGGCGCCGACGCGGGTATCTCAGAACATCGTGGGTGAGCTCTATTCCAAGCTCATCGTCAATTCCTGCATCAACTCATTGGGCGCGATCACCGGCCTCAGGCTTGGGAGGCTACTGGCAATACGAAGGGTGAGAGCCCTTTTCATTGCGCTCATGCGTGAGATGATGGCTGTCGCGGACGCGATGGATATCCGAGTCGAACCGGCAGGCGGCGGCAAGCTTAATTATTACGACTACCTTTCCAGCCGTGGACTCCTGGCCGGTTGGAAACGGCATCTTACCATCCGGGCCATAGGCTTCAAATACAGGCGCGTGAAATCATCCAGCTTGCAGAGCCTGGAGCGAGGTCGAAAGACGGAGGTTGAATATCTTAACGGATACGTGTGCGCTCGGGCGAAAGATCACGGGACGCCCGCGCCCCTGAATAACTCGGTCTGTCGGATGATCAGAGAGATTGAAGAGGGCACGAGGCCGATCAGCGTCAAGAACCTGGATGACCCGATTTTTGCGGACTTCCGGTAGAGCTATCCAAGAATAACCCTCCGTTTTCGACGGAACTCGTTTTCGAGGGGGCCGGTTCACGATGCCCTTCGCGTTCCTTGGGCGCTGTCTCAGGAGGGCGAGAGAAGAACGGATTTGGCCTATCCTTGTCGGAACGGAACAATCCACATCGGGAAGAAAGACATGGAAGATTATCGTAGCCTACTGTGCTCGGTCTGCTCCGAGAAGCGCGAGGTAGATCCCAAGTTGCTGGAAGAAGTGATTATTTTGGCTGTAGAGGTGGCCCGCGAAGGAAGAGAGGGGAGAAGAATCGGCACTCTGTTTGTGGTGGGAGATGAACAAGAGGTTCTCAAGCGTTCGCGATGCCTCATCCTCGATCCGCTTCTCGGCCACCCTAACGAGCTCAAGCGCTTGTCCGATCACAACATGCGGGAAACGGTGAAAGAACTGGCGCAACTCGACGGCGGTTTCGTCATCTCGGATGATGGGATTGTAGTCTCCGCGTGCCGTTACCTGGATGCCTCGTCGCAAGGCATCGAACTTCCGCTCGGTCTGGGAAGTCGTCACCTGGCCGCGGCCTGCGTTACCCGAGATACCCGCGCGGTCTCGGTCGTGGTTTCGGAGAGCAGTGTGGTAAGGGTCTTCGACGACGGAGAGCTTGTGTCAGAGATTATTCCCGAACTCTGGCTGATGAGCCGGTATGGCCTGCACCTGCAAGGGCCGTACTCCGAACAGAAAGCCGAACATCTCACCGTAATAAGCAAAGAGCCTAGTTGAAGCTATCCTGGCCCGTGGGAAAGGCATGTGGATCGGGAAAGGGGTCTATTCTCTCGCGCGGGTGTCAGGTTTTTTTACACCGTGTAAACTATTGCCGAAGTCACCCCCTGGGTGACCCTCCCCTCAAGATCGGTCGGTAGCGAAATTCTCCTTCTTTTCCAGTCTCTCACCTCTCCGCTGACTCTCTCCTATTGGCACGGCCCTTGCTTCTTCGTGTGGTAGTGTGTCAGAATACTACCTTGCCACGGCGCCACCCCGGGCAGTGATTGTGGTTGGCCGAACCGAATGTCGATGACAATCGGTTTTCTTTTGGCCCCGCGGCCGGTGGCAAGATGGAGCGGAAGGCAGTGCCACGATGAAGGGAGAGGACACGAAGATGGAGAACAAGGTGAGTTACGCGCTGTATATTTTGCAGGAACCGGTTCAGTACCTTGCATTGAGCTTCATGGCCTTGATGTACGCCATCAAGATCTCACAGCTCCTCAAGAAACCTTTCCCGCCGGAGAGGGCTGAACTCAAGGGGGATCGCGTGAGCGGCGCGTTGCATTCGCTCACGAACGTGCTCAGGCCATGGGACATGGAGAGCACGAGCAAGCATCTCTATTTCTATACTGAGTTCATGATCTTTCACGTGGCGGTGGCCCTTACAATCGGATCGACTTTTCTCATTCCTCTCGCGCCGCAGGTGATGACGCCGACCGTTACCGCGGTCTTCATGCTATTCATGGCCGCCGCGTTTCTCATCGGGCTTCGGAGGATCTATCGACGTCTTACAGTCCCTGAGATTCGCATCATCAGCACCCCTGACGACTACTTCGCGATCACCCTGATGACCGTCTTCTTCGGCGTCGGCGTCGTTACCATGTGGTTGTGGATCCAGGGACGTCCGGAAACGGGCTGGATGTGGCTCTTCTTCCTGATGACCACATTTTTCCTGATCTATGTTCCATTTAGCAAGATATCTCATTATGTGTTGTATCCCTTTGGCCGCGTCAATTTCGGCATGATTTTTGGGGGACGAGGCATTCTGAATCGACAGAACCGGAACGTCACGTGGGACCCCAAGTAAGCCGGCACAAATAGAGCGTGTGGAGGCCGTACATGCAAGAGGCAGCAGAAAGAGCAGCAGAGAAATTGGGAGCGCCGGAAGAGCGAAAGTGGCCCCTAAAGCCCGAATTCACCCCGGAAATGCTTGCGGAGATGGAGCGACTCCTGCCGGAAAAGCTTAAAAACCGAGTTGTGGCCACCTCTCTTGCGGGGTGCATCCATTGCGGCATGTGCAGCGACACCTGCCATTACAGCGTTTCCATACCGGAGGACAAGACCCTGGTGCCGGCTTACAAGGCAGACCGGTTCCGGAAGTGGTACAAAAGCCGATTCGATTGGATGGGACGGATCTTCCCCTCGTTTGTGGGGGCCCAACCTCTTACCAAAGAGCTCGCCGAAGACATGTTCGACAAGCTCTTTGGTGGATGCACCATGTGTCGCCGATGCACGTACAATTGTCCGATGGGAGTGGATTACGGAATGATGGTGCGAGCGGCGCGCTCGATGATGCAGAAGGTCGGCCGCTGCCCACAGAACCTTCAAGATACCGTGGACACCCATTACAATCACGGCAACAACATGGCGGTCCCGCAGGACGAGTTCGTCGAAACGATCGAATGGATCGAAGAAGAACTCCAGGATGAAGAAGGTTGCGAGGATTTCACCATTCCCATCGATAAGCAGGGGGCGACCTATTTCTTGACGCTAAACCCCCGGGAACCGAAATACTATCCTCTAACCATACAGGCCACGGCCAAGATACTGAACGCGGCCGGTGTAGACTTCACCATCTCCTCACGGTACTGGGATCTGACCAACTACGCGTTGTTCAACGGCAACGATGAGGATGCGCGACTGTTCTCCCTGTGGCAGGTGGAAGACGTCAAACGGCTGCAGTGTGAGTACCTCCTGTCAGGAGAATGCGGCCACGGGTACCGGGCGCTCAGATGGGAACTCCCCAACTGGGTTGGTGGGGCGCCCTTCAAGATCACCAGCGTTATGGAGCTGATGGCCAAGCTGATCCAGGATGGGAAGCTCAATATCGACAAATCCGTACACGCGGATAAGCGGGTCACGTATCACGACTCGTGCAACATCGCTCGATCCGGGGGCATCCTGGAGGAGCCGAGGATTGTCATTCGCGCCGCAGCGGACGACTTCGTGGAAATGGAGCACAACCGGGAGAAGAGCTATTGCTGTGGCGGTGGTGGGGGCGCGCTCGCCATGTCCGAGTTCTCCAAGCGACGCATTGCCGCGGGACGAATCAAGGCGGAAGAAATTAGAGCGACCGGGGCGAACATTGTGTTACAATCATGTCACAACTGCACTGACCAGCTTAAAGAAATCATCGAGCATCACGGGATCGATGCGAAAGTCATGAACCTCGCGGAGCTGGTCGCTGAGGCCCTAGTCGTCTAGCGCTACTTGGAGATCGCTTTGGTGGGTCGGTTGATCCGCGATCCACACCACTAGACCACGGAAGGAGATGGAGTATGGCCAAGAAGATTCTGGTCGTTGACGACGAGCCGGACATGGTTACCTTTCTTTGCGCCTTGCTGGAGGACAACGGGTACGCAACGTGTACGGCCGTGGACGGTGAGGAGGGGATGGAACGAACAAAGAGCGAAAAACCGGATCTTATCTCCCTGGACCTCCTCATGCCCAACAAGACCGGGATCAAGATGTACCGGGAGCTGAAAAAGGACCCGGAGACCAAAGACATCCCGGTTATCATGGTGACCGGATTCGCCAAGGACGATGTGCCTCAGATGGATTTCAAGAAATGGATACACGAACGAGCTATCAAACCGCCCGAGGCCTACATCGAGAAGCCGGTGAACAAAGAAGTGTATCTGGAATCCATCAAGCAAGCCTTGATGTGAACGGCCTTCAGCGCCAGCGCGGGGAAGACCCGAACCCCACAGGGTCTTTCCCCGTGCCGACTCCGCCCATGTGGACGATTCTCTCCAATCCCATAAAGAAGTTCACCAGCAGTTTGAGTTTCAAACTCAGCTTTTACGCAGGATTCATCATGTTTCTCGCTGTGGTGGCCTTCGCATACCACACTATTCTTACGCAGGAAAAGAGTCTCTTGGACGAGAAAATCCGGGCCTCGATCAAAGATACGGAGATTATCAAGGCTGCCGTCTGGAACGGCATGATGAGCAAGGATCGACAGGTGATCCGAGAGATCGTGGCCGCGGTGGGGAAAGAGGGAGGCTTCAGGGAGATCAACATCTATGATCACCGGGGGGCGCTCCATTATACAAGCCGCTCGGGCCAGTCCGAGGATATTGGTTCCGTGGCGACAAGCTCCACGAATCCACTTCTGGCTAACCTCGATTCTAACGCTTCGTTGAGGTATCGGTTCATCGATGGGGGCAATATCCTCAATGTGGTCAATCCCCTGAATAACAGCGCGGGCTGCGCAACCGCTGAGTGTCACGCGGATCCGTCGCTGGAAAAGGTGCTCGGCGCGCTGGAGGTCAACCTGCCTCTCCAAGATCTCAGGAAGAAGATCAGTGACAGCCGAAGGAACACCCTTTTCTTTGCCATAGCCCTGTTCCTGGTGGTCTCGAGCATACTCGGTCTGCTGGTGATCTTCGGTGTTCTGCCTCCCATAAAACGTCTTCAGCGCAATGCTCGGAACATGGCCAAGGGTCACTACGCGCCTGCGGTCGCGAACTACGGCTCCGATGAAATAGCTGACTTGGCCCGTGCCTTCGACGACATGAGTAGGGAAGTGAATTCGCGGACGACCAAGTTGGATCAAAGCCGGCGGTTTTATAAAGACCTCTTTCACGCTGTGCCTTGCTACCTGAATATAGTTGATCCCGACTATCGAATCGTTCAAGCCAACCGAGCCTTTACCGACGAATTTGGAGATTACACGGGAAGCTATTGCTACCAGGTCTTCAAAGGACAAGATACTCCGTGCCTGAACTGCCAGGTAAAGAAGACCTTCGCCGACGGCCTCTCCCACCGGGGCGAGCAGGTCTGGACGAGTGAAGGAGGGACTCGAAAGGCGCACGTGGTCGTGCACACGTCTCCAATCCTGGACGAGGATGGTAAGGTCTCACAAGTTCTGGAGATGTCGGTGGACATCACGCGACTGAAAAACCTTCAGGCCCAATTGGAGAAGAAAGAGCAGGAATTCAAGACACTTTTTGAGAACGTTCCGTGCTATCTGAGCGTGGTGGACAAGTCATACCGGATAGCCTTTTTCAATAAGAGATTTGTGCAGGATTTCGGCGACTGCTGGGGCCGACACTGTTATAAGGCCTATAAAGGCCGTGAAACCAAATGCAGCAACTGCCCCGTTGAAGCCACCTTTGCCGACGGCTCAACTCATTCCTCGGAAGAACTGTGGCATCTCAACGGATCCGACAGACATATCATTCTCCAGACCGCTCCCATTCTCGATGAACGAGGCGAGGTGGTTGCGGTGATGGAAATGTTCAACGACATCACTGAGCTGAGACTTCTTCAGGATGAGTTGTCCACCCTGGGCGAGACGATCGCGGGCATGTCCCATGACGTGAAGAACATTCTCTCCGGTCTGGAGGGGGGTGTTTATGTGGTGGATTCCGGCCTCCGACAAGGCAGAGAAGAAAGGGTCCGTCAAGGCTGGGAGATGGTAAAACGCAACGTGGAAAAGGTGTCGGACCTCGTCAAGGACATTCTCTACGCGTCCAAGGAAAGGGAGCCGGAATATCAGGAATGCGATCCGGGTGAGATTCTCAGTGAAGTCTTCGATCTATACCAAGGCAAGGCGCGCGACTACGGCATCGAACTGGCGCGGGACTTCGAACCGCGCATGGGCAGTGGGCTGCTGGATCCCAAGGGGATTCACAGCGCGGTCTCCAATCTGATAGCCAATGCTATCTCAGCGTGCAGGTCATCCGGAAAACCGAATCCACGTCACATTATCCTGCACGGCAGCCGCATCGACACGCGGCTTGTTATCAGGGTCAGTGATGACGGCGCGGGCATGTCCCAAGAGGTCAGGGACAATCTCTTCCGCAAGTTCTACTCCACCAAAGGCGCCAAAGGCACGGGCCTCGGGCTGGTGGTCACCCGGAAGATCGTGGAAGAGCACGAAGGGACCATTACGGTGGAATCCACCCAGGGAGAGGGCGCCACGTTCATCATCGACATTCCCTTGATGCGCCCGGAAAAGAAGACGGCATAAGAACGCATGATTTTCCGCAAAGGCATATAGGATCGTAAACCGGAACGAACGCCAAAGGAGAAAGGCAGCGACAATCATGAAAGGAATCGGACTCTGTGCAATATTCTCACGCCAAGGGGACTGGGCATTCGATTACGCCCTTACCCTCGCCCGGCATCATAAGACCAAGCTCAACATCTTCCATTTCTTGGAATCTCCTTATGCTCTCCGCAGAGACGTGGTCTTTGTGGATGCGGACAAGAAAGAGACCGCGGCGGTCAGCCCCGAACTGATTGCGAAGAAGGACAAAGAAATGCGCGAGCTGTTCGACGACCGGCTCGGGGATTATGTGGATGTGGGGTTCCGGCTCTGTGAAGGAAACGATGAGTGGGAACTGAGGAAATGTTTTCGAAAAGGTGATTATGAGGTTCTCGTCGTCGGCTACAAAGGCAAAGGAGCGGCCTTTGGCGGCACTACCACCATCGAAGCCTTTGCGTCCAAATTCAAGGGACCGGTGGTGCTTATCGGGCCTGATACCCCTGATTCTTTTTATCTCAACGAACCGGCCAGGGAGAGGTTGAGTGATCTACTCATACCGGACGGCAAGTGGAAGCCTCTTGCCCAGTAAAGGCCGAGTCGGGCCAGGCGGCGACATAGATGAAATACTCAACGAGAGAAGAATTTGAGCTCCACGTCCATAAGTGCTTCGGCCGAATCTTCGAGCTGCTCACCCAAATGGATTCAGTGATCCGGGAAGGCGCGGATAAGGAAGAGGCCGAGGGGAAGTACGGCCCGATGAATGACCTGCGGGACTGGATCGAAGAGGTAATCCTTCACTGCCACCTTGCGTGGCAGTATCACCGCCTTTCCAGAATAGGAAGCAGCTCCAGCTCCTGGGATACGGTGGAAAACAAAACGGACGGGGATGAGCAGGCCTGAGCGACGGATTCGCGCAACGAGTCGATCGTGTTACGCTTCAGGAAGGTGTGACCGCTCTTCCCGTCGATGAGCCCGAAAGGGCCTTTGTCCTTTTCGCGCCGGGTTTCATTGCGTTGGGCGCGACGTCGGGCTCCGGGCGGTCTTGCGCCTCGCTTGGGGAGGGAAGAGCGCACAGAGCCGCCTTCCCCTCTGTCGACGCTGTGGCGCGTCCGGGGCTTCTTGATGTAGAACGCGCCATGTCATTCCCATGAGGCTTTCGTGGTATGTTTAGGCGCTTCAGTCTTCGCATCCGAATTATTATCCTGTTGGCCGCGCTTCTCTCCGTCACCGTCGCCGGAGGACTTATCTCCATCTGGCACAGCTATATGACGGAAAAGCTCTTCAGCACGGTGACCGAGTCCAACATCCAGGCGCTGGAAGCGGCGGGCGAAGCGGAAAACGCTCTGGTCATGCAAAAAGGATATGTGACGTACTTTTTTCAGGACAGTGACCCCCAGTGGCTTGGCCGACTGGAAAAGTATCACGGCGATTTCCAGATGTGGCTATCCCGATGCCGGCGCGGCGCGGAAACCCAGGAGGAACGCGACATTCTGAATCAAATCGAATCCGAGTACATCCGATTCGCATATGATCGGAATGAAGTCATAGATCTTTACAAAGCGGGCCACAAGAACGAAGGTTTCGCCCTCCAAAAGAAGATACGTCCGAAGTTTTTTCACATCATCGAGCTCACTCATCAGTTCAAGGAGGGTCTTGAAGCGCGGATAACACAGATTCGACAAACAAATCGGGAACGAGCGCAACTGTTCAACGTGTTATCCTCCACGGGTGTGCTGATCTCCCTGGTGCTGGGCATTATCCTTGCCCTCATACTCATCAATCAGGTGCTCGCCCCCATCCGGAGGCTTCTGCGCGGGCCCGAAACCTCAGAGGTTTTGGACGGGGCCGGAAACGAGATGGCAGCCCTCAGCCAACGATTCGAGACGCTCCAGAAAGACGTGGATCAGACCAGGAGCAAGCTCCAGTGGAGCCGCGCTCACCTTGAGCAGGCAGGGAAGTGGGCCCTCGTAGGTAAACTCGCGGCAGGCGTGGCCCATAGCGTCCGAAACCCCCTCACATCGGTGAAGATGAGGCTGTTCTCACTTGAACGGACGCTTCAGCTCACTCCCGATCAAAAGGATGACTTCGAAGTAATCTCGGAAGAGATACGACATATCGACACCATCGCGAACAACTTCTTGGAATTTGCTCGGCCGCCCAAGCTCAAAGTGCAAAAGGTCAGCCCCTCCGACACGGTTGATATGGCGCTCCAGCTTCTGCGCCATCGTCTGGAGTCGTACCAGGTGGCTGTCGACGTTCAACGGGACGGACGCCTCCCGGAGATTATGGCGGATTCGGACCAGTTGAAAGAGGTATTGGTCAATCTCATGGTGAATGCGTGCGAAGCCATGGTGAATGGAGGAAAGATCACTATTCAGGAACGGACCGGATACGCGGAAGACCTGGGGCCGACCGTAGTGATCGCGGTCAAGGACAACGGACCCGGGGTGCCTCAAGCGGTGCAGTCCAAACTCTTTCAGCCGTTCTACAGCACCAAAGAAGAAGGCACGGGTCTAGGGTTGAGTATTGCCTCGCGCGTGGTGGAAGAGCACGGCGGCTGGATCGACCTGAAATCCATAGAAGGACAAGGAGCTACGTTCATCATTACTCTGCCGTTGCGAGAGGGCGCCAGGTGGGAACTATCCTCATAATCGATGACGACGCTCAGTTGCGGAACAGTTTTGAAAAAGTCCTCTCTATGGAGGGTCACACCGTGCGGTCCGCGGCCACGGGAGAAGCAGGCGTGGATTCGGTCGGCGAGGATGCGCCGGATCTGGTGATTGTGGACCTCCGATTACCCGGAATGGACGGCCTGAAGACGTTCCAGAAGATCCAGGAGTTGGACCCCAAACTCCCTGTCATCATCATGACCGCGTATGGGACGACCGAAACAGCTATCGAAGCCACCAAGCTGGGGGCCTTCGACTATGTCCTCAAACCCTTCGACATTCCCGATATGCTGGCAATGATCCAAAAAGCCCTGGCAGCGGGCCGACTCATGCGCTCGCCGGTACACATGGACGAACTGGGCAAAGAAGCAGGGGCGGATGTAATCTGCGGCCGCAGCAAAGCCATGCAGGAAGTTTACAAGGCCATCGGCCTGGTCGCGCCCACTGACGCCACTGTGCTCATTCGGGGGGAATCCGGCACGGGCAAAGAGCTTGTGGCAAGGGCGATTTATCAGCACAGCGCAAGGCGTAACCGGCCGTTTCTGGTTATCAACTGCGTGGCGATCCCGGAGACTCTGCTTGAAAGCGAACTCTTCGGGTACGAGAAGGGCGCGTTCACCGGCGCGATCAATCGCAGAGTCGGCAAAATCGAACAAGCGAATGGTGGAACCATATTTCTGGATGAGATCGGGGATATGCCCTTCAGCATCCAATCGAAAATTCTTCGACTCCTCCAGGAAAAGAGCATCGAACGACTTGGTGGCCGTTCACCCATCCCGGTGGACGTTCGCGTCATCGCCGTGACCAATCGGGATCTGGAAGCGGCCCTCGCCGATGGCCGTTTCCGGGAAGATCTTTATTACCGGCTCAAGGTGGTGACCCTCACCCTCCCCCCACTGCGTGAACGCGGCGGAGATATACCGATCCTTGCCGACCATTTTCTGAAACGATTCATGAAGGAAATGAACCTGAATTGTCCTGGAATTTCCGATGCGGCCATGGCCGCGCTGGAGAAGTACTCGTGGCCCGGGAACGTTCGCGAGTTGGCCAACACGATTCAAAAGGCGCTTATCTTCAGCCGGGGCGCGCCTATCGGGGCTGATGAGATTATGCAGGTAGTCAAGGGGGTGGCGCCCGCCGATGCGCTCGCAGCGGAGCAAGATGACGAACCGGTGCGTCACTGGATTCGGAGCGTTCTGCAAGCGAGTATTGGGGATAATGTGTTTAATGACATGGCCGATCGATTCGCCAAGCACCTTATATCCGAAGCGCTCAACATAACCGGTGGCAATCGGTCTCAGGCGGCCAGGCTGCTCGGTCTTTCCAGACCCACCCTCCTGGCGAAAATCGACAAATATGGGATAAAAATTGAGACCGCGGTGAAGAGCGAGTGAGGACGCATGGCCGAGACTGTCTCACATGTCTTGGTCGTGCGCCCATACACGAGCATCGAAGCGCCTGCGCGCGCTGCGCGACTGCCGCTGTCTTTACGATAATGAAACAAGGAGAGAACACACATGCCTGCTCGGCAGGATGATCATGAGTCGCAGCAACAAGGGCCGCCAACGTCCGATCAGATTCATCTCCAAGAGGACGATCCTATTGAAGCCACATTCCTGGATCGGTCGCTCGCTTTTGTAGCTCTGGTGGGACCCGCGTGCTATCTCATATCGTGGATCCAAGACCTGCTTCTGGACCTTGTTCCTAAGACTGTCAGCAACATGTCTGTGCTTGCCGGCATCATTGTTTTCCTGGTAAGTGTGGGCTGGCTCTCGAAGCGGATCTATCGTCTGAGAATGAAACGCGGCCAATCCCATCCCTAGCAGCCATAGTGAGTGAAGAGCGCGCCACGTAGGTGTCGAAACTAGGCTGCGGGTGCGCTGAATGAGCAATGGTCATCAACTGCGCAGCAGAAAAAGTTGACTCCGGTGAGATCATGCAGAGGAAGCGGGTCGGTATTGTCTTATTCGACGACGTTGAAATCCTCGATTTCTGCGGCCCCTTCGAGGTGTTCTCGGTGGTTCGGCTTGATGAAGAGAAGCGTCGTGAACAGGCCTCACCGTTTGATGTTTTCTTGGTGGCCGAAAAAGTCGACCCGGTCATTACTGCCGGCGGCATGAGAGTCATTCCCGATCATACTTTTGGGAGCTGTCCCAAGCTTGACGTTCTCGTGGTTCCGGGAGGTTGGGGAACGCGCACAGAGATGAATAACTCTGTGTTGCTTGACTGGCTGCGTGCTCGCGCCTCTGAAGTTGAAACCCTGACCTCGGTCTGCACGGGATCGATGCTGCTTGGCTCTGCTGGACTACTCGATGGGCTCCATGCAACAACGCACTGGCGGTCTCTCGATTGGATGCGCGATTCGTTTCCTCTGGTCACTGTGGAGTACGACCGGCATGTGGTGGAGGACGGGCGCGTGCTCACCTCAGCGGGCATTTCTGCCGGGATTGATATGGCGCTCAAGGTGGTGTTGCGCTATTTCGGCGATAGTATTGCCCGCGCCGCTGCCAAACATATGGAATACCCCTTCCCAGAACATAATAGGCGGCGAATTCAGCCCTAAGCCCGTGGCGACCCGCTTCGGGTCTGCTTCGCGGAAGCGAATCCCCTGCTAGTAATCAATACCCGGCTGGGGTTCTATATTCTGCCGGTATGCATGTTTGATCTCATTGACCTCAGACACTGTGTGGGCTCGGTCGATTACCTCCGAACGCGCGTCCCGACCGGTGAGGACAAGGCGCATGTTCGGCGGCTTGCTCTCAATGAGGTCAAGGACCTGGGGGAGGTCCACAAGCTTCAGGCGCAAAGCGTTGTTGATTTCGTCGCAAACGAGTATGTCGAATTCTCCCGAAAGCATCTTTTCCTTTCCAAGCTCAATTGCCTCCTGCGGATTGGCTCTGTGCTCTTGATATGGGTACGGATTCCCTTGGATGCCGCAAAAACCTTTCCCCGTCAGGTGATGTTCAACATACGGGGCCACTAGTTTCAAGCCGTCGTACTCGCCTGCGTGCAGATCGCCTTTCATGAATTGGACGAGGCATACCTTCATGCCATGTCCTACGGCTCTCACGATCATCCCCAGCGCGGAGGTTGTCTTGCCCTTGCCGTAGCCCGTCACAACGACCACCAGTCCTAGCCTTTTCGCCGGCTCCAGTTTCTGCATGGGCGCCGTATGCATACTGACCTTCCTGTCTTGTGCGGCTTCTAACCCAAATAAAAAGCTCATGGGCTTGTCATGGGATGTCGTGAGCGCCGGACTCACCCAAAGCGGAATAAATTTGACCGATGGCTCCAAAAGAAGGTATTGTTGAGTTTTGGGTTTGGTGATAGCCGCCGAGGGAAATCCAGATGAACGTCCTATTGTTGAATCCGAGCAGCCCGCCTTCATTCTGGAGCTTTGAGAGATCGTGCAAACTCTTGGGCCACAAGTCGTTGATTCCGCCGTTGGGACTGATCACGGTGGCCGCCCTCCTTCCGGAAAGCTGGAACCTACGCCTGATAGATCTGAACTGCTCTTCCGTAACAGATGACGATTGGGATTGGGCTGACATGGTGATGATCTCCGGCATGATCGTACAGCGTGACGGCATGTTCGGGCTTATCAGGGAGGCCAGGACGCGAGGAAAGACCGTGGTGGTCGGTGGCCCGTATTCCACTTCATGTCCGGAGGAAGCGCTGGCTGAGAAGCCGGACTTCCTGGTTCGAGGCGAAGGGGAGAATACGGTGCCTCTCCTTCTCGAGGCGCTGGCTGACGGAAAAATAGGCGGCGTTTTCTCCTCGACGGAAAAGCCGGATATGACCGAATCGCCAACGCCCCGTTTTGACCTGTTGCACCTGCCTCACTACACCACTATGGCGGTCCAAACTTCGCGTGGATGTCCGTTTGATTGCGAGTTCTGCGATATCGTGAACCTGTATGGGAGAAAGCCTCGGTACAAAACGCCGGATCAGATCGCGGAAGAGCTGGAAACGTTATACCGGCTAGGCTGGCGGCGTGAGATCTTCTTCACCGACGACAACTTTATCGGGAACAAGGTCTATGCCGGGCGAACCCTCCAGCGGCTTATCCCCTGGATGAAAGAGAGGGGAGAGCCCTTCGCGTTCTGGTGTCAGGCGTCGGTGAATCTCGGCAACGACCCGGCCATGATAGACCTAATGACCGAAGCGAACTTTGCTACGGTTTTCATAGGGGTGGAGTCACCCGACGAAGAAGTGCTGGAACTCAACGCAAAGTATCAGAATATACGCCACCCGCTGCTCGAGTCTCTCGCCAATATCAAGAAGAATGGCCTGGGGGTAGTGGCAAGCTTTGTAATCGGCTTTGACGGCGAACGAAAAGGCGCGGGCGAGCGCATTGCCGCGTTCGTGGAAGAGAGCGACATTCCATTCGTGATGCTTAACAGCCTGCAAGTCCTTCCCAATTCCAGGCTCTGGGACCGTCTCAAGAAGGAAGGACGTCTCCGCGAAAGCTGGACCACCGGAGAAGTTATCGGTAGTCGCCTCAACTATGCCCCCACCCGGCCCGAATCAGAAATCATGCAAGAGTACCTTCGGTGCTGGGAGTACCTGTACGAGCCCTCTCGTTATCTGGCCCGCGCGTACCGATATTTTCAGGCGATGAGGCCGACCCGACGAGCCCTCGCGGTCAAGAACGGCGCGCCACCTCAGACCGAGCCGGTGAAGGCGAAAACGCCCCTTCGGGAACGATTCAGAGATGTCATCTCATTCTTGCGGCTTATCTGGTGGCAGGGGATCAAGCCCACCCATCGTGCCCTGTTCTGGCGCCAGTTGGCAGGGATGTATCGAGCGAATCCCAGCCGCCTAATCAAGTATCTGGAATGCTGCGCGAACGGCGAGAACATGTTTCCATTGCGAGAGCTCGTGCGGCGCCGAGTGGCCGAGTCCCTTGAAGAACTAAGCCCGAGCAGCGGAACCCATTTGGCGTCGGGGAGGTTTGCCTCCTCCGGAGGTAAGTAGAGGGTGGGCGGACGAGACGAAAAGATAGCAGTGCTGGGAGTGGGTAACATCCTGCTGACCGACGAAGGGATCGGCGTGCGGGTCGTCGAGGAGCTTGGCCACCGGTACGCTTTTCCTGAGAACGTGCAACTGGTTGATGGCGGAACCCAGGGCCTCTGGCTCATGTCCACTATTCACGAATCAGACCACCTCATTGTGGTAGACGCGGTCCTCAACAGAGGAGAGCCCGGAACCCTTTATCGACTCGAGCGAGAAGATCTTCCCAAAGGGATCAGGGCTAAGCAGTCCGCTCACGACAGCGATCTGGTTGAGGCCCTGAACCTCTGCCGGCTCCTGGATATGGGTCCGAAGTCGGTGGTGGTGGTTGGGGTGGAGCCCGAGGACATCAGGACAGTGGGTATCGAACTCACTCCCACCCTTGCCGGTAAGATGGATGAAATTATCGACCGGGTGCTGG
Source organism: Deltaproteobacteria bacterium (assembly GCA_016875095.1). Lineage (GTDB taxonomy): Bacteria > Desulfobacterota > Desulfomonilia > Desulfomonilales > Desulfomonilaceae > VGSG01. Next base: position 84,733 of record VGSG01000005.1, read on the forward strand.
AAGAGCTGAAAACCCTGGGAATCTCTCCGGAAAAAAAGAATTGAACCCGACCCGACCTATGTGGTAAATTCCGATGTTATTGCAGGGGGAGAACCTTCCCAGTTTCTCACCACCATCATCGGCTTAGTTTGAGTCAGGAGGCATCTTATGAAGAGAGGTAGGATAGGTCTCGCATTGGTCCTCGCTGTGGTTTTGGTGGCCGCTTTCACCCTGGCCTACGCGGCTTCGAAGGCGCCGGACAAGCCCGTCACCGTTGAATCAAAGGACGTATTCAAGGAGAGGAAGAAAGCCCCGGTCGTTTTCGATCACGCGAAGCACAAGGAAGCGAAGTGCGACGCATGTCACCACGTGTACAAAGACGGCAAGAACGTCTTCAAAGAGGGTGACGAGGTCCAGAAGTGCGGCGCATGTCACAAACTGGAAGACCAAGACAAGGTGCTCAAATTGGAAAAGGCATTTCATAAGCAATGCCAGGACTGCCACAAGAAACTGAAAAAAGAGAAACAGAAGACCGGACCCACAGCCTGTGGGAAATGCCATCCTGGGGCAAAAGACGAATAACGACATTCTGAGGCGCAGGACCTCCGGTCTTGCGTCACCGGCTGGATAAACAACAGGAGCCCTCTTCCGCCGCGAGAGGGCTCTTGTCTTTTAGAGTTTGTCCTTGACCTCCCCCCCAAGGTGTATGTAATAATTGCTCGCTATCCTGGGTCTTTCCTGACTGCAATCACTGTCAACTTATGCGCTCTGTGAGAGGATGACACCTCGCGAAGAAGGAGTCCGTTATGAAAGGAAGAGCATCCGGTTTCCCTGTGGGGAGATGGGTAACTCTGTGCGCGGTTGCTGCGGGATTGCTTCTTGTGTTTCAGTATTCCTCCGTGCCTCTGCGCGCTCAAGAACAAAAACCGGCCGCGGGTCAGCCTTCAGAAGTGAAGCCTGAGGCGCCCCAACCCGTAAAAGCCCCTGAGGCAAAGCCTGAGCCAAAGGCTGAAGAGAAAAAGCCGGCTGCCGAACAGAAACCAGGGGCGGCCAAGAAAGAAGAGCCTGAAGCTCTGGACAACGACAGTTGTATGGATTGTCACACCTCCGACATTCTCAAGCAATCACCCGAGGAGCGGGCTGAGAATGTTGTGGTGGCGGACAAACCTCAGCCTCCGGCCAAGAAGCCCCCATACCTATTCGGCGAACTCAGCCTGGCCATATCCATGAAGAAATACAAAGATGGCGTGCACGCGGAGACAGCGTGTGTCGACTGTCACCAGGATATCAAGGAGCTACCACACGCGCAGCGAGTAGCCCGGGTCGACTGCAAGAAATGCCATGAAGAAGCCGTGGAAATGACCGCGGCGAGCGCCCATGGGAAAAAAGCCGGCCCGAAGGAGCCCGGTTGCATCGGCTGCCACGACGTTCATTACGGCAAGGGATCGGACGCGGATGTCCAAGGCTGGAAGAGCAAGCACTGCGTCGATTGTCACACCAAGTACGGGCTGGATACCGTCGCCGGGCACGCAAAGATTTACGCGCCCAAGAGACACCTGGCCCTGGGATGCATGACCTGCCATCAGGGCGAACAGCCCGGCGTGCATAACATCACTCCCGTGAAGACAAAGGTCGCGGGGTGCGAAGCATGCCACACCAAGTACACGATCCTGGCCAAAAAGAAGGTGGAACCTGTAAGCTTTTGGGATTACGTCAAGCAGGTGGGTTTCATCAACAAAGAGGTCCTTGCTAAGTTCGGTTACGTGGTCGGGGCCCATCGGATTCCGGCCCTGGATACCATCGTCATTCTGGTCGTGCTCGGACCTCTCGCTCTGCCGATCTTCCACGGCGGGCTTAGGATCTTGACGCGTCGTAAAGGGCCCATCGAGCTGCCTGAAGAGAAGATCCTTCTGCACCCTCTAATCGAGCGACTCTGGCATTGGGCGCAGGCGATCTGCGTCGTAGTGCTCATCATTACCGGCGCCATGATCCATTGGCCGGAGAAATTCCCCGGCTGGTTTCAATGGGCGGTGGACATTCACGAATGGTTCGGATGGGCTACGGTGATCGTCTTCTTGATTTGGCTCGTGTACAACTTGACCACGAAGCGGATCACGCATTACATCCCCCAAAAGGGCGAAATTCCGAAAGGCATGATCACTCAGGCCAAGTTCTATGGGTACGGCATCTTCAAGCATGAGCCGCACCCGTACGCGCCGTCTGAAGACAACAAGTTCAACCCGCTTCAAAAGATTGCCTACCTGCAATTCCAGGTATTACTCATGCCGCTCCTGCTGATCAGCGGGTTGCTTTACATGTACCCCGACTATTTCCAGGGCTTCATAAAGGCGATTGGCGGCATGGTAGCGCTTGCCACGATCCACTACATCCTTGGCGCGCTCTTCACGGCGTTCTTGGTTGCTCACCTGTACTTGGCCACCACAGGTGAAACCATCGGCGAGAACTTCAAGGCCATCGTCTTTGGCTACGGGATAAAATCGGATCACCACCATCAGGCATGAAAAGCGCCCGAAGGGTCCTTTGACAGCGGGCGGTCCTAAGCGGACCGCCCGTTTTTTTTCGCTTCAAATGAACCGAATGAGCAGAGTGACCCACAATAGGCCGATCAGGTAGGATATTACCACATCACTGGGCCAGTGGGCCGCGAGAGTAATTCTGGCAATTCCCCCTATGACGAGAAGTGAAGCGCAGACGGCCAATAGGACCCATCGACGGTGTCCCGACCCCTTTGCCGCGGCCAGAACTGCTACGAATCCCACGGTCGATATGTAATTGAAAGCGAAGATGGATGGGTATGCGGAACCCGAAACCGATTCCACAACCCGAACCAATTCCGGAGAAGGCCGAGGCTGGGCAACGACTGGACCGAGCCACTTTCCCAACAACCACAAGCCCATGAAGCTGACGATGGACAACAAAGCAGCCCGCCATCCGGCAATTAGCCACGAGATGACAAACGAAGCCGCGATCAGACCCCAGATCCAAGGCGCTTTCGCCGTGGACGACATCACCTGAGCCCAGTATTTGGATTCGGGCGGGAGGGATTGTATCAATCTGGTGATGCTCACGTCGCCGGGAAGGTACGGGAGATATTTAAGGCAAATGGTCAGTATGACTGCCAAGACGAGAAGAACCGACCATATTGCCTCTTTTGTTCTCATAACAGTGGTCGCGCTCCCCAATGAGGCTCGGCAAGAGCGCTGTCTCCTGTTGCAGGGCGAGGCTAGCGTTTTCCGAATGAACCGGAGATCAGTTCGGCAAAACCATCGTCCCCAGGCTTGGGTGGAGGTGGGATGTGCGGCACGCGCTTGACATCGGTTTGTCGGCTTAGTCCGAACAAGACGCTCAGCTCCCGAGTGATCGGGGTTTCTCGGAGGTCCACGAACCGCAGGATGCGGCCCAGATTCAAGTCAAACCAGTCGCTCTTCAGGCTGATGATCTCCGGGAACTTGAAATGGCTCCCCTTGTCCAGGTCCCAGGTATATTCCGCAAAGGGCCAGAACCGGTACCGACTAAAGACCAATGACCCTTTCCTGAATCGCTTCTGGATCGTATTGATCAGCAGAAACTTCCTCTCAGTGAAGACCTCGCCGTCTCCCACGGACACGTACCCTTGCCCGCCCTTGGTTTCGGTCCCTTTCCGCCGGTCCTTCTTGTACGAGTAAACGAAAAAGAAGTTCAGCTCCTCGATGCCTCCGCCCGTGCCGTACGTGACAAAAGGCCAGAAGCTGTACCGTTCATGGCCTGTGCGGTAGTGGTGGTAGTAGTTGAGAAAGGGCCAAAGAACGCTGGTGGTCGCGGAATAATTGTCCTGCTGGCGCACATACAGCGGGAACGGCAGAGCGGTGTATGAGCCGGCTTGCTCGGTCCCCGGATACTTCTCGGTATGTTGGAAGAAGGGCCACAACACGAACATGTTTGAGTAGTCCCGCCGAATCGTGTCCGTCCCGAAGAGCGGCCATACTTTGAATGAGCTCCTGCCCGGGCTGTTCGCATATGTGATGATCGGCCACAAGATGCGGCGCGTGTGGATGTCCTCGTCCCTGCTTTCGTAATAGAGCGGAAAAAGGAAAAAGAAATTGCTGTCCACGCCGTATCGCCGGTACGTATACCCGTAAAACGGAAAGAAGCCCCAATAATTCTGCCCCAGATCCGACGTGCCCTGGTACAGAGTCAGACACCGAGAATAGCCGTCAAAAGGGGGCGCCTTCGACCACCGACTCTCAAAGAACGGAACAAAAGCCATCTTACTCCTGAAAAAGGACTCTTCCCGATATCCAAAGGGAAAGAAAAAATCCACCCGTTCGTACCGGCCGGGCGCCTTGGTGTGAAAGAAGAGCGGTGGGAAACCCCATCCTTCTCCCAGGGTCCAGACACGGTCGGGCGCCCACGGGTCCATACGACGAATGTTCAGGTCAGGGTCAATGGCAAAGGTTGTTTTTGGAGAGGCGTATCTGATCAAATCATAGGCTGAGCCGAAAACAGGCCCGGAAGAGAGCAGGCTCAAGAGAAGTATCAAAGCTGCCAAGTAGTAACGGCGTAAGCCTTGAGTTACGTGGCGCCGAAGATCGCGTCCGAGCATGTCATTGAGAGTCCCGCGGGAAGCGGGACGAAGCAATCTTCCACCCTTCAAGGGAGAGGACCCCTGGTGGGACCGGCATCTTGCCCGTCCTTGACAGGCGGGACGCCTGTCCCACCATTCAATTCTCGCAATAACACGGTTGAGGGAGTTCCTCTCGCATACGTGAACAGTTTCGTTGCGGCTGAGAAAGGGTAGACCGTCCCAGCTTCTCGACGGAGGACAAGACGGCCGTCGCGTCGCCCGAACCGCGTAATCGATTCGTCGAGTCCATACCTGTGTGTGAGTGGGGCTGGTCATGGGACGCAGCCTCTTATCTCAATACCGACCCGAGGATGATCGCGAGGGTGCTGACAGGGGTAGCTTCGGACACGTCTTCCGCGGTTTTGTTCATGTTCCGGATGGCTCTACGGGTCTCAAAATAGAGCTCCGGATCGTTAATGAGCCGTCCGATAACCCCCGGGCCGCGCTGGACGCGGTCTGAAAGCTGTCGCATGTCCGTCACCAGGGACTGAGTCTGCCGGTAGAGAGATTCGTCGGTGACCAGCTTACCCAGGGTTCCTCGGCCGGCGCGGACATCGCCAACCAGATTCTCCAGTTGTTCGGTAAGCCTGTTGAATTTCTCCCCGCTTTTGTCCACATTGTCCACGGTGCGGTTGATCTTTTCCTTGTTCCGGGAGAGGATCTCGCTCATATCGCCACTCGCCTGCGCGATCCTCTGGGCGGTCAAGTCCAGCCTCTCTTTGTTCTTGCCCACCAGGTCTCTCACATCCTGAAAAACCCGGTCCGTATTCGTTATGAGACGATCGATTTTTTCCGAGCCTTTCTGGTCGACAAATTGGGTGCGGGCTTCGCGGGTAAGCAGTTTCAAGTCTTCAGCCACGAATCCCAGCGTATCCATGACCTTTTCCGCCGGAGCGGGCTCGTATACTAGTTTTATCTCCTCTCCGGACTTTAGCTTCCGCGCATTGGGCTTGCCGACCTCAATGACGACGTACTTATCTCCCAGCAGCCCTTTGGTCCTCACCATCACCCGCGATCCTTCCGGGATGCTGTCCCGGTACTCGCTCCTGATATCCATCGTGACGATAGCTTTGCCCGTGTCTTGGTCCAGGACGATGTGCTTGATCTTGCCCACTTTGATGCCCGCGATCTGGACTTGGGTCCCTTCGACCAGGCCTTCCGCAGAACTCAGGCGGGCTTTCAGCTCAAACCCTTCCTGCAAGTCCAGTCCCAGCACACGGAACCAGACGTATGCAAAGATAGCCAGGCCGACGAGAAAGAAGATCCCGACCTTGGCTTCCAATGTGAGCTTGTCTGCCATCGAGTCTTTCGCCCTGCTCAATCAGTCAACGTGTATCGGACCTTCCGGCGACCCACTGATGAATTGCTTCACAATGGGGTCCGGATACCGCTCCATCTCCTCGGGGGTCCCCTTGGCCAGGATCTTGCCTTCCCAAAGCATCAAGGTTTCATCCGAGACCGAGAACACCCCTCGAATATCGTGGCTGACGATCACGTACGTGGTGGACGCCTGCTGATGCGTTCTCCTGATGAGGGCATAGATGGCGGACTTGGTCACAGGATCGAGCCCGGTGGTCGGCTCGTCAAAGAAGACGATGTCCGGGTCAAGCGCCAGAGCCCGTGCGAGAGCTACTCTCTTACGCATCCCGCCGGAAATCTGAGCCGGGAATTTCGCCTCGTGTCCTGTCATGCCCACTGTGCCAAGCTTCTCCCGCACCACATGCATGATCTCGCTCTTGGAAAACTTCGTGTGCTCTTCCAAAGGAAAAGCCACGTTCTCGGCTACCGTCAGAGAATCGAAGAGCGCCCCTTCCTGAAACAGTATTCCGAACCGTCGCCGTATCCTGTTCAGGTCCGCATCGCCCATCCGGGAAAGGTTCTCCCCATCGATGATCACGTCACCCGAATCGGGTGACTCCAGGCCCATCAGATGCCTCAACAACACGGTCTTCCCGCCGCCCGATCGCCCTATGATGGTGGTGACCGTGCCCCGCTGGATCGAAAAATCGACCCCGTCGAGAACCTTCTGATCTCCGTACCGTTTGTGAAGATCGTTCACCCTAATCATACGCTGTCGCCGGCCCGCCCTACGTGGACGGCTTGAACATGAGCGCGGTCATTACGTAATCCGATGCCAGTATCAGGAGCGAAGAGATCACCACACCTCTCGTAGTGGCGAGCCCCACACCTCGTGCGCCGCCTGTCGCGTGGAAGCCTTTGGAGCAGCTCACCAGCGACAGGATGAGACCGAAAACCACTGCCTTGATCAAACCATGTGTTATATCGTCAGGTTCTAAATAATCTTTTATACTGTTTATGAAGAGCGCTCCGTCCTGGCCCAACTGTCCCGTGTAGATGATGTACGCCCCCACCATCCCGGAAAACTCGAACAGAATCGCCAAGAACGGCAACACGATTGTCGCGGCCACCACGCGAGGCGCCACCAAATACTGCACCGGATGGACAGCCATGCTGGCCAACGCGTCAATCTGGTCCGTGTTCCTCATACTGCCTAACTCGGCGGTGATGGCTGATCCCGCGCGTCCAATCACCATCAGAGCGCTCAATACCGGCCCCAGTTCCCGGGCCAGAGAAAGAGCCACGGCGCCGCCGATGAGCGATTCCGCGCCGTAACGAGACATGGCAATGTGCCCTTGCAGGGCCAGCACCATGCCGGTGAACATCCCGGTTATGCAGATCAGATACACAGACTGGACTCCCACGAAGTCCAACTGGATGAGAAACTGCCTAAACCGAAACGGCGGCCTGAAGAGCCATGCCAAAGACGAACCCAGCAGCGTAATTTCCCGGCCGGTCTCCTCAATGGCGAATCGCGCCGTCTGCGCCACGTTGAGGGCGATAGCTCCGAAGAAGGCCAGCAATTTCACCTGATCAGTCCTTCGTAATGCGCTTATCAGACCTTCAGGTCGTCCAAGCGCCTTCGGGGTCGCGCCGGGCCGACCCGCCAAGACGATGCTCCACAAGGATGTCCGGGCCGCTGATCGCTGATGCGCAACTTCACCGGCGCCGAAAGCGCCAACCAAAAACACGGATTCTCAAACCGCCTGTGGCCGCCATCAGCTCTCATCCGGAGCCGCTCCTCCTGTTCATGCGCATGAAAGACCGCACGAACAGTTGAAGAAACAAATCGCTTGTCCACAGATACGCGGCGGATGTATTTTAATCCAGATGCTGAAGAAGTGTCAATAACTTTTGGATTAGAAATACTTATTCGTGACATGCTTTCAATAGGACAGACAACGGCTTGAGAAAACTTCGGATTGCCCTTTCCGGGACGATGGAGGGCAAAAGCCATTGCCTCAGGCGAAAGGGAGTGATATGGTGGGTCAGATTAGATAAAAGAATAGTAATTTCAATTAGCTAGAGGACCGATCATGCCCCACGCAGACTTCGCACACCTCCACTTGCATACCCAGTATTCTCTCCTCGATGGCGCCATTCGTATCCCGGATCTCATCGCGAGAGCCGGGGAATTTGACCTGCGGGCTCTTGCCGTGACCGATCACGGTAATCTGTTCGGCGCAATGGAGTTCTATTCCCAGGTGCAGGCTGCGGGCATCAAACCGATCATCGGATGCGAGGTGTACGTCGCGCCCGGTTCGCGGACGGACCAGAACTCACGTGTGGGTGAAACCACGGCGTACCATCTGATCCTGTTGTGCGAAAACGAAAAAGGTTACCGTAACTTATGCAAACTCGTTACAAAGGCGTACCTCGAAGGCTTCTATTTCAAGCCTCGAATTGACCGAGAGCTCCTGGAGGAATTCCACGAAGGCTTGATCTGCTTGAGTGGTTGTCTATCGGGCGAGGTCCCTTCCCTTATTATCGCGGGCGATACCAAAGGCGCACGAAAAGCCGCCTCATGGTATCGGGACCTCTTCACGCCCGAGCGGTACTTCTTGGAACTGCAAGAGAACGGCCTGGAGAATCAGAAAAAGGCCAATAGGGGTCTGGTCGGCCTTGCGAGTAAGCTCGACCTGAAGCTGGTGGCCACCAACGATTGCCATTACCTCAATCGGGCCGATCACAGGGCCCACGAAGCGCTCCTCTGCATTCAGACCGGCAAGAAGCTTGATGACCCATCCCGGCTGAGATTCGAGACCGATCAGTTCTATTTCAAGTCGCCTCAGGAGATGGCCCACGACTTCCGGGACCTGCCCGAAGCGCTGACCAACACACTCCTGGTGGCCGAGAAGTGTTCCCTGCTGCTCGAATTACACGACGTCCACATGCCTCGTTTCGACCTTGGGACAGGGGAGACGCTCCGGCGGCGTTTCGAGCTCGATGTTCGCGCGGGCTTCACCAAACGCACGGAGCAACTCTTGCGCCGTGGTGAGATCACCCAAGATCAACTCCCGATGTATGAAGAGCGGCTCAATCGGGAGATCAAGCTGATCCAGGATATGGGATATTCGGGGTACTTCCTCATAGTCGCGGATTTTATCGGTTTTGCCCGGAAGAATGCGATTCGAGTGGGTCCGGGTCGAGGCTCCGCGGCCGGATCGCTCGCGGCCTATTGCCTCGGAATCACCGACATAGACCCGATTCGTTACAACCTGCTCTTCGAGCGCTTCCTCAATCCCGAACGCAAGAGCATGCCTGATATTGACGTGGATTTCTGCATGGCCGGTCGGGACCGCGTGATCGAATACGTCACGGAGAAATACGGCCAGGAAAAGGTCGCGCAGATCATCACCTTTGGCCGCATGCAAGCCAAAGCCGTGGTGCGAGACGTGGCGCGGGTCCTCGGGCTCCCGTACGCGGAGGCGGACCGCATCGCGAAGCTGATCCCGGATGAGCTTAAGATGACCTTGGACAAGGCCATCGATCGGGAACCCAAACTCAGGGAGGAGATTGCCAAGAACCCGCAGGTTGCCGATCTGATCACGACCGCAAAGGCGCTGGAAGGGCTCACCCGTCATGCGTCCACCCACGCGGCCGGTATTGTGATCGCCGATCGTCCTCTCGTCGAGTTCCTCCCGCTGTACAGCCCGAACAAGAAGGAGGCGCTCACCCAATTCGACATGAATTGGGTGGAGAAGATCGGGCTGGTCAAGTTTGATTTTCTGGGGCTCAAGACCCTCACGGTGATTGATCAAACCCTAAAGCTCGTCGAGCAATCCGGGGGCGTGAAGCTGGAGATCGACTCTCTGGCCCTCGACGATCCGGAGACGTACGAGCTGCTCAGCCGCGGGGACACGATGGGCGTGTTCCAGCTTGAATCGTCAGGCATGAGGGACATGCTGACCAAGTTCAAGCCATCGGTCTTTGAAGATCTGATCGCGATCCTTGCCTTGTATCGCCCCGGACCGCTCGATTCGGGCATGGTGGATGATTTCATCAGTCGCAAACACGGCAAGACCCGCATCGAGTATCCGCTGCCCGAGCTGGAACCGATCCTCAAGGAGACGTACGGCGTTATCGTGTACCAGGAACAGGTCATGAGCATCGCTACCACGCTCGCGGGCTACTCCCTGGGCGACGCGGACTTGTTGCGCCGCGCAATGGGCAAGAAAAAGCCCGATGAGATGCGGGAGCAGAAGAGCCGCTTCGAGAAAGGCGCCGCCAAAAACAAGATCGATCCGGATAAGGCTGCGCACATCTTCGACCTGATGGAGAAATTCGCGGGATATGGCTTCAATAAGTCCCATTCGGCCGCGTACGCGATGGTGAGCTATCAGACAGCATTCCTAAAGGCGCATTACCCCGCAGAGTTTCTGGCTGCTCAGCTCACCTGTGAAGCCGGCAATACGGACAAGGTGACCCTTTACATCTCCGAGTGTCGTGACCGCGGCATTGAGGCGCTGCCGCCACATGTAAACGCGTCATTGAAAAATTTCGGTGTGGTGGACGGCAAGATCGTCTTCGGGCTCTCTGCAGTAAAAAACGTGGGCGAGGGCGCGGTGGACTCCATCCTGGAAGCCAGGACTGAAGCGGGACCGTTCTGCTCGATTCAGGACTTCGCTCGACGGGTGGACCTGAGGAGGGCGAACAAGAAGGTCTTTGAAAGCTTGATCAAGTGTGGCGCATTCGATGGCATGGGCCTGACGAGAAGGGCCATGTTCGATGCGCTGGACCAGGTCCTCGAACAAGGCCAGAGCTACCAGAGAGAAAAGGCTGAAGGTCAGTTCAACCTCTTTGAGCATGAATGCGCGCCCGGCGGGGAAAACGGGCACGATGTCGCGATCCCGGAACTGGCGGAATGGGAAGACTTGATCAAGCTGGGCTTTGAACGGGAAATGCTCGGGTTTTACGTTACCGGCCATCCGCTGATGAAGTATGATCGGCTCATCGAGCGGTACGCAAACGCGACCACGGTTGCGCTAGCTCAGAACGGCGGTCCGTCCCAGGTGAAGATCGCGGGCCTGGTTAAGAACATCAAGGAGATCAATACCAAGAAGGGTGACCGAATGGCCTTTGTCACCCTTGAAGATCTTGAAGGCACGGCTGAAGTGACCGTCTTTTCGGACCTGTACGTCCAGGCGCAGGACCTGCTCCGATCGGGAAAGCCTCTGCTCGTTTCAGGAAATCGTGAAGGTGACCAGGAAAACCCCAAGATCCTGGCTCAGGAGATCCACTCATTGGAAGACGCGCCCCGCCGCCTGAGCAACGCTCTGCACATCCGGATCTCCACCACCGGCGCCGACCCTCTTCAGATCAAAGAGCTGAGCCGCATCCTGCGCAAACATCAAGGCCGAGTGCCGGTAAAGCTCCACGTGGTGATCCCCAACCGCACCGAGACGATTATCAGCGTTCCGTCAATCTCTTGCGACCCGTCAGAAGAGATGCTCGCGCAGGTAAAACAAACCTTCGGATACCAGCCGATTACGTTTGAATGATACGGGTTTGAGCCTAGCGAATCGCGCTTCCAATGCGCGCAACAACACCAAGAAAGACAAAATCGCATCAAACAATTCTCATGAAACAATCGGAAAAGGAACCGAATTGGTTTTTCCAGGCTGTTGCGCTCTTTAGGGAATGCAAGCGCGGATGGTGCAGGATGTAATTAGGACGTCCTTTCTGACACTGAACATAATTCTTGGGTCAACTTACCTTACGCTTAGCGTGGCGGACGGTAATCACTTCTGCAAGTCATTAAGTTGCCTTACTTCTGCAGGACTGTTGACCCCGCACGAGTCGAGGAATTTCGTTTTCTCTTGACATGGTTCCAGATCTGGGGCATACGCGCGCGGCGATTGCATGCCATCAAGATCTATCAACGCTGGAGTACTGTTATGAGCAAGACTCTAAGCAGCCTCGCCTTCCTAAGAGTAAACTGGGATCATTACAAGAAGGATTTCGTCGAGAATTTCGTCCCATTGGCGGCACTTTTGATGTCCCGCCGGAACTACGACGCTATTGATCCCAAGACATTGTGCCAAGATTTTCGGGACGAATATGGCTTACTTATTCCTCAGTACGCAATGATGACGATCTTGACGAGAGCCAAGAATCGAGGCCTGATCGAACGCCGCGCCGGGATATTCAAACCCTCTCTTAAGCAAATAAATCTAGCTAAGTTCTCCAAGCACGCGGAGGATCAGGTCAGGGAGTACAATAAGCTGATAGCTGAGTTTGTCAGGTTCTGCAAAGATGTCTACGAGAAGACCCTGGACTCCGAATCGGCTGATCACGCTCTGCTCAGTGTTATTGACAAGCGTAGTCTGGATATCCTGTCGGGAGCGTTCGAGCCCTCCAACCGCGAGCAGTACGAGGCTGTTCGCAGTGGAGGAGTTCTACCAGCTGCTCAGTCACCTAAGCAGAATAGGTACTTGGCTCAGAGTTTTATTTGCCAAGTATTTCATTCCGAACCAGGGCTGGCTAGCTTCCTCATCAACGTCGTCTTGGGCCATACACTGGCATCCGCTCTGATATATTCGGATATTGATAAATACAAGACCAAGCTTAAAAGAGTCTGTTTCTATTTCGACACAAGGTTTTTGCTACGAGTTCTTGGTACGGAAGGAGACGACCGACAGTCAGCCTGTGTCGAGTTGCTTGAACTCCTCAGGGGACAAGGAGCTCGGTTACATGTCTTCCAGCACACATACGACGAGATGCAAAATATACTTTACAACTGCTTGGACAAACTTGCCCCCACCCGATATGACCCATACAGAGCCGGCCCTACGCTAAGGTACTTCATGCACAATGACTACAAGGAGTCTGACGTTGAAACCATAATAGTAAGGAGTGCGTCTTTGCTCAGCGAACACCGAATTGATATAGTGGACACACCTGATCCGCTTCTCAACCGGAGATATCAAATTGACGAACCTGACTTGGAACAACGTATTATCGCAATCTACCAATCAGGCGATCCGTACTTCGACGCAAGTTCCAAGAAAGATTCCATGATCCGAGACATTAAATCGATCACAGCAGTTCACATGCTCCGTGCAGGGACCAAGCCCAGGACTCTCGCTGAGGCAGGTCATATATTCGTCACAACGAATTCCGGTCTCGTGCGCGCCAACAGAGAGATGGAATCCAACATAAATGGGAGTAGGTACGCGATCCCGGTTTGCCTAACAGATGTCTTTGTAGGAACGTTGGCTTGGTTGCATGCGCCGGCAAAGGCAAGCGAAATTAATCAACGGACTTTGATTGCGGACTGCTACGCAGCGATCGAGCCGGATGACCAGTTGATTGCCCTTTTCGTTAAAGAGATTGAACGCTTAAAGCAATGTGATGGTATCGGTCAGGAGGAATATTACCACCTTCGTACAAGCCGAGCAGCAATGAACTTGCTCGCAGACAAGACATTAGGCGATCCTGACCAATTTACGGCGAAGACAGCGGAAGAAATACGGGAAGACATCATCAAGAGCGCCACGAAGAGGACCCTTCAACTCGTAGAGAGAGAGCGCCTCGAACATGAGAAGACGCGCGAAGAGCTCAAGAATACTTTTGTCGAAAAAGAGAGGCTCTTGAAGCGGGCAGACTTTTTGGCTCATAGAGCAAGCGTTCGGGTGTCCGGCAGCTTATACCTCCTGTTGGTGGTTTTTGTGACGGTGGGTCTGGTTGGCAGCGTGCCAGGCCTCAACTTGGGTCAGCACTTTTCACGCCCTTTTCTTTGGGCATGCTATGGAATAGCCGTGATACTCGGCGTCTTGAGTGTGGCAATGGGTTTCAACATAGGTAGGTTCCGGGATTCAACCCACACGTGGCTAAGAGCAAAGATACAAGCGTTCTTAACGAAACCGCCGCGGTGAAGCCTAAGCGGCCATCTGCAGTGTTGCTGATGGCCCAGAGCGCATACGCAATAGTGACAAGGCCGATAAGGACCAGTCCGGACAGGAAGATCTTCGCGATCTGCCAATCTTTCGGGGCGCCGATCCTCACGCCGCCTTTGTTCAGGCTCAACGACTTGGCAAGTTCCCTGCCTCCCGCGTCCAGGTGAATTCCACCCGCGACCAATGCCACGTACGGCCACCACGGATGATTAAAGAGCATCAGGACCCCTGCCACAGGCAAGGTCCATAGCACGAACGAATCCCATCTCGCGGCGTTGCGCTCTGCCAACCGAAAGAGCGGATCGGTGCCTTCGCTCTTTTCCTGCAAGCTCAGTCTTTGAGCCAACGAATAGTGGAGACCGGATATTAATTGACCCAGCCAACCGAATAACCCGAAGCACACGAAGAAAAGACCGAGTGCGATGCGCATGTGCCTCTCCTACAGGAATCTGGAGCCGAACCTGTAATACCGCTTCGCTTTCAGAGAGGTAAGAATCGGGGAGGACCTTCTTGTAAGAAGGTCCTCCCCGACCCCCTCCCCAAGAACTTCCACCATTTTTCGGAATGCTCATTTCCCAGGCAAGAGAAATGAGCATTCCGAAAACCGTGGGAATTTCTTGCCTGAGCCGTGGAGGCGCCTCTTTCCTAAAGAAGATTTCCCCGATCTTGCCTCTTTGAATGCGCATCAGTATAAGGGCCCACGGCCGTGCGCGCTTCTTCTTATCGAACGTAAATGGAATCAAAATGAACAACAGTCCAGACAATGTACGCGAGACCCACCAGGGCGCCAAAGGGAAATGTGAAGAACCAGGACAGAGTTAATTTCGGCTTCTCGAACCTGAGACTGGTCGCGGTGGTCATCGCATTCCCCCATACGAACCAGAAAGCCCCCATTGCAAGGAGATAGTGTCCCCAGCGGGGATCGGCTATCACCAATGCAATTCCAATGAGGCACATGGGACAGGCCACGAATATGTCGGCAAGCGCCATGCCGTAAAGGATCTTTTGCTCATGCCAATCGTCGACGGTTCCGTCAGGGTTCTTCATGGCCTTGCCCTTCACGACCATGATTTGCCAGCCCATGACCAGCATCGCAAACAGGCCCATGACAATCAGGAGCGCCCACAAGACAACCCGTGAAACCAAGGACAATTCTTGCACGTGACCCCCTCCTATCTGTGCTCGGTAAGGGCCGCTCGTTCGCCCGTGCATTACTACAAGAGGCCGTCCCCGGCCACTTGTTCGAAAGCTCACGGGTCGTGCAACTGCTTCTATGCCCGGGCATATTCTCGTTCTTGACCTACCCGATCCACTGCGTGTATTCAAGAGCCCTGTCGCACACGGCCTCGAAGCGTCCAAACACCACTGCTGAGGAGGGAGCATGCGCGTGCAGGAAGATGGTCCATCACAGACCAGCTCCGCGGTCGTTCGGGAATTATGGAAGAAGTCCTTTTTGTGGCTTGTGGGTTTTCTTCTGTTCATGGGAGCGGCTTTGTTCCTGCCCGCGTACAGTGTGACCTGGTCTGAAGGGTGGTGGTTCATGGGCGTATTTGCCGCGTGCTTGGCGCTCAACTTTCTTGTTCTCCTGAAGGTCAACCCGGAGCTCGTGCAAATCCGCCTGGGTACTGAAAGAGAGGCAAAACCGTGGGATACAGTCCTCGCGCGGTGTTTGGGGGGAATGTGGGTAATCACGGTGATCGTCGCGGGACTCGATCACCGGTTCCAATGGACTCCGCAGACAGGATCATGGCCGAAGGTTGTGGGTCTAGCATTGTTCGTTGTCGCCAACCTGATCGTGCTCTGGGCCATGTCCGTTAACAAATTCTTTGCTAAGTTCGTCCGGATTCAGACAGAAAGAGGCCATACCCCAATCGCGCGCGGTCCTTACCGATACGTTCGGCATCCGGGATATGCCGGATGGATCTTGATGACAATCGCAGGCGCGCTCGCACTGGGATCGGCATGGGCTGCGATCCCGGCCGGCTGCTCTATCCTGTTGCTGGTCGTACGCACTGCCCTTGAAGATCGCACACTTAGGCAAGAGCTGGCCGGGTACGAAGATTACACTCAACGGGTCGGATATCGACTTGCGCCCTGGCTCTGGATGGTCTGATCGGCAGAAAGGTCGGCGCTATAGCAAAAGCTTGGGGCCTTGTACAGATTCTTCGAAGGCCGGTAAGGGGGCGAGCTATGTTCACAGCCAGAAACGTGATGGCAACCACTTTTTGCACGCTACGGGCGGACATGACCATTATGGAGGCAATAAAACTCTTCCAGAGAGCGAGCCGGGAAGAACAGCGACGCATTTTCGGCATGATCGTGACCGATGAGGCAGGGCGCCTGCTCGGTATGTTATCCATGTATGATATCTTGCTCTTTGTTCGCCCGAAACATGTTCAGGTCTGGGGAACCATGACGGACATAGATGTCCCCGGGCTCATGGAGGTCGTCTCTGAACGAGCCAAATCCGTGCGTGTCGAGGAACTCATGACCACTCATGTGGTTACCGTGACACCGGATACGCATGTGATGGTGATTCTGGATATCATGATCAAGAAACATATACGTCGCATCCCGGTGGTGAGCGACGAAAGAATTGAAGGAATGGTCTATCTCTCAGACCTGTTCTATTTTCTCGTGGACAGACTTTCCGCATAATAGTTTTGCCGTCTTGCCGAATTGCATCCTGAGTCGCCGGTTCAGGGTGAGGAGATGCCTGCTGACAAAAAGCGCAATGTCTTAGCAGGATTGACCGTGAGGGAAGCCATGCGGGCGCAGATCGTGAGCCTTCCCGCGGAATCATCGATCCAGCGCGCGATCCGACGGCTGGTCAAGTATAAGGTGAATGCGCTTCTGGTGACCGACGAGAACGACCACCCGCGCGGAGTGGTTTCCAAAACAGACATTATGGCGGGGTATTACGCCGGCCTTCCGATAGACTTTCCTTTGGAAAATATTATGATTTCTCCCCCGCTCTTCTGCCGCGCGGCCGACTCCCTTGAATCAGCTCTGGACACCATGCGGTCCAATCATATCTACCGATTGTACGTGACCGACGATAACCAAGACCGCGTGGTGGGCGTGCTGGCCTATCCTGACATCGTCGGACTCCTCTACCGGTATTGTCATGCGTGTAACCGGAGCGTCCTGAAGCAGGGGAAGGACCAACGCCTTTTAGATGAGCGAGACCGAATAAGGGTGAGAGATGTCATGACCCCGTCGGTGAAATGGTTCTCGGAACAAGAGAACTTGCTCCGGATTATGGAAGGCCTGTCTGCGCATCGCTTCGGAGCAATACTGATAAAGGACTCGGAAGGTATTCCGAGCGGTGTCATATCCAAGACCGACCTGATGCGGGCGTACATGCGAGGAATACCTCCCGAAACAGCGGCGCGAACTGTCCTGACCTCTCGTAGTGTGATTTCTTGCGATGACGGCGCCTTCCTTGAAGTTGCCCTCCAAAAAATGGTCCTGTCAGATCTGCAACGACTCTTTGTTTATCAGAGAGGCCCTCATAATATCGTAGGCGTGTTCTCGCTCTCAGACGCTGCCAGGTCCCGTTCGGGCTCCTGTTACGCGTGCGTGAGCAGCCGTATCAAAGTGGAAGGAATGCGCTAGTGTAGTGTCTCCGAAAAAGCTTGGCAGTTCTGGTGAGACAGTTTCAGATGCCCGTCCCACCAAAGACATTCTGACGAGACGCCGGAGTAATTGGCATATGACCTCCAGGCGAACATCTAGTCGTAAAGCTATCATGGAGACACGACACTAGCGGATCGTTCAGGGCGTCCGCCCCGGGCATTCGCGCAGGAAGGAGCAAAAGCCGAAGAAGGGGTTTTCTTGAGCGCTATGGCGGGGCCGGGCGTGCCCTTGATTCTGTGGCCCGCATCTGTACAGACCGAGGAACGCGGGGTTGCCGCGCGTCAATAACTCCCCTTTCATTGCGCAATCTCTCGTTCCGGACTGAGCAGGCGGAAAGATGCCCATCCTCCCAACTTTTTCTCTATGACGGGAAGCATTTCGCAAACGCGGCCATAAGCTTGAGTGGGCCTTTCACGCGGATCTTGCCGGTGATGATTGCCCACAGCAGGTTCTTCTCTTTTGCCAGGAACCCCAGCCACGTGCGACTGTCGGCGGTGAGGCGGAGATCCGCGGTCCCAACGTGGTCGCTATGAACCTTGATCGTCTGATCTCGAATGACCACCGTGGCCTCGCATGGCTCCTCGCCAGTAAAGGTGAAGTGAAAGCTCGCATGAAGACCTTCGGATCGTCCTCGCTGAAACGCTATCGGGATACCCCCGAGAAACCCTTGGATAGATCTCGGTCGAAGTCCGTTGGAGACGCGTTTCGCGGTTTTGTGAGGGAAGTGGGAAGTCACGTGCTCTTCCGCGTCGGAGCCCGGGACCACGTAGACCGTCTCATTCCGATCCCGCGGCCCTTTTAGCAGGCGCTGAGTATAGCCCGCCCGATCCGTCAGGAACTCCCCGATACCCTCCTCACCCGCAGGGCAGACCGCCATGCAGCGGTCGCATCGAGTCTGGGGGGCAATGGAGAGGTTTTGCCACATGGAGACCGTCTCTCGCTCGCTTACACGCTTTCGGTAATCGACCACGCCCTTGCTTCCCGCAATATTCTCGACCCAATCGATAAAACCGCCTAGGCGTTCACGGTAGTTGTGGGTGTAACAGGATACGAAATCGAAATATCCGTCCGGCTTGACCGCGCCGACCGGACAGACGGCTATACAGAGTTTGCATTCAATACACGGCGTGTAGTCTAAAGGCTTGCTGTAAGCGGTCATCTCAGCGTTCAGCAGCATGGTCCCCAGAACCATGAAGGGGCCGAATCGAGGATGCAGAACCAGCCGGTTCCATCCTGTGCGTCCCAGCCCAGCCTCTTCAGCCACTCTCTTGTCGCACACCCACCAGAGCTTCCCGGGCCACCGATCCATTTCGTACGGAAATCCTACCGGCGCATTCAGCGCGCGGATTCCCGGGCCTTGCAATTGAGTTACGATTCGGCGCGCAGCATCGTTCGCATGTTTGTTCGCGTGACCGAATTCCAGGTTCGCCATGGAGTGGGCCACGGTCCGGATCGGTTCCCTGTTCAGGCGGAACACCAGGCTCACCAATGTCCGCGCCCCGGGCATGGCTTCGAGCAATTCCTGTTTGTCCATCGCCAAAGAAGGTCGATCGATCTCCACGAAACCCACATCGTCGGCCCCGGCCTTCAGACAAAGCTCCCTCAGCCACTCGGTATCGAGCTTTTGAGGCTCCTGGAGCGCTTTTGCCGACCGACCTGCGGTGTGAAACCATTTGACCGTCGGGTGTTCTTCCAATTTCATGTCGGCCTCCTTCGCGACGTGTATCCGGTTCGATAGCTCTGATGAGAATTCCGCTCAGCTCGCCAAGCTTGGATGTATATACATATATCTGCGGGGAAATCTCAGACGCGGCGCGCGGCTTCCACTAACAAAGATAGATCGTTCAACAGACGCTCCACGCGCTCCTCACCGAGCTGCTCAGTGAGCCGGGTCTGGGCTTCCTCCCAGAGCGAAATCCCCTTTGCGACAGCTCCCTCTCCTCGTTCCGTCAAATATACGTTTCGTTCCCTGAGGTCTTCTCCGGACAGCATTCGAATCAAGCCCTTTTTCTCGATGAGTTTGAGGTTCCGACCCAGAGTTGTGCGGTCCGTGATAGTTGCTTGGGCCAAATGCGTCACGGTCACGGGCTGCAGGATCTTGATCGCTGAAAGGAGCGCAAACTGTGTGGCGCGCAGCCCTACGGAGCGAAGCGCGCTATCGTAAACGTGCGTCACTGCGCGGGAAGCCTTGCGAACATTGAAACAGACGCAGGTTCGGCCTATTTCAAGGATTTGAGCAACATCGGGCTTCGCCTTGCGGGACACCTACACGGCTCCTATTATGAAAATATGCGTGGCTCGTTCCGTCACCTACGAGGGAGGATCCTCAGGTGAGAGTATATACACGTTTTGTCGCGCGCGTCAATATCCTTTGTGGACACCTACGAGAACCACGTGGGATAATTTCATGCGGCCAAGAGATTTTCCCTTAGTCCCGGCAACGCCGGGCAGCGGGGCCCGTCACTAAGAGAAAGTCACGATATACGCAGCGTTTGTCGAGAGACAGAATTGGTCAAAACAACCGCTTTCGTCTGTGCTACGATGATACTCAGCGGTGGACGAGCGCGTCAAAGCGGTGGAGCGCCCCAAACGGTCGCTGGAACTTGGGAAGAACCGGGGCGGGTAGCCACCATAGAGTCCGCTTGCCGGCCCGGGATTGGCGGTAACAAGAGAGTGAGCGCGAACATGGCGGCAGGTCTCGTCGCCTTACCGTAAGGAGGCTGAGGATGGAGTTACGAGTCGTTGAGAGCACCGGACATCACACACACGTGGCCCTTTCAGGAAAACTCGACGTGGAGGGCGAACGTCAGATTGGGACGGAATTCGAGCAACTCACTGCCCACGCGGGCAAAGCCGCTGTTGTCGACATGACGGAGGTGACGTATCTCGCGTCGCTCGGCATCAGGCTGCTGTTCAAATGCGCCAAGTCCCTGGCGGCGCAAGGACAGAAGATGGTGGTGCTCAATCCCCAACCCATGGTGGAAGAGACCCTTATGACGTCCGGAACTGCGCAGTTCATCCCGATAGTGCGCAGCCTGGACGAGGCCCTTGCGATCCTGAAAGCGGAATAGAAGCCGGGAAGCGCATCCAAGCGAGTAAGAATCGGGGAGGCCCTTCTTGTAAGAAGGGCCTCCCCGAACCCCTCCTCAAGAACTTCCGGTATTCTTCGGAATCCTCATTTCCCCACAGGAGAAATGAGGATTCCGAAGCCTACGGCAGTTTCTTGGAGAAGGCGTCGGAGAAGCGTCTTCACACGAAGAAGTTTCCCCCGATCTTCCTCTCTGAGCGCCATTCCGCATGAGGCTTTTCGCAAACCGCCACCATCCCGGGCGCTGCTGATGAGCGAAATTCTCAACTTGACTGTGGAAACGAATTCGGCCCGATTGGCTGAATCAATCAACCGCGCCAACGCATGGTTCGAGGCTCACGACTTGTCGGAACGGATCGTTTATCTGGCCAATTTGGTGCTGGAAGAAGTCCTGACGAACATCAATAAATATGCATTTGATGACGATGAGATTCACGACGTGGAGGTGAGGTTAAGACACGAGCAAGGCCAATTGCTTATTGAGTTCAAAGACGACGGCAAGGAATTCAACCCGCTCTTGAGCCCTCCCCCTGACCCGAACAGGTCCCTCGATCGATCAGAAGCCGGCGGGCTGGGCATTCATCTCGTGCGAAAATTGGCGGACACTGTGGAGTATCAGCGAGAGCAGGGTAAGAATGTGCTGAGAGTCAGAATCAGTCTCGGTGACGCGTAGGCGGACAACCGGGGTAGTACGCCAGGGATCTTGTCCCAGGTCCCCGGCGTGCAGGCGACAGAACACGGTTGAGGATGGCATGAATCCCTGGACCGCTCCAGCGCCTGGCGTCCCCTAAACTACTTATTATGCTTTGAGGGGAACCAGCGCCGCTGCTCGATGTCCTGCATCTTTTGAGTCATATCAACACCGGACTTCTCAGCTTCAGGTTGGGTGGATTCCGCCCGCGGCTCCGCCTGGGGTCTTGTGGTCTTCTCTGTCGCGGCCTTGTCTGTAGTAGCCGAAGGAGATGGGCTGGGTTTGGCTACCTGCGTGTCGCGAGTGAGGATCACTTTGCCGCCAAATTCGTAAATGCTGCCTTCACTTCCAGGGGGAACCATCATAGTTAATGTTCTTGTCCGAAAGCCGTTCTTTTCCAATTCTACCTGAAGGGGAGTGGCTACCTTCACACCGCTGATGGTTAGAGAACCCTTCTTGTCTGTTGTTCCGGCAGCTTCTCCGTTCACTTTCACGGTCACTTCACCCGGCTCGGTCGAGATCTGCAGCGACGCTATGGCAGCATGAAGCTTGATCAGACCGCTCTTGATCTGATGCTGGTTGCCGGTGAAATAGAACGGTCCCACCACCTTTTCCAGCCAGCCGTCTTTTTTTAGAGTCACCGCGATGGCAGTTTCCACCGGAAGGTACTTGATATGGAGATGACCATCCTCGGCTGTTCGTCCGACGAACCTGGTGTCAACGTAGACATTGACGCCACCAGGTTCTGTTTGGAGCTCCAGAATCGTTGCGGCACGCGGCACGTAACCTGTGCTCACCGGCAATCGCTTATCGAGGCTCGCAATGGCGGCCAGGGGAAAGAGACCTTCCACGGTTCCTTCAAACTGGGGGTGTTGCGCGCCTTTGGTTTTATCCTTGGTTTGAGAGTATACGTAGTTGTACGCTTCATTGATCGTGACGATTCCGTCAGAATCCTGATCTCCCTTACCCTTCAAAGCTTCGATGAAGAAATGGGTGAAGACCCCGTTCTTGAGATCGGGCATCTCCAAAGAAAACTGGTCCGGTCGGCTGGAGCTTATAACCACTTTCCCCGATGACGCGGTGAAGTCCCTCACGAAGTTGTTATAATTCACAGCGGCCTTGGCGCCTTCCTTGGAGAACCCGCCCGCGTGGCAGGAATCCGCGATCAGCACTACCCTGGGACAATCCAGCCCTTTCAAGAACCGAAGCCCCGACATGTTCAGACTGGTCGGCTCCAGGAGTTGCGGGTCAGCCTCATATGAGAGGAAGAAGAATTCCCCCGCGCGTAAAGGGTCTATTGCGCCGTGACCGCTCAGGAAAACGAGAATGGTATCGTTCTTCCCCGCCTTGCGGAGGTCATAGTACAGGTACTTCTCCAATTCGTACTTGGTCGCTTGTTCGTCCACGAGGACTTTCACGTTGGTCTTCTTGAATAGATGTTTCTGCGCTTCAAGCAGACTAGCGAAGTCCTGAGCGTCCTTGGCCGGAAACATCAACGAAGGAATAGAGGCGTGCTTGTATTTCCCTACACCCACGAAAAGCGCGTACAGCTCTCCTGGAGCATGGCCCGGAATCGCGATGACATCCTTTTCGGACTGACTTTCCTGGTTCGCAGGGACATCTTGGCAAGTGAATACGACGAACAACACCAAGAGGGCGCTCAACACCAACCCTCGCGCGACGGCGACCGCACAGCGATTACGATTACTGACGTAAACGGATCTGAGCCCGGACATCTGAACGCCCCCTTGGTTATTCGATTGCTATGATAGAGGCACGCCTCGTCCGATTTATAACTGCGTAGTGCGCTCGGGGTCGGAAGGAAGAATCAAAGGAGCGCCACGACACAGGAAAAGCCGGAACAAGGAGCCCCGAGAACTGAAAGCCTGCCGAGACAACGATCTATAATAATTGCAGATTACTGCACGGGTAGCGTTTGAGTCAACACAAAACGCGGTTCGATGGGTGAGCATTCCTTTGAGTGTAGGGTCGCTGCCATTGCGGGTCCCGCGGGACGCGAGACAAAGCAATCTCCCACCTTTCAGCAAAGGGGATTGCTTCGTCGTTTCACTCCTCGCAATCACAACTTTTTGTTTGGTAGTTAAATGACCCCCGGCAGAGCCGGGGGCATAGTTCTGTTAGCCCCCCAAGGGGGTCGGATCAGGAGCCCCCTGAAGGGGACGTCTCACCCTGAACCAGGTTGAGTTGTTCG
>VGSG01000006.1 GCA_016875095.1 Deltaproteobacteria bacterium
CTTCTGGATGGAGCACGGATCGATGTCGATGTGGATGATCTGGGCCTTTGGAGCGAATTCGTCCACTTTGCCCGTCACTCGGTCGTCGAATCGCGCGCCGATTGCGATGAGCACATCGCATTCCGCGACGGCCATGTTTGCCGTGTACGTGCCGTGCATCCCGAGCATTCCGGTCCAGAGCGGGTCGTCACCGGGGAACGCGCCCAGGCCCATGAGCGTGAGCGTCACCGGGATGGAGAGCTTGCGTGCGAACCGGGTAAGGTCGCCTGAGGCGCGGGCGGAGATGAGACCGCCGCCGCCGTAGATCAAGGGGCGTTCGGCCTTGGCGATCAGATCGAAGGCCTTGCGCAACTGGCCCACGTGAGGTCGATACCTAGGCCGATAACCGCTGATCTGGACCGATTCCGGGTAATGGAACGGTTCGCGGGCCTGCATGATGTCTTTGGGCAGGTCCACCACCACAGGGCCGGGTCGGCCGGTCCGCGCCAGGTGAAAAGCCTGCGCGACGGATTTCACGAGGTCTTTCGAGCTTTTCACGAGGAAGTTGTGTTTTGTGCACGGTCGCGTGATCCCCACGATATCAACTTCCTGGAACGCGTCGTTGCCGATCAGCGCGGTCGGAACTTGCCCGGTGAAGATCACCACCGGGATGGAATCCATATACGCGGACGCGATCCCTGTGACCGTGTTGGTCGCGCCGGGCCCGGAAGTCACGAGCGCGACGCCCACCTTGCCCGAAGCCCGCGCATACCCATCCGCGGCATGGACCGCGGCCTGCTCGTGCCTCACGAGAATATGTCTGATGTTGGATGCGTCCAGCTCGTGGTAGATGTCGATCACCGCTCCGCCCGGATAGCCGAACATGAGATCCACGCCTTCCGCTTCCAGGCATTTCATCAGGATCTGAGCGCCTGTGTAGTGTTTCATGGTCTTTTCCCTCGGATAGTCACTCATACCAATGCGCGATCAAACAAGTTGCATGTGTACGGCGGGCCTGGGATCTCCTTCTCTTCGGACGACGCAAGGCCGTCGGACCTTCGTTCAGGAGATCCCAGGCCCGCCGCGGTAACCATTTCACTCATTTGAAAGCGCATTGGTATCATGAGCCGTCGCCGGCTAGGTTATTGCGGAAGACGGCGCCGGTATTGGCCGATGTCACCAGTTGCGCGTAACGTTCCAGACACCCCGCCGGGATCTGCCGTTCGGGGCGCCGCCAGGTGTCAAGTCGAGCTGAAAGCTCTTCCGGTGTTATCTTCAGATCGAGGGTTTTTGCCGGTATATTGATGGATATGGTGTCCCCCGGCCGAATCGCCGCGATAGGCCCGCCGGCCATGGCTTCAGGGGAGATATGCCCGATGGCCGCGCCGCGGGTTGCGCCGGAAAAGCGGCCGTCAGTAATCAAGGGGACCTTCGTGTCGAGCCCCATGCCTGCCAGGGCTGATGTGGGAGTGAGCATCTCCCTCATGCCCGGACCTCCTCGCGGCCCTTCGTAACGAATCACGATCACCTCGCCCGGAACGATTGAGCCACCCAGGATCGCTGCTGTGGCTTCTTCTTCCGATTCAAAAACCCGGGCTGGGCCTTCGTGGCGAAGCATGGCAGGATCCACTGCCGATTGCTTCACCACAGCCCCTTGGGGCGCCAGGTTCCCGAAGAGAACCGCCAGGCCCCCCTCGCTCAGATACGGATTATCCACGGAACGAATGACGTCCCGATCCGTGACCGTGCGATTGCTGAGGTTTTCAGCCACTTTCTTGCCGGTCACGGTAAGGCAATCCGTATTGAGCAAACCGGCTGACGCCAGTTCCGCCATCACCGCATGGACACCGCCGGCCCTGTCCAGGTCTTCCAGGTGATGCGCGCCCGCTGGGCTGATGCGGCACAGATTGGGCGTCTTTCGACTCACCTCATTGACCAGATCCAAGTCCAGGCGGATGCCCGCCTCGTGAGCTATTGCCAGGAGATGCAGCAATGTGTTGGTGGAACACCCAAGAGCCATGTCCACACTGAGCGCGTTGCGGAAAGCCTCATCGGTCATGATCTGTAGAGGCCGGATTCCTTCGCGCCAGAGTTCCACGACCCGGCCGCCGGTTTCTTTTGCGAGCCTTAGGCGGGCGCTCATGACCGCGGGGATCGTCCCGTTGCCGGGGAGCGCCATGCCAAGCGACTCAGTGAGACAATTCATGGAATTCGCGGTGAACATCCCTGCGCAGGAACCGCACGTCGGGCACGCGGCCCGCTCGATGCGCGTGAGGTCTTCAGCGCTCATCTTGCCTGCCTTTACCGCGCCCACGGCCTCGAACACACTGGCAACGTCCAGCGACCGGTCACGATCGCGGCCGGAAAGCATGGGTCCGCCGCTGACCACGATCGCGGGTATATTGAGTCTGGCCGCGGCCATGATCATGCCGGGGACGATCTTGTCGCAATTCGGCACGAGGACCATGGCGTCAAAGCAGTGGGATCTGGCCACCACTTCCACGGAATCCGCGATCAGTTCCCTGCTCGCCAGCGAGTACTTCATGCCCAGGTGATTCATCGCGAGCCCGTCGCACACGCCGATGGTGCCGACTTCCACCGGATTGCCGCCGGCTCTGTACACGCCCGCCTTGACCGCCTGAGCGAGGGAGTTGAGGCTCATGTGCCCGGGAATAATCTCGGAGTATGAATTCACCACCCCGATCAAAGGACGCTCCAAGTCCTGATCGGTGAAACCCAAGGATCGGAGCAGCGATCTGTGAGGCGCGCGTTCCACGCCTTGGGTCAGGGTGCGGCTGGGGCGATCTGGTTCTCGGCTCATATGGGTGTTTCCTCCGCGGGCAAAAAAGCCGGAAAAAAAAGATCCGTTACCGGGCGCCCGGTAACGGATCTTTTTGATTTCCTGTATTCTCTACGAGTGTATCAGAGTTCCATTACCAGGCTCCTGCACGGAGTTGTCCGACCTGGACAACGATGACCAGAATGAGGATGCTAATCTGAAGGAGCCGGCTGGAAATCATACCGCTTCCGCTTCGTATCTTATCGTAATTTTTACGGGTAACAGGTTTTGCCCCCCAAGTCAATAGCTAATCTAAACACCGCGGCCTCGGATAGATTCCTCCGCCAGGGCGCGATTGGCCTCCAAAACTAACTGAATCGCTTCGCGGAGATTTTCACGCGCTTCTTCAAGCGTTGCGGCCTGGGTGTTGGCGCCCGGCAATTCTTCGACAAAGGCGATATAGCCTTCGGGGACTTTTTCAAGAACCGCCGTGAATTCCATTAGTATCACCTCACGCTTAATGCCGAAGTCAGCACCCAATCCTACGAACTAGACCGCTCAGGAAGCGCTTTGAATCATTTCCAAGAGTTTCTCTGTCTTCTTATCCAGCAATGTCTTGTCTCCACGGGCTTCCACGTTGAGCCTGATCACGGGTTCGGTGTTTGACGGCCGAAGGTTGAATCGCCACGTGTCGAATTCCACGCTCAAGCCGTCCGTGTAATCGAACTGCGCGCCCTTGCCTTTGAATTGCTCCTCGATTTTCTGAAGCGCCTTGTGCGGATCCGAAACCTGCCGATTGATTTCGCCGGAAACCGGATATCGTTTGACTCGGTCTTGGATGAGCTCCGACAGAGGCCGGTTCTCTTCGCTGAGAGTCTGCGCCATAAGAAGCCACGGTATCATTCCGCTGTCGCAATAAGCGAATTCACGGAAATAGTGATGCGCGGACATTTCTCCGCCGTAGATCGCGTCTTCCAGCCGCATTCGCTCTTTGATGAACGCGTGGCCGGCCTTGGTCTGAACCGGAATGCCGCCCGCATCGCGCACCATCTCGATAGTGTTCCAGGTGAGCCGCGGATCGTGGACGATTTTTTGGCCCGGATGCGTCTTCAGGAAAGCCTGCGCAAGAAAGCCCACGATGTAATAGCCTTCAAGGAACTCACCTTTTTCGTCAAAAAAGAAGCATCGGTCGCAATCTCCGTCCCACGCGATCCCCAGGTCGGCCTTTTGATCGAGCACGGCCTTCGCGGTCACTCCTCGGTTTTCAGGCAGAATGGGATTGGGTATCCCGTGAGGAAACGTGCCGTCGGGCTCAGGAAAGAGCTTGATAAACTCAAGAGGGAGGTGTGGTTCCAGCTTCTCAAGGATAGGGCCTGCGCAGCCGTTGCCACAGTTCATGATCACCTTGAGCTTTCGAAGCCGCCGCGGATCCACGTAGGTCAGCAAGCGCTCCACGTACGCGTCCTCCGACGAGACGCGTTCGACCCTGCCCGGCGCCGCATGCGGAGCAAAGTCCCCGCGGAGAATAATTCGTTCCATATCCTTCAGGCCCGTATCCGCGCTGATGGGCTTGGAATCCTCCCGGACGAACTTCATGCCGTTATAGTCCATAGGATTGTGACTCGCAGTGACCATGATCCCGCCGTCGAGCTTGAGGTGTGAAGTCACGAAGTAAATTTCTTCCGTGGGGCACAAGCCGATATCGATGACCTCGCACCCGTGCGCGTTGAGCCCTCGCGCGGTGGCTGCCACGATCTCTTCGCTGGAGAGCCGCACATCCCTGCCGATGCATACCTTCTTAGGAGAGATGAGCGTCGCGTATGCTCTGCCGATCTTGTAAGCCATCTCCTCGTTGAACTCGTCCGGTATCCGACCCCGGACGTCGTACGCCTTGAAGCAACGTAGGCTTTCGGTCTGTGAAACCGTCATGGCGGATTCCTTTCGCGTAGGTTGGTGTCATCAAAGCAAAACGCGCTTAGTACTTTCTTGTCCAAATTCGATACCGTGTTGGGAAGAATCGGCGGGACAGTCCCGCGAAGCGCGGGATTGCCTGTCGTTCTTTAATAGACAGGCGAGACGCCTGTCCCACCTAGGTTATGAATGGACAACCGTAATTGCGCCATCGCGTACTCAGGGATAAGCGCCCTCCGCAAGGGTCGTTCCTTGCTTGATACGATACGTTTCACCTGGAGGAGCCTCGATCACCACCCTCCCCTCCACCCTCACATCTCGTTCGAAGTAAACCGGACCGGACACATGCAGCGACACTGCTCGGACCAGAGAGACTGAAGCAGGGTCCTCAAAACGAGAATCTATCCGGAGCGCGGAATCGAGAAAGTCCGGCTCAAACACTACGTCAGGCCGTAGCGGGAGGTCCGGGGGCCGCTCAGGATTTCGTTGAAGTCGATAATCTGAATCAAGCGCGCACGCGTCGGATTGGAGCAGAAAGAGATCCTCCACCTTCTTGGTGGGAAAGAAGCGATCTCTACCCACCCGGAGGCCTCGCGCGCGGGCGAACGCGCCTACCGCGGCTCCCATCGCGGTTTCAAGCTGCACTACCTCCACGCCTGCGACTATCTTGCGGTTCCGTATGACGGGAAGATTGAACATCTGCCAGTCGATTGCTTCCGCCAGCGCCTTCAGGTCTACCCAGACGTTGTTGGTATTAAAGACCCTGAATCGGCTTATATCCATGAACGCGTCCCGTTCTTCAGGCGCGACCTGGGCGATCTCCAGCAGATCGAGCTTGCCGTCCCTCAGAACCAATGCGCCGCCTTTGCGGTCCACCTCGGTTCTGTCCGTGACTTCGATGAGGAAATCGATTTCGCCGTAATCGATGAGTCCAAGGATCCAGGGGTCGAGCACTCCCGCGAGATTGTCCAGATTCGAGATGAACGCCCAGCGACGCCCCTTGCGGAGCAGCTCATCGAGTAGCCCGCTGCTGCGGAGGCTTGTGTACACGTCGCCGTGACCGGGCGGTGTCCAGTCACTTTCGCCGCCTGTATCGAGCGGTTCCCAGGTTGGTTCCCTGAGTCGAGGCGCCTGGCTTTGCAAAAATGTTAGGACAGGGATGTCGAATCGGCTGATGACTTCCCGTGTCGGTTCGTGGGTGAAGAAGCTGTTCATCAGCGCCAGCGGGACTTCCACCCCCCAAACCCTCTTGAGCGCCGACATCTGCCGGGCAATAATTTCCAGGTATGAGAGCCCGTCCTTGGCGATGAGCACGCCCTTGGGGACTTCTCCGCCCATGGTGGTGCTGCGGCCTCCGTTGAGCTTTATCACCATTGCTTGACGGAGCAGCTCTTCTCCGCGCCGCTGCAAAGCTTTGTCCTGGGCAAGACCCGATAAGCCGTCGTAGAGGTATTGCGCGCCGGGCTCCGAAACGGTCTCCAGCGGCACATACGCGGCCTCCGTATTGCGGGCCCGTCGCACCAGAGACAAGAACTGGTCGATAGTTTCACGGCCGATTCCTCTGGCGCGCATTCTGGCCCTGATTAGATCTTCCACTCCCTGCTTACTCATGTGTATCTTTGTCCGCGGCGCTTCTACGGATGGAGGCGGTCCATGAGTCTGGGGAACGGGATTGTTTCCCTTACATGGTGTATTCCCGCGATCCACGCCAACGTCCGCTCTATACCCAGGCCGAACCCCGCGTGAGGCGCGGAGCCGTATCGTCTCAGATCCAGGTACCATTCCAGCGGGTCTCGATCCAGGCCGTGTTCCGCGATGCGCGCCTCCAGCTCGTCCAGGGAATCTTCACGCTGCCCCCCTCCAATGATCTCACCGTATCCTTCCGGCGCCAGCAGATCCATTGCCAGCGCAAGCCGAGGATCGTTGCGATCGCGCTTCATGTAAAAGGCCTTTATCACCGCGGGATAATGAGTGACAAAGACCGGTTTGTCGAAGGCTTGAGAGATCACGGTCTCTTCGTCCGCGCCCAAATCGTTTCCCCAGACAAATGGGACTCCCTTGTCTTCCAAAAGGTCCACCACTTCGGAATAGGTGATACGTGGGAAGGGCGGAGTGACTTTTTCCAGAGCCGCGCGATCTCGCTCCAGCGCCTCCAGTTCTTGGCTGCAGCTCCGCAGCGTCTCTTCCACAAGCCGACAGATAAGACCTTCCGCAAGGTCGATGGTCTCGGGGAGTTCCCAAAAAGCCATTTCCGGCTCAATCATCCAGAACTCCGTCAGGTGGCGCCGAGTCTTGGACTTTTCAGCCCGGAACGTGGGACCGTGGACATAGATTTTGCCCAGAGCCATGGCCGCGGCCTCGCCGTAGAGTTGCCCGGATTGGGTAAGGTACGCGTGGCGGTCGAAGTATTCCACTTGGAACAGGCTGGTTGTGCCCTCACACGACGTTGGAGTAAGAATCGGGGCTTCTATCGCGATGAAGCCTTTCTCGTCAAAGAACTGCCGCGCCGCGCGGGTCAGCGCGGAGCGCAACCGTAGGAGCGCGACCTGACGGGAAGAGCGAAGCCATAAATGGCGATGGTCCATGAGAAAGCCCACCCCATGATCCTTCTTGGCGATGGGGTAATCTTCGGCCTCAGACACAAGCTTCAGGTCGCTCACGGTGATCTCGAAGCCGCCTGGGGAACGCTTGTCCTCTCGAACTTCACCTCGCACGATCACCGCAGATTCGTACGGAACTTTGTCCGCAAGCTCGAAAGCGTCGGCGGACACTCGGTCGGGTAAAATCACACATTGGATGACACCCGGGCCGTCCCGGAGCAGAAGAAATCGAATCTTGCCGGAAGATCGTTTGTTCGCGACCCATCCCCTCAGCTCCACCGTTTTACCCGCATAGCCCGAAATCCTGTCCGTGGTTACCCAGTCCATGAGGCCCCCTATGCCGCTCTCAATGTCGCCTGATTGTGTAACATGGCCTGCACGCGGTCAAGGCATTGTGACAGTGGAGCCGCGGACGGTGTCTCTGGCGCAATTTCCCTCCTCGTCACGTGAACGGATAGGGGTTGACCCCGCTGTTTTTAGATGCTAAAAACAAATCATGCAGCTCGAACCGAGAAAACTTGCCCGCCAAATCCGACGCGTTATCAACCTGCTGATATTCTTGGAGAAGCGTAGCGTCCTTCAGCATCAGGGGCTGCGACTCCATCCTTCGGAAATCCACTTGATGCAGGTCATACGCGAACGGCCGGACCTGAACGCCGGTGGAATGGCCCAGAGGCTTGGGGTCAGCAATGGCGCCGTTTCCCAGACCCTAGCCCGGCTCGAAAAGAAGGGAGTTATCAAGAAAGCCAAGGACCCCTCCCTCAAGAACAGGGTGACCGCGGTCCTTACCGCCGTAGGAAACGAGGCTATCGAGCGCTTCGAGACCCAGCAGGCCTCATCGGTGAAGGCCTTCTCCGTCTATCTGGCCGGACTCTCTGAAAGCGAAAGGGAAGTGATCGGAAGCTTTCTTTCTGAGGTGGAAGAGTTCTTGAAGGGCTTGAGGTAATTTTTTTGCGCGGTGTTTATAGTATCTAAAAACATTCGGGACCATCTTTTCAACCGGACCTAGCCAAGAAAGGAGTGAAATCGTGCGTAACAAACTAATGGCCGGTATCTGGCGCTACCTGGTGGGAGTCCCGCCTTTCCTGTGGGAGAAGCGGATCGAAAAGGCCGTGCGACGAGTGAAACGCGCTACCGAATTCATGTCTCCGGAGCATAGACTTGCGCATCACTTCGTGGTGAGAGAAATGCCGCGCCTCGGCAGGCCCGTACAGTCACAATTAGTCGCCGGGGAATTGGGTCTCACATTGGGACGCGTGGTGGAGGTTTTACAGGACCTGGAAAGTCGCCTCACTTTCTTATGGAGAAATAGCGATGGAGAAGTGACCTGGGCCTATCCCGTGACAGTTGAGAAGACGCCCCATGCGATAACCTTCCATACAGGGGAGCGGTTATACGCTGCTTGAGCGGTGGACGCATTCGCGACGCCCTTCGTGCAAGGGCGACTGAGACGCGAAGCAATGTCCATCAGAGTGAACTCTGAATGCGCATTCTCCAAGCGACCCATGATCATGGAAATCGACAGCGATATGAATTGCAGTTGTGAGGATCGGAGTAGCGAGCCCGTGATCTTCGTTCCTGAGGTGGATTTCAAGACTCTGAAACAACCTAACATTATAGATGCGTTTTGAAAGGAGAGCGTTTTCTTCTGGTCAGAAGAACACGCCAGAGAATACCGGAGAAAGACGCATAGGATGCGAGGCGCCTACTTCACGGCCTCTCAAATAGCCTACCTGAACAGGCGAATCCAGAGCGCTCTCTTTGGCTGGTGAGCGCAGTTCCGTACGGAAGTGAAGCCTATCTCACGTGTCATTTCGAGGACCCCGGACTCGATCCTGGGTCTTATCGTTTCGGAAATCTCCCTGTATCCCCCTTTAGAAAAGGGGGAGCGCTGCATACCCCCCTTTCCTATAGGGAGGCAGGGGGATTTTCCTTCGGATAACTCATCGGATAACTCAAAGGATACACATCGGGAGCGTTGTTCCATTGCATCGCAGGTCCACGTCTGGTAGAACGAGCATCCATGAAAGATTCGACCCTTGCAACCGGCCCTGCGATTTCCCTGAAGCCGTCTCGGCGCGCCCGAGGGGTTGGGGCTATGGTCCTGTGCGCGGCTGTGGTTCTGGGGGCGGGGGCTACAGACCTGAAGGCTTCTTCAAGCGTACGACCCAATCAAATCCCGGCGGAGCTGGCTCGTAAGGGCAAGGGCCTAAGCGCGCTCAAGGCGGTGATGGTCGTGGCAACCTCCTATGACCATGGGAAGTCCCGCCAGGACGTGAAAGGTTTCTTGCTGTACAGGCGTCCCAACGATTTCCGATTTCAGGGTATGGGTCCGGCGGGTCATCCGCTCTTTGAGCTTATTCTCAAAGCAAACATGTTCGAACTGTACGTCCCGGGGGACGGAAAGATACTCAAAGGCGCAAAGGACTGCTTCAACAGACGTTTTCCGGATGTAGCCGAGTTGGAAACGCTGATTCCGCTGGCTCTCCTGCAATGGAAGGACACCAACTTTGAAGAAGCGCTTTCCCAGGACGCGCGAACCACGGTCATTCGGGTCCGCATGGGCCAGGACTTATGGAGGGCCACACTGGATTCAAAGGATCTCTATGTCCTCTCGCTGCAGAGGCTGAATGAAGGCAAACCCGATCTCGTGGCGCATTTCGGCGATTTCGGCGCGGGCGATTACGGCTGGCTGCCTCGTCGCTTTGACATCCAGAGCGCACGCGCGGGCTGGCGAAGTCTGGTTACCATACAGCAGCTCGAAGCTAATCCCTTCCTCGTGGAGACTAATTTCAAGCTGGAGACACTCTTTTCACCCCAGATCGAGCAGTGTCGATGAACGCTCTCAAGGAGCGCTTCCGTATCGGACGCCTTCACTGAATCTCATGGCTCGCCTTCTCTACAACATCTTCTTGCACACGCTGGTCCCGCCGTTTCTGGCGGCTTATTATTTGCCGCGTATCACTCTGGGCGGCAAGTATCGGCGTTCCCTGGCCGGAAAGCTGGGCCGGCTGCCTCGTGATTTCGACCCTGAGCGCCTCCCCAGGCCGCGTATCTGGTTTCATGCGGTTTCCGTGGGTGAAGCAGTGGCGCTCAGGCCAATGATGACCGCTCTCAAGGAGCTGATGCCTCACGCGTCCTGCGTGGTGTCGACAGGAACTGAAACGGGCCAAGATAAGGCTCGTGAGATAATGCCTGATGTGGACGGTTTCTTTTACCTGCCCCTTGATTTCCCCGCGACCGTGAACCCTGTGGTGAGGAAGGTTGAGCCCGATCTCTTTGTGCTCATGGAAACCGAACTCTGGCCCAACCTCGTCAATAGTCTCAAACTGAGGGGCGCGGTCATTGCGTTGGCAAACGGCCGTATATCCGATCGATCGTTCCCCCGGTACATACGATTCAAGCCATTGTTTGCATCCACACTCAAAGCCATTGACCTATTTCTCATGTCCTCGGAGCTGGATGCGGAACGCATCACACAGATGGGCGCGGCGGCTCAGAAGGTTCGAGTGACCGGTAACACCAAATTCGATGCTGCGCTCGGTCAGACCGACCCGGACATGGAACCGCGTATGAGGGCGCGGTTGGAGATCGGTCCGGAAGCCATGACCTTGGTCGCGGGAAGCACTCATCCGGGAGAAGACGAAATAGTGCTCCGCGCGTATGAAGCCGCAAGGGCCGTCTTTCCCGAACTCGTTCTCATCCTGGCTCCGAGGCATGTGGAACGCGCCCGGGATCTGGTTACGCTCGTGGAGTCTATGAGATTAGGGCCGCCTTTTCTCCAAAGCTCCGCGGAGAATGGAGAGAAACGCGATGGCCGAAAGGTGATCATTGTGGATCAGATGGGCGAGCTGTTTCAGATATTCTCGCTCGCTTCAGTGGTCTTCATGGGGGGGTCCTTGGCGCGAAAAGGCGGTCAAAACATCCTTGAGCCCGCGGCATGCGGGAAACCGGTGCTTTTCGGCCCTTCCATGGAAGACTTCCGCGAGGCGCGGGACATCCTGGTCCGCGCGGGCGCCGGAATTGAAGTGCAGACCGGCCGTGACCTGAGCCGTCGCATCGTCGAAGCGCTCTCCAATCCGGAACATATGCGCGCTGTGGGTATGCGAGCGAGAACCGAGCTCCTGAAACACGCGGGGAGCGCCCGAAGAAACGCTCAATGGCTGGTGGAACTCCTTGAGTCTCATGGTGAGGCTGTGCGAGGCGCAGCGCGTCCCTAGCAGAAAGGACGGGAAAAGGTCATGAATCCTAGTGATCGAAGCGACCTGGCGGGATTCCTGGAAGCTCTGGGGTATGACGAGGAGCCCATGGGGATGTTCTACACGGACCGGGAACCGGCGCGTGGGTATGCGCCTAAACCCGGCCGTCTTCCATCGGTGGAAGTGGAAGCGCGCAAAGAGGTGGATTTCCAGGGCCTGTGGCGGGACTTCTCTTGCGTGATCGGTCAGCTTTGGATTGCTCGGAAAAGGCGCGGCGCGGCGTATTTCGATCACGAACGATTCGGCTGCCTGGGGGGCGCGTTCTTTCTTGGTTTTCTCAAGCCCCAGCTCGACTTCATCGTGCATTATGTTTCCACGGGGATTCCAGGCGTGATCGAGGGCGAGCGCTACCTGCCATCGCCTGAAGTCACGCGGGCGTTTTACGAGCACTTGGACCCCAGACCTGCGCCTCGGCGCTTCTGTGTCTTCAAGCCTCTCTCACAGTTCGCTCCTGACGAAAAACCGGAGCTGGTGATCTTCTTCGCCAGACCTGAGACCATTTCCGGGCTCCATCAACTCGCCACCTTTGTGACGAGCGATCTGGAAGCCGTGCAGTCTCCCTTCGGCGCGGGCTGCGCGAACATGGTCACTTGGCCGATCAAGTTCCTGCAACAAGGTAAGCTCAAGGCGGTGCTCGGCGGATGGGACCCCTCGGAAAGGCGCTTTGTCAAAGCCGACGAATTGACCTTTACCGTGCCCTACGAGATGTTCGTTCGCATGTTGGAGCAATGGCCTCAATCGTTCCTGACCGCGGACGCGTGGTCGCAGGTGAAAAAGAGGATACTCCGCAGCAAAAAAGCCTGGGGCGAAGGCGACTAGGAACGCTCCGCATGAGTTGTCGGGTCGGCCCCGTCTTTTTGTCACAACTCCGCCTCTCGCGAGAACCAAAGCGAGGCGCCCCAAAATGGCTGCTTACAAGGTGGACTTCGAATCGATTCCATGGGAATCCCCGGCCCGAGGGGTCCGCGTCAAAATCCACAAGGGAGATGGGAAACAACTTCGTCTCGTGGAATTCACCCGTGAGTTCATCGAGCCGGATTGGTGCCGGAAAGGGCATTTTGGCTATATCCTGGAAGGTCAGCTCGAAATAGACTTCGATGGAATGCGAGTATTGTTTGCTCAGGGTGACGGAGTCTTCATCCCGCCGGGAGAAGCACACAGACATAAGGCAAAAGTGGTAACGGACGTGGTCAGACTGATCCTGGTGGAGGACATCTGAGCTCGATGTCCTGACGACTGACCAGGCTCACCCTCGGAGGACCAGTTCGAAGCGCTTTGACGGCGCGAGGTTGGGATGATCGGGGGTAACACGCGCGGCGTATCCGCACATCCCCGTGTGGGTCAGAGGGATCGACCCCATGAATGTCACGCGGCCGTCCGCATCGACCTCATCCTTTGCTGGAGTAAGTAAGGTGATGTGTCGTTGTTTGAAATTGTCTCGCAGATCCATGGGTCCGTGTAGGATTTCCACTCTCAGCTCTTCGGGACGGTGGCCCGCAGTGTCAATAGTCACCTTCGCCTGGATCTGCTGCCCACGGATCGCTCTGTTCTGATCTTCGACCTCCATACTGATAATCGATATCTTGTTCCAGTCTTCTTGGATGCTTTTTCCCCAGCTTACCATCCGCTTGAGGGCTGCGTATCCGTCAGCTTGTAGCTTGAAGGAGTTGCGCGCGGACGGCACGTAAACGCGCTCGACGTAATCCGAGACCATCCGATGAGAATTGAACACTGCGCAGAGAGTCCTGATGGAGCGCTTCATCATGGCGATCCAGTCCCTTGGGAGTTCGTCGATTGTCCTCTCGTAAAAAAGAGGTTTGACGCTGTCCTGAAGGAGATTGTACAGGGCGCGGCTCTCGATGGCGTCCTGGTACGTGGGGTTGTCATACTCCTCTCGCCAGCCGATGGCCCAGCCGTTATCTCCCGTGTATCCCTCGTCCCACCATCCGTCGAGAATACTCAAATTCAGAGCGCCGTTGGCCGCAGCCTTCATGCCTGAAGCGCCGCAGGCTTCCGAGGGGCGCCTGGGTGTATTGAGCCAGACGTCGGCTCCCTGCGCCATGAGCCGCGCTACGTTGATGTCATAGTCTTCGATGAAGACTATTCGTGTCCGAAACGGCTCCTCTTTAATCAGACTGATGATTCTTTTGAGCAGATCTTTTGCTTTGAGGTCGTCCGGATGGGCCTTCCCGGCCATAATGATCTGGACCGGCCGATCGGTTTGACCAAGGATGCGGGCCAGAGTTTCCGGTTCGCGGAAGAGAAGGTCCACCCGCTCATATTGTCCGAAGCGTCTTGCAAAACAGACCGTGAGCGCCTCGGGATCGAGCACGCGCTCGGCTTGCTCCGCGATTCTCGCGGGCTCGCCGCGGTCCTTAAGTTGTTTGAGGAGGCGTTGCCGAGCAAACTGCACGAGACGGCTTCGACACCTGTCATGGGCGCGCCACAATTCGATATCGGGGATCTTCTCCGCTCGTTGCCAGATCTTGTCGTTGTCCGGGTCTTCGTTCCATCCCAGCCCCAAATACCGGTCGAAAAGCTTGGCCAAATCTCTGGATATATACGACGGGATGTGCACGCCGTTGGTCAGCCCGAGAATGGGCACGTCTTCGAGGTCTGCGTTAGGCCATACGTCGCGCCATGTGTTCCGAGCCACCTTTGCATGGAGAAGGCTGACCCCGTTCGCTCTTGACGACAGACGCAAGCCGAGCGCCGACGCGCTGAACTTTTCCTGCTCATCCGCGGGGCGCCGGCGACCGAGACGCGCGAGAACCTCGGTGTCCATCCTCAAACGCTGCGTCAGGCCCGCGAAATATTTGTCCAGAATGCCTCGATCGAAGAGGTCGGCGCCGACCGGCTGCCCAGTGTGGAGCGTGACCACGCTTTGAGCCGTGGCCATCCCACGCGCTTCATCGGGAGACAGCCCCTCGTTCTCAATGAAGTGACGCATTCGCTCCAGTAGAGCAAAAGACGCGTGCCCTTCGTTGAGATGGTATATGGTCGGCTTAATTCCCAGCGCGTCCAGCACGCGGCAGCCCCCCACCCCAAGGAGGATTTCCTGGCGAATCAGCGTTTCAGGATCGCTGTCATAGAGCTTTGAAGTGACTGCGCGCAAATGGGGTGGATTGTCCGCAATGTCCGCGTCTAGCAGGTAAAGGGGCACGCGTCCTACACTCACTTTGAGTATGCGCGCCCAGAGCGTTTCATTGGCCATCTCCACCGCGATTTTAAGTGGGTTTCCTGACTCGTCGGTCTCCCTTTCCAGCGGAAGTGTGTCCAGCTCAAGCCGTGGGTAGAGCTCCTCCTGCCATCCGTCAGGCCTGAGTCTCTGGTGGAAATAGCCGTTGTGGTACATCAGCCCGACGGCAACCAGAGGGAGATTCAAATCACTGGCAGACTTGAGGTGGTCGCCCGCGTGGACCCCCAGTCCGCCCGAGTACATGGGGAGGCACTCGGTCAGGCCGAATTCGAGAGAAAAGTAAGCAATGGTGAAGTCGACCGGCTCATCGAGATTGTACTCGTAGAATCGCTTGCGCTGCATGTACGCCTTGAAGCGCTGGCGCACTTTCAGCGCAAATGAGCGGTATCCGGCGTCTTCCCGAATCTCTTGAAGCCTCTGTTTGGAGAGACTGATGAGGACCTTCTGTGGGTTATGGCAGCTCTCTTCCCAGAGTTTTTCGTCCAAGTGCTCGAAGAGCTCGATGGCTTCCCCGTTCCAGGAGAACCAGAGATTGGAGGCCATCTCTCTCAAATTTTCCAAGCCCCCCCGCATCGGGGGGACCACCACGTATGTGCGTACGGTCATGCGTACCTCGTCGCAATTTCTTGAAGGCCAAAATAATGCAGGCGCGGCGCCGGAGCGGCCGTCTCACGCGGCCGGTTTCGGGACATGGTTCAAGATCTCTTCCCCCTGGGGCCGCGATTCGCCACCGGATGAACCGCTCTTTCACGAAAAACGTATCCTACGGGAATTGCTGAGGTCAACAACAACCTTGGAGCCCCAGTGGTCGAGAACATGCTTGAAAATGTTGACTTCAGCCCTCGGTATGAATAAGCATGATACCGTGTGTGAGGTCTCCCGTCGATTGGTTACTGCGCGGCGCTCGCGGTCCGAGTATGGGACAACGGGCAACGCGGAGGGGGATCCAACAGCGCAATGATGAGGCGCCGACCGCTCTTGTCGTTGCCAAAGAACATAGGCTTTTCAAATCGGATTAAATCTCAACAGAAAAGGATGACCCATGCCCAAATCCGAAGTCTTGTCAGAGAAGCTGATCCTGGCGGTCGATGATGAGGAGGACGTTCTGGAAATCATCGAGGAGGAGCTGACCGACGCGGCCGACTGTACGCTCCACAAGTCGACCACATTCGAAAGGGCCCAGCAGTATCTGGTCTCCTACACGTACGATCTTGTGATCCTGGACATCATGGGGGTGCGTGGGTTCGACCTGCTGCAGATCGCCAACAATGCCGGTTTTCCGGTAGTGATGCTCACCGCGCACGCGTTTACGCCAGAGGCGCTCAAGAAGTCCATTGATTTGGGCGCCAGAGCGTATCTGCCCAAAGAGAAGCTGGGTTCGTTGGTGCCTTTCCTGGAAGATGTGCTCAGGCTCAATTATTCGTCAGTTTGGTCAAAGGCTCTCGACCAAGTGGCCACCCTCTTCAACAAGAAGTTCGGTTCGGACTGGAGGAAGTCCGAGCAGGAATTCTGGGACGACTTCGAAAAGAAGCTCACGGTAGAGGAAGCGGCCATCATTAAGTAGACTTCCTGCTTGCCAACGTTCTAGTATACAAGGGTGCGGGAGCGGACAGCAGGTCGACTCTGAGCGCTTGAGCCAAGAGTGGCGCTGCCAGCCCGCGAGGTAACCGCTCGCGCACGCCCTCCATCGATAAACTAAGAGATCAAGGAGTTCCGCAATGACGGACGTGGTTATTGTCTCCGGTTGCCGCACTGCCATCGGGGCTTTCGGAGGCACGCTGCGTGATATGCATGCTTCAAGAATCGCAAGCGTGGCCATGAAAGAAGCCATAAAGAGAGCCGGAATATCGGTTGATGAAATTGACGATGTTCGCTTCGGATGCTGCCTCAACCCCACCGATGCCATGAACGTAACGCGCATCGGCGCGCTCATGGCAGGCATACCTGATACGGCGCCCGCGGTCACTATCAACCGTGTCTGCATCTCCGGAATGGAGGCCGTGCTCTCCGGCGCGGCCATGATAAAAGCCGGCGTTGTCGACACCATCCTCGCGGGAGGAATCGAACACATGTCGGGTGTGCCCTTCACAGTCGAGAACGCTCGTTGGGGCATCCGCATGGGCGACTCCACATTCACCGACGCGCTCACCACGGGTCTGCATTGCGGCTCTCACATCCTCCCGTACCCGGCGGACGGTCCCGCGGAATCTTTTAGGGGGAAGCCCTATATCATGGGCCACACCGCGGAATTCGTGGCAATGAAGCTGGGGATCACCCGAGAAGAACAGGATGAGGTTGCGCTGCGCAGCCACAACAATGTGGAACGCGCGTCCAAGGACGGCTCATTCGCCGATGAAATCGTGCCCATTAGCGTGCCCCAGAAGAAAGGGGACCCGAAGATATTCGACAAGGACGAGCACTTCCGGCCCGGGCTCACTCTCCAAGACCTGGCCAAA
The DNA here is from genome assembly GCA_016875095.1 of Deltaproteobacteria bacterium. Classification (GTDB taxonomy): domain Bacteria; phylum Desulfobacterota; class Desulfomonilia; order Desulfomonilales; family Desulfomonilaceae; genus VGSG01. Next base: position 17,184 of record VGSG01000006.1, read on the forward strand.
CTGCCACCGGCCTTCATTCCCAAGACCGGAACCGTCACCGCAGGGAACTCCAGCGGCATCAATGACGGCGCGTCCGCTCTGGTGCTTATGTCCGCGGAAAAGGCCAAAGCCAGAGGGTTGAACCCCCTGGCACGGATTCGAGCGCAAGGCATGGGCGCGTGTCATCCGACGATCATGGGTTTGAGCCCCGTGCCCGCGGTCAAGAACCTGCTGGACCGCTCAGGATTCAAGCTGGAAGATTTCGAGCTGATCGAGATCAACGAAGCTTTTGCGGCTCAATACTTGGGCTGCGAGAAAGAGCTGAGCCTGAACCGTGAGATAACCAACGTTAACGGCTCGGGGATTGGGTTGGGACACCCGGTGGGCTCCACAGGCGCGCGTCTCATCGTGACCCTGACGCACGCTATGAAAAGGCGCGGTAAGAATCTCGGGTTGGCCACGTTGTGCGGCGGCGGCGGGGTCTCCATGGCCTGCGCGATCGAAATTATTTGATCCAAACACGGACACTCGTCCGCGCGCACGGGCGCGCGGGCCCCGGACCTGCTTCTTTGTATGATGTCAGCTCATATCACTTCAGTATGGTGAGAGTTTTTCAGTGGCCCCTGGCGGCAAGCCTGAAAAGAAGATCAGCGCGCGGTCCATCATGATGGACCTCAAGGCGGGCCTCTCCGACAGAGAACTGATGGACAGGTACGGGCTGAGCTTCCAGGGACTGCAGACCGTCTTCACCCAGCTTATCGCAGCGAACCTCGCTACCGAGGGCTATTTCGAAAAGAGAGCCGTCAAACAGGCCGGCGCTCGACCCACCGAAGAGAAGGCCGGCACGTGCCCCTATTGTGGGCACACCATGCCCGAGGGGACCAAAAGATGCCCCCGGTGCGGCCAGGACGCGGATGAATGGCTCGATACCGTGGAATTGACCAAGATCCTCGAAGGCCACCGCTAACCTTCATATCCGGTGCCATTCCCGCAAAGGCTTTTCTTTTTTGCCTCGGCAGGCGCCGGCGACCCTGCCCGCGCTTCTAACCGTGAACGATGCGGTTCCCAGCTATTTAAAGACTTCCAAGTATTTCACCAGCAACCTGACCGCGAGCAACGCAGCCAGGAACAGAGCCAGCACGCCGAAGATGATGTGCAGGCGTCTCCCAAGGTCTTTCAGTTTGGCCCCATAGCCCTTCAGGCCCTCGGAGCTACGGTCTCGCAGTACAAACTCCTGGATGACTGCCAAGATGAGGAGAAGGAGCGCGACGAGGATCACGTATTTCATTGAGCGAATTATCCCACGGGCCTGTGCGGCTTCGCAAGGTTGCCTACCCGCTCAAAATGGACTACATTGCCGCTATGGAAATCGCCTTTCAAAAGATGCACGGGACCATGAACGATTTCGTGGTCATGCACGACTTCACCGACACGCTTCGGTTCTCTCCTGAACAGGTGCGGAGAATCTGCGACCGCCGCGCGGGCGTGGGCGGTGACGGCGTCATCGTGGTGCGCAATTCTTCCGACGCGGATTTCTTCATGGACTATATCAACGCGGACGGCTCCCTAGCGGAGATGTGCGGGAACGGTATCCGTTGCCTGGCCAAGTATATCTTTGACAACGGGCTGACCGATAAGAAGGTCCTTCCGGTCGAAACGCGGGCCGGCGTAAAGACTGTCGAACTTTTGCCCGGTGATGATGGAAAGGTTCAGCGAGTTCGGGTGGATATGGGAGGACCCATCTTTTCAGCCCAGGAAATCCCAGTCAACCTGGAGACTGACGGGAGCCCCATACTCGAGCATCGGATCGAGGTGGAAGGGCGAGTTTTCTTTGCGGCAATCCTCTCAATGGGGAATCCTCACTGCGTGATCATCCTGGACGAGGATGTGGAACCGCTCCCTCGCCGTTACGGACCTCTCCTTGAGCGCCACGCGCTCTTTCCTGCTCGCGCGAATGTGGAGTTCGTCAGGGTTGCGGGGGGAGACCGCCTGATCATGCGAGTGTGGGAACGCGGAAGCGGCGAGACGTTTGCATGTGGCACGGGCGCGTGCGCGACTGCGGTTGCGGCTGCTCTGAAAGGGTTTGTCCGGAAGAGCTGCGTGGTGTCGCTCCTGGGCGGCGATCTGGAAATAGAATGGAAAGGCATAAATAATCCGGTGATTATGACCGGTGATGTAGAAAAAACCTTCCAGGGATCATTAACCATCTGAATCTACAACTTTATTCATCTTGACTTTTCCGGCGGCCTGGACTAAGAACTCTCGCACCCCGGTGGAAAATCCCAACGGGGCCTGAAACCAACTCGGTTCCCCTTCTTCTTTCGATGAGGGGAGAGACGTGGGATTCATCCCATTCCTGACCATCCACTGGAGGTCTTCTCCCGTGAAAAGAGCACATTCTGCGGCCGGATTCACTGTGCTGGAGATGGTCTGCGCGGTCTTGATCGTCACCGCGCTGGCCGTCATATACTTCCTGATGATGGATTCGTACAAGGATCGTCGGTCCAGTGAAGTTGCGGCAAAGGTGCTGATGCAGTCAGCCCGCGTGGAAGAGGAGTTTTTTGCCAAGGAGCACCGGTACTTCGACGCGGAAGTCGCGGGCTCGGGCGGAGAGACATATCTGGTTACGCCGACGGGTGAAAAGAGTTCCGTTGTGGTCCCCTCGAACGTGATCTTGAGCCTCAGAGCTGTGGGTCCGGATAAGACCGCGTTTGTGGGCAGTTCGTTTTATACCGGCGGTAAGGTGCTCCATCGGTACGATTCCCGAACGGGAAAGATGACCACCGCATCTCGCACTCAGGATGAGACCGGATGAAATCGTCTGTTGCGTTGCGGATTAAGCGAAATGAGACCGTTGTGGTGGCCGCGACCATTGCGGTGGTCTTCGCGGCGGCCATGGGTCTGGTCGCGTGGATGCTGCGCAGCTCCATGATAGCCCCGCCATATGAGGCTCTCGCGGCCGATGATCTGAAGCGGGTTTTCGCCACGGCATACCTGAGGCATAGGGAAGACGACGGAAAACCGTATCTGAAGATCGAAATCCACAACGGGACACTTTGGTGGATCAAGAAGGTGGAATTCGAATTTGAAGGCGTCCGATACTCGCTGACAGATCCTCTGGTTTTCCAACCCATGCACTATGGAGCGCTGCGGTGTCCGCTCGCCAGAGAGCCTGCTGAAGCTACCAAGAGGGAGTACGATATCAAGATCCTCAAAGCGGTGGGATACCCGCCCGCGGAACCGCAAATCGACCGCCGTATCAAGAAGATGGCGGGACGCGCGGACAGAAGTTCTTGATTCCAACCGGGAGCGACCCCTTCCCTCTTTCCACATCCTCGTTGAATGACGCGAGTCCTTTCGATAGAATTATTTTTATGATTCACTGATTTCTATCAATTCAGTCTCACTTTCACGCACGGAGGGGGTTGAGCCTTCCTGCGGGCGCACATACTGCGCGCGGCCCCTGACACATCGCTCAGGCGCGGGGTGAGTAATCGTTCTAGGAGGCTAACATGCAGCTACCAGTGGGTATTTCGGCGAGCGATTTCAATAGAGCCCTGGATATAGGACGCCCGCCCAATGCGGTAAAACTCTTCCCCAACTCGAAGGCGCTCCTGGTTAGCGGCAAGGCTATTGACCGCGCCATGATCAGGAAAGGGCACGCGATTGCCATCGCGGCCAGTGTCCGGAACTCATTCGCGGCGAGAGGCGCCCTGAGAGCAGCCCAGCGCGCCAACGCGGCCATTCTGATCGAGATTGCCAAGTCCGAGGGTGGAGCAAACGCCTACTGCGACGTGAGCCTCTGGAATATGGCCAGGCTCGTCGATTCCATTTGTAATGAACTTGGCATCACTGTGCCCGTTGCGATCCACGCCGATCATTACGGAATCAAGGGCGGGAATGATGTCCAGGCCGCGAAGGTGGAGATCCCGTCACTCTTCGACGCGGGAGTCACCTCGATCGCAATTGATGCTTCTCATCTGCCTGACGACGAGAACCTGCTCGCGAGCATCGAACTGAGCAAGTATTTCCCCTCATGGGCAGGATACGAGACCGAAGTAGGCGAAATAAAAGGAAAAGAGGGGCTTTCCACGGTGGATGAAGCCCTCTTCCTGGTGCGGGGCCTCAATGCGCACAAAATCTTCCCGGACTGGATTGCTCTCAACAACGGCACGACCCACGGAATCGAGGCCACCGGCGGCGGCATCCAGGTCGAGCTCACCTCGGAGATTCACCGGGCCTTGGAACCCTATCGGGTGTCCGGCGCGCAACACGGGACATCCGGGAATAATTACGACAAGCTCAGAAATATTGCGGCTAAGACTCACACGACCAAGGCCAACGTGGCCACCGCGCTCCAAATGGTTTCCTGGGGCGTCAAGGTGAATGAATTCGGGAACGCGGAGCTGGATTCAGACGGCAACTTCATCAAGATGACGGACCAGGGCGTGCCGGAAGACGTTTGGCGGGAAATGGTCGGATACGCGCAAAAACAGGGCTGGAAGAGCGGCGATTTCAAGAAGCTGAACCGACCCTTCGAGAACAAGCTGTTGGGTCTCTCCGCGGACGTGCGTGAACGGATGACTCAAGCTGTTGAGGATTTCGTGCATCACTTGATTGTCAATGTTCTTAACGGCCACGAAACCGCAGGATTGGCCATCGAAGAAATCCTCAAGGCCGGCTCGTACGATCTCGGCCCAAAAGTAGGCCGGATTGAAGACCCAGCGGAATGGACCGAAGCCAAGATACGAGAAAAGGCGAAATCGATTACCTCGGACAAAGGACCGGAAGGAGATTTTTCAGACTGACAGAGCCCCGCATTGAAGCAATCGACCTGGAAATGGTCGGCAGGGACGCCGGCCCCTACCGTTTTCCTTCAGGCGCGGGCTGTCCAAGAAGCCATGCATTTTGACAACCGGTATAACTGACTTTTTCGGAGGTTACTCCTTAAACAAGGGAAATGCGCTAATGGCCGAATGTTTGGTGCGTGTGTCTGACAGACGATGATGTGCTGGCGGAGAGTGATCTGTTTTTCTTTCCACTTGACCGCATGCGTGCTCGAAGTACTCGCGGTCTATCTCAAAGCCGACGAACGAAATCTCGAGGTCCGTGCACGCCAATGCGGTGTTGCCCAGACCCATAAAAGGATCCAAGACTAGATTCACTTTGGAAAGCCCGTGGAGCCGGATGCACATCTCCGCCAATCGCGGAGGGAAGCTGGCCGGATGAGGCCGATCCTTCAACCTTGAGACAATGGTCTTGTAGGGGACAAACCAGGTGTTTCCGCGACATCGAAGGTCTTTCCCCGCGGATTTCCACCGCGTGATGTTGGACTTGTGTTTGTACGGTACTCCTACGGCAAGCCGGTCCAGTTGCGCATCCCCGCTTGCCGTGAAATGGAAGATGTACTCATGAGCATCGGAAATGTACCGACGGCTGTTGATCGGCTTGATATGTCCTACGATTACGTCCTCGCTTAGGCCGTGATCGTCGCCGTTGCTGGCCGCGTCAATCGCGATTGATTTGATCCAGTGGATGGTGTTCTGGAGGTGGAACACCTTCCGGAGACGCAGCGCAACTTCCAGAGGGCCCCATGGATCTTTCGGTTTACCGCCTACGTTCAGAAAGAGGGAGCCGTACGGAGAGAGAACTCGTTTCACCTTGGTCGCCCATTCTTCCATCCAGTTCAGGTACTGGCTGCGACCGATGGTGTCGTCGTAGGACCCGTAATTCACGCCGATATTGTACGGAGGCGAGGTTACTACCACGTCGACGCTCTGCTCTCGCATCCGGTCCATGCCCTGGAAGCAGTCCTCCGCCCAGAGTGTGATTGTTGTGGAATTGGTCTGGACCACCCTGTGTGACATGATGGATGTTACCGGTCTCGGATCATTGGGCTGCCTTGGATTGTGGCATTAGCAGAACGTCCACTTGTGCATGTCACCGTGCTCACGACGATCGGCGGTTTCGATCCGCATACTCGCGAAACGCGGCGGAGCAGTTTGCCAAAAACATGAAGCCTTTTGAAATGGGGCCCGGGGAAACCCTTTTCTACCGAGAAAAGGGTTCTCCCGGAAGGACTTCGCAAGAGATCGATGTGCTCAGGCCCTTTCCACCCGCGAGGCCTTCTCTTCGACCTCTCTAGCCTGTTCTTTTCGGTATTGTATGACTTTTTCACGCAGCGAGTCATCAAAACACGCGAGGATCTGGACTGCGAGCAGTCCTGCGTTCTTTGCCCCGGCGCTGCCGAGGCCCATGCACGCTACGGGAATTCCTCCGGGCATCTGGACCGTGGAAAGAAGCGCATCCAGTCCTTTGAGCGAGGAGGAATCCATGGGAACACCGATCACGGGGATCACCGTATGAGCCGCAAGAAAGCCCCCGAGATGAGCCGCCATGCCCGCGGCCGCGATGAGCGCCTTCCAACCCTCTCGTTCCGCGCGTTCGGCCAGTTCGGCCACGCGTTTCGGCGTGCGGTGAGCAGAAGCCACTGTCATGAAGTACGGAACGCCGAATTGGTCCAAGATTTCCGCAGCCTTCTTCATGACCGAAAGGTCCGAGTCACTCCCCATTACAATGCCGACCTGGATCTCTTTCATTTTGCCTGATATCTCCGGCCACGCTCTTTACCGGGAACGGGCCGCGGATTCCAGATACCGCGAAATCGCGGCGTCATACTCGTGGGTGAGTTTGAAAACCTTCCTCGCCAGGCGGAAGTTTGTCTCCTCCGACACCGATCCGCCGGAGCGAGCCATCTCCTCTTGCACTACCGCGTAGTCAGCCGGATCGGTAATCACGGTCACCAAGGGATAGTTCTTAGCCGCAGCCCTGAGAAGCGTGGGACCTCCGATGTCGATGTTCTCCACCGCGTCAGCCAGGGCGCAACCCGGTCGAGCCACGGTCTTTTCGAACGCGTACAGGTTGACCACAACCATATCAATGGGGACGATCCCGTGCTTTTCCATTGCCGCCGCGTGCTCGGGATTGGAGCGTATCCCGAGTATCCCGCCGTGAATTTTCGGATGCAGCGTCTTGACGCGGCCGTCGAGCATTTCCGGAAATCCTGTGAACGCAGAAACTTCCGTTATGGGTATGCCTGCCTGAGCCAGGGCTTTCGCGGTGCCGCCGGTGGAAAGGATCTGAACTCCAAACCCGGCCAACGCTTTTCCCAGCTCTTCTATTCCGGTCTTGTCCGTCACGCTGATCAGAGCTCGTGCGATTTTGCCCATTCCTTTACCCGCATACGAAAGAGCTTCTCTCCTGCTTCGGAAGACGATCTCCCGGCCGTCCAATTCGAGTCTTTACCATACGCGGCCGCTTCCTGCTCGAGTTATCCGGCCGCTTCTTTGGTGGGCGCCTTGGATTTATCCTTGCGGATTGCTTCGATTCGTTCCTCCGCCTCTTTCCCAAGCGGCCCGGTCGGATCCATGTTTTTGATCATTTCGAGCTTCTTCAAGCCGTCAGCCACCTTTCCCGTCTCGATCAGGGTGACCCCCATCTGGAAGTGCGCGGGTTGATAATCAGGATCCATGGTCAGAATCTTCTTGAAAATCCTGACCGCCTCGTCGTGCTCTTTTTGTCGTGTCAGAATTAACCCGATTTGCAGGTGCGCTTCTTTGAACTTGGGATCTATCTTGATGGCCTTGCGATAGTTTTCAAGGGCTTTGGCGTACTGTTTCTGGCTCTCGTAGCAAAACGCCAGGTTATAAAGCGCCATGACATTCTGATCGTCGGCCGACACGGCCTTCTGGTAGTACTGGATGGCCTTCTCCGGTTGGCCTTTCTGGAAATAGGCCATACCCAGATTGTACAGGGCTTTTTCGGGGGTCCCGTACAACGGGTCTTGCAGGCATTTCTCAAACTGCTCGATCGCTTGGTCGTACTGTGCTTTGACCAGGTACACAGTCCCCAGATTGTTGCGAGCCTCCGTGAGTTTCGGCTCCAGCTTCAATGCCCTGTCATACTGCTCGATCGCCTGGTCGTACATTCCTTTCTGCTGGTACGCCAGCCCCAGGGCGTGTTCTACGTCCGGGTTGACCGGATCGAGTTCATGCGCGGCGAGTAGCTCCTTGAGGGCCTGGGGCGTCTTGCCTTCCTGGAGATACAGAGCGCCCGCCTTATAGTGGACTTCGACCTTTTTCCTGGTCGATTCGGAAGTCATCGCCTTCTGAGGGACGCATCCCCAGATCAGGCTGGTGACCAGGAGCGCGGCCACAGCCATTGCCGGCGCGCTCCGGGGCCCGCACGTCTGAGAGCATTTCACGCGTGAAGTGGTCTGATGCGAAGTCATGGCCTTACGAGTTTCGCTCTTTTGATTGCCCGGGTTAAGGATTGCCTTGCTCATGGCGAGGTCATGAGTTCTCGGACAAAGTGTTTCAAGAAATCGTAGAGATCGGTGGTGGAGTCCCATGTTCGACAATATGTTCGCTCGCTGTCGTCAATGGGTTCAAAATCGCTCTTCTGGCGCTCCAGGATCTCAACCCGAGCGTCAGAGGGATCGCCCGCGCTTTCCATACGGCGCTTGAGCCTGCTACGGAGCACGGCTTCCGGCGCGGCGCACTCCACAATTCTGAATCGGGCCGTGACCTTGTCGGCCAGTTCTTTGGCCTTTTCTCGATGAGCGCGACTGCCGAAGGACGCGTCAAGGATCACGGATTCCCCCCGGATTAGACGCTGCCGCGCAGCCTCCAGGAGGGCCTCATAAATCCTCTCCGTCGCACCGGACGTATAGATCCCCTCGCGGTACTTGTCAAGTCGATGTTGGGTCGGCGCCACACCGTGCATTTCTTTCCGAACCGCATCCGATCGGATCGGCGCTGATCCGAGCCTTATTGCCAGCCGTTCCGCGAGGTAGCTCTTACCGCTGCCGGAAAGCCCGTTGGTGATTATCAGAGTCGGTCGCGGCGCGGCCTTCAGGTACGAGAGCGCAAGAGCGAAGTAATCTTGCGCCTCAGCCCGTGCCGCTTCTTTGTCCGCGGCAGGCACTTCGGTTTCGTCAAGCGTGAAGCTCAAGACCTTGCCACGAACAAGGGCTCGATATGACTTGTAATAGTTCAACAGGTCCATTACATGGGGGTCGCCCGAAGAATCACGATACCGCCGAGCCATACGGTCGGCGAACGCAGGAAAACCTCTAAAGGCCAAGTCCATGAGAAGGAAGGCCAGGTCCGCGGACGTGTCTCCGTATCGAAAGCGTTCGTTGAATTCGATACAGTCGTAAAGAATGACGCCGTTCAGAATAACCACGTGTTCCAGGTGCAGGTCTCCGTGGCAATCGCGAATGAAGCCCTCCCGCGCCCGATGCGCGAAGAGGCCCTTGTTGCGATCCAGGAATTCCAGCGTGAGCGCGACGAGCTCCCCATAGGTTTGCTCGCCGATTGTGCGGCCGATGTAGGGACGAGTTTGTTCGAAGTTCTCTTCCGCATTGTACCGGATAACACTTGGAGCCCCAAATCTGGCGATCTCCGGTCCGATGGGCGCGTGAGAATGAAAGTGCGCCACTCGGTCAGCCACTCTATCGATGATCTCCAGAGTTACCAGATCGTTCCTGAGCATGGTGAGCAGCATCCGCTCTTCGGGCAGACGCCTCATGAGGACCGCCGCGTCGATCTCCTCACCTTCTTCGCTCAGATTGATCCCGTGGGGACCGTCATGAATGGGGACCACCCCCAGGTACACTCCTTCGGAAAAGCGCGAATTGAGACGCACCTCTTGCGCGCAATAGCGCTTGCGCTTCTCCAGAGTGGTAAAATCAAGAAATCCCAGATCAATGGGCTTCTTGACCTTGTATACAAGGTCTCCGGAGAGAAAGATGACGGAACTGTGGGTTTGGATCACTTGGATGAATTGAGGCTTGTGAGGATATAGATCCGGACGGCAAAGGGCTTCGATAAGCCGATTCAATTGAGCGGTCACAGTTCCCGGCTACCTCCCGCGAGCTGGCCGCACGCGGCCAGAACATCCCGTCCGCGAGATTTCCTTATGATGGCCATGAGCGAACGGGACATGAGTATCTCTTGGAAGCGAGCGACACGTTCAGGGTCAGGAGACCTGAAATCCTCCAGCATGTCGTCGTTGAGCGGTATCAGGTTTACCTTGGCTCGTATGGGGTTCAACAGCTTGACCAGGCGCCGGGCGTCTGCGTCGGAATCGTTGAAATCCTTGATAAGCACGTATTCAATGGTGATACGGTCCCGTCTGGGCAGAGGATACTCCCGGAGGGCTTCAAGTAGGTCTTCGAGCGGATAGGCGCGGTTCACCGGCATAATGAAATCACGTTGTTCATCGGTGACTGCGTTGAGGCTCACCGCGAGCTTCGCTCTCACGTCCCGGCCCAAACGGCTGATCCGGGGCGCCAGGCCGGATGTGGACACCGTCAAGCGCCTCCATGAGATCTGGGGCCCTGTCGGGTGAGTAAGAATACGGATCGCTTTGACCGCGTTGAGGTAGTTGGCCAGCGGCTCACCCATTCCCATGAAGACCACGTTCGTGATGCGGCTCGATGGCGCGGTCTTGCGCACCGTGAGGACCTGCCCGACAATCTCCCCCGCCGTCAGGTTGCGCACGAGGCCCATGCGAGCAGTGCGGCAGATCTTGCACCCCATTGAGCAACCGACCTGGGTGGAAACGCACAGGGTGTCGTGATCGTCCTCGGGGATGAGGACCGCTTCCACGCCACAGCCATCCCGCATGTGCAAAAGGAACTTCCTGACGCCATCCCGGGAGCGGGATTCAGAAACCACGCGAGGCGGGCCGACACGGGCAATAAGCTCCAGATCCTCTCGAAAGCCTTTCGAAAGGTTGGTCATCTGCTGGAATGAATCCGCAAGGCCCTGATGAATCCACTTCATCACTTGGGCGGCTCGGTATCGCTCCTTGCCCAAATCGGCCATAAAGCGTTCCAGCTCATCCAGAGTCATCCCCGTGAGATCGGGCCGGGGCTCGGAAGCGTCGTATTGATGAGCCGTTCGGGGCTCGAGCTGATTCGCGTTGGTCATCATAACGTCTTCGTAAAGCCTGGACGTGGCATACTACCGAGTAGATCAACAGATTTCTATCTCGGCGAAAAAGTACCCGATCTCAAACCGCGCGCTCTCCACGGAATCGGATCCGTGGACTATGTTGTTCTGTTTGCTGTCGGCCCATCGGGCTCGTATCGTGCCCGGAGCGGCTTTGGCCGGGTCCGTTGCGCCCATTAATTCGCGATTACGCACTATGACATCGTCTCCTTCCAGCGCCATGAGAACCACGGGCCCAGAGATCATGAATTCAACCAGTTCCGGGAAAAAGGGCTGCTGCTTATGCACATAATAAAAGCCTTCCGCCTCTTCCCGGCTCAGTTTCTTCATCTTCATCGCGGCCACTCTGACGCCCGCCTCCTCGAAGACCGCGATCACCGCGCCGATCAGCTTCTTCTTGACCCCGTCGGGCTTTATTATAGACAAGGTTCTCTGCATAACGGTTCTCCTCCAAGGCTCAAAGTAGCATATTGACTCGCCCGTGCGCGTGGAAGGCGTCCGAAAGCGGGTCGGAAAATTTTGGTATATAGGAATGAAGGCAAAAAGGAAAGAGCAGACGCAATGCCGGTGTAAGGATTCAGTTATGCGACCGGCAAGCGCATCTCAGCTCTCATGAGGAGGACGCCGGACCCGATCCGGGGTCCTTTTCATGACATGATTGAGGGAGTGGCTCTAGGACGCTCAACCCAATCTTTATTTTACTCGTGGGAATACCTGTGGTCTTCCGCGAAGGGTTCTGGTAAAGAAGATGTGCCGCGGCGCCGGTTCGGGATTCGCGGACAAAGAAAGGCGGGGGTCATTTTGTGAGGTCCCCGGGGGGTGATCGGTTATCTATTCTCCGGAGGTCGAGGCGCATATGTTCAATCAGACTGGATACCGCGCAGTTATCGGCGGACTGGCTTTGACGCTTGTGTGTTCCCCTGCCCTCTTGGCGCAGAACGAGATCCGTTTGCCGAAACCGGATCTGAAGGGGAGCGTTTCGGTGGCCCAAGCCATGGCGAACAAGAAGACGGTCCGACAGTATAAGGGAACACCGCTGACTCTCCAGCAGGTGTCTCAGCTCCTGTGGGTCGCCAACGGAGACCTTCCGCGAGACGCGATAAGCGGGGCGACGCTCAAAGTTATGCCGTCCGCGGGCGGACTCTATCCCCTGGAAGTGTTTCTTGTGGCCGGTCAGGGCGGCGTGGCCGAGGTTCCTGCGGGAGTGTATCAGTATAACCCCCGCAAGAACGTGTTGGAGCTGACCTCTCAGGGGGATAAGCGCAACTTGTTGGCGAATGCGGCTCTGGGCCAGATGTGGCTTGCTCGAGCGCCTGCCGTGGTGTTGATTGGGGCGATATTCGAGCGCACTACCATGCGGTATGGCAGCCGAGGAGTGAATTACGTGATGATGGAGGCCGGGAGCGCCAATCAGAATATATACCTGGAAGCCGAATCTTTGGGAATCTCCGCCGGAGGCGTCGGGGCGTTCGATGATGGAAAGGTGGCGTCCGTGCTGAGTCTCCCATCGTCGGTGAAGCCGCTGCTCCTTGTGGCGGTGGGCAAGTAATCCGCAAGACGCACCCGAAGTTAGTCTCCCAGGCCCTTATCGTAACCTCGCGCCGTAAAGATTCGGTTAGGCGCGGGTAGGACGCGCATCTCACTTGTCATTGCGAGGAGTGAATGGTGGGACAGGTGTCTCGCCTGTCAAAGAATGACGGGCGCTCCCTGTTCCGCGCGAGGCCGTCCCATCGGCAATTCGCCTTCTTGAAGTCCGGAAAATTACTTCGTCCTGCGTTCCGCGGGACTCGCAATGACAGTCATTCCTCGCCTAACGGAATGGTTATCCCGCGCCCGCATTCGTCCTTGACACCATGACCGTTTCTCGGTAATGTGCGCTGAATAGGCGTCTTTTCTCCCTAGAGAAAATATTTGATTGCATTTCAAGGAGGTAGGTGGATGGACTGGGTGGTTTATATTGCCCTCATCTGCGGGGCCCTAGGTGTGGCCTACAGCCTGATTACCGCGGGCTGGGTCTTTAAGCAGGAGGCCGGGAGCAAGGAGATGCAGGACATCTCCAGCTACGTGGCCGAAGGCGCAATGGCTTACCTCACGCGCCAGTACAAGGTTGTGGCGATCATAGCCGTGATTCTGCTCATCGTCTTGTACGTGGCCTTCAAGAGCATCATGCCGCCGCTGGGATTCCTCATCGGTCTGGTCGGGTCCGCTCTGGCCGGCTTTCTCGGCATGAAGGTTTCCGTCAACGCAAACGTGCGGGTGGCTGCGGCCGCCTCCAAGAGCTTGCCCGACGCAATGGAAGTGGCTTTCAAGGGCGGTTCGGTCACCGGGATCGTGGTCACCGGTCTGGCGCTCTTGGGCGTGGCGGGGTTCTTCTTGGTGGCCCGCTCGTATAACCCCGATCCAAAGGCCATCTTTAGCGCTTTGGTGGCGCTGGGCTTCGGGAGTTCCCTCATGAGCGTCTTTGCTCGTGTGGGTGGCGGTATCTACACGAAGGCCGCGGACGTGGGCGCGGACCTGGTGGGTAAGGTCGAAGCGGACCTGCCTGAAGACGACCCCCGCAACGCGGGCGTCATCGCGGACAACGTGGGTGACAACGTAGGCGACTGCGCAGGTATGGCCGCGGACCTTTACGAAACGTACACGGTTACCATCGTGGCCGCCATGCTGCTCGGCAAGACAGTGTACAGCATGGACTCCGCCGCGTTCTATCTGCCTCTGCTTATTGGCGGGGCCGCGATCATCGCCTCGGTCATCGGCACCTTCTTTGTCCGGCTGAGCAAGGCCAAGGCTGAGAAAGACCTCTACATTATGGGCGCGCTCTATAAGGGGCTTGCCGTGGCAGGTATCCTGGCGGCCGCCCTCTTCTACATCGTGGCCCTGTACTTGCCTCTGCCGGCCCAAAAGGACGCGGGTTTCGTCATCACTCCGCTCGCGATCTTTTACATGGCTGTGCTCGGTCTGGTCCTTACCGGGCTCATCGTGGTGATCACCGAGTATTTTACGGGCATGTACGGCCCGGTGAAGTATGTGGCTCACGCCAGCGTCACCGGTCACGGCACCAACATCATTGCCGGCTTGGCTATCGGAATGATGTCCACGGTGCTGCCGATTCTTGTGCTGGCCGGCGCCATTCTGGCCGGTTACGGTCTGGGCGGAGGCTTTTCGGGCAGCCCGTCGACCGGTTTGTACGGTGTCGCGGTGACGGTCGTTTCCATGCTCTCCATGACCGGCATGGTGGTCGCGATCGACTCATACGGCCCGATCACGGATAATGCCGGCGGTATCGCGGAGATGGCAAATCTGGCCGAAGAAGTGCGCAACCGCACCGACCCCCTGGATGCAGTGGGCAACACGACCAAGGCGGTGACCAAAGGGTATGCGATCGGTTCCGCAGCCCTTGCTGCTCTGGTGCTCTTTGCCGAGTATACAAGGGCCATTGAGGAACTCACCGGCAAAGCCCTGATGTTTGACCTCTCCGATCCCAAGATCCTGATTGGATTGCTCATCGGCGGGATCATTCCCTACTTCTTCGCCGCGCTGTGCATGTTGGCTGTTGGTAAAGCCGCAGGCGCCATCGTTGAAGAGGTGCGGCGTCAATTCCGCGAGATTAAGGGCCTGAAGGAAGGTCTGCCCGGTGTAAAGGCCGAATACGGCAAGTGCGTCGATCTGGTGACGGCGGCGGCTCAGAAGCAGATGGTGCTCCCCTCGCTTCTGCCCGTGGTCCTCCCACTGGTAATCGGTTTCATTCCGGGCCTGGGGGCGCCGGCTCTGGGCGGCGTGCTCATCGGGAGCATCGTGGTGGGTCTGTTCCTGGCCATTGCGATGACCACAGGCGGGGCGACCTGGGATAACGCCAAGAAGTACATCGAAGACGGTAATCTGGGCGGCAAAGGAAGCGAAGCTCACAAGGCCGCGGTCACCGGCGACACCGTCGGCGACCCGTACAAAGATACCGCAGGACCGGCCTTGAACCCCGTGATCAAAGTGGTCAACATGGTCGCTCTGCTGGTGGTTCCGTTTATCGTCAAGTAAATCCATCGAGGCGGACATTGCCCGCCTCCACAACAGAGCAGACAATCCAAAAGCCCCTGCTTTCCGGTCGAGGAAGGCGGGGGCTTTTTGTTCCCGTCGCCAAAAGCCTTATCCGTTTCTCGGCAGTCTGCCGCGGTCATTCCGGCGGAACCCGAGCAGCGCGTCCCGAATAGGCCGTTACTTTCGGCAAACACGATATTGTTACCCGAACGCCGGGCGCCGGCCATCGAAGGGGCCGTGGGAACTTCACGGAAGGATGTCGTAAGCGAACACCACACTGCGAGGCCCGGTAAGGAGAGGCAACACGGGCCGATAGCTGACGAGGAGGACCACAAGAGACCGGTTACCCGCATTTTTCAGGTCACGGATTCGGAAGTCGGGTATGATCCCCTGGGATCCGACCGTCTTCCATTTTGTTTTCAGTTCGGTCCCATCCCATAGAAGATCTTCAATCACGCAACCTGCGCCGGTCTGTTTCGCAACGAGCACCTCGTTCTCGCCGTCGCCGTCCGTATCCGCAATGAGGACTCTTCCCGGATAAATTATGCCTGGAATGCCCTTCTTTTCGGATACTTTGAGGGCACGCGGCACGCCGAAAAGCTTGTCGGTCATGTTGGCGAGAAGCCGATTCTCTTCGTCGAAAACCATGAGACGCTGATCCTGGCTCAGCATTACCTGGAAAAACGCCCCCCTTCCGCCCAACCTTCCGGATGCGTAACTGAGCAATAGCGCGCCGGGGGGCAGTGAAGCCTTGCCAACCGGCGTCACATCCTGCCCCTCCATCCGGAAAACGATCATCTCTCCCGAAAACACGTCGGGCCGATCTGTGCGCTGACCGAGAAGTATGCGCTTATTCTCGGCCGTGGGATCGGCAACCGTCGCCAGAATGAGATGAGGGAATTTGGCGACTTCCCGCATGGAGCGGTCCGCATAATGAAAAATGGCCGATTCCATTCCCGATGGGGTCTGGTAGCACAGGATCACTTCCGCCATGCCGTCGCCATTCAGATCTTCCGCTTCAACACTTATGTAGTCCGCAGGCCGTTGGGAGAACTGGAAGAGTGTCCTGAGACTGCCCTCCTCAAAGCGGCTGACCGTCACCTGGCCCGCATCGAGGAAGATTGCTTCGTTTTTCTTATCGCCATCCACATCCGCTATATCCACCGCCCTCAGATCCACCGCGAGCTCCGGACTACGCCATGGACCGGCCGCGTCTCTGCGAATGGCGACGGGCGTGTACAGTCGGTCTCGCGTGGACCCACCCGGCTTTTCCGGCGGATCGGCTCGATAAAAAGGCAGCCGGGGACTCCCATAGATCCCCTTGTTCACATTCACCACGAATATTTGCAGTAACGTGGGGAGTCCGTGGATATTCGCCACCTTCAAGTCCGTGCGTACAACCATGCGCTCCTTCCGGATATCCCACAGAACGCCGTTGAGGCGATACTGGCCCTCCTCCTCCGACAGCACACCGAAAACCACGAGGGAGGACCCCGCTTCGATCCCCAGCTTCACCGCTTCCTGCTCGATGGAAGGAAAGCCCTTTTGCTCCAAGAGCTTTCTGGTGGCATCTTCCGCTTCCACTCGGAGATTCGTCCCGGAGATGTCCACCGAAGACCTGAGTGTCCTGTCCGCATGGTCGCTGAAATCCTTCAACGTCTTATCGATCTGCCCGGAAATCACATGGAAGGGGAGAATCAGAACAGAGCCCGAACGAGCCTCCGCAGGAGAAGCCTCGGTTGGGCTGAGCGCGCGCAAAAGCACAACGAGCGCAAACCCCATGCACAGACAGACAGAGATGAGAGAACGGGTGCGCATCAGGCTCCAGCCTTCCTCCCTGAGCCGCTGTTGTAAAAAAAAACCAACTGTGAGTAACAGTTGGCGTAGGAGGAATAGCTTTCTACGCAGGGGGAAGAGCAAATTCCGTGCCACTTCTCCGCCGGGTAACCGTTTCCGGAAATCTTACATGATTCAGCATGGTTAACGGTGCCGGGCCCAAGATCGGAATCTGTTGAATTCACACTAAAATGTTCAAATTTTTGAACATCAGGCCCGCCTTGTTGCTAATTGCCTAACATAACTCGTGTTTATTCTCGTTCCAAAATCTGAACCGCCTGCCGAATTCTTGAACTACTCTCAGCCAAGGCCGAAGTACGCCTTCTTGATGAAATCAAAATTGCCCTGGACCTTCCCTGCGCCCTGCAGGGCCGGCCCATGACCGGGAATGAGCAGTTCCACGTGCAGCCGAGAAAGCCTCTCCACACTCTCTTTTAGCTGTTCCGCATTGCCCCCGGGCAAATCAAAACGGCCCACACCCTGGGCGAAAACCACGTCTCCCGCGATCAGAACCCGATGTCTCGGCCAGTACAGGCACAAGCTTCCGGGAGAATGGCCGGGCGCGAGGATCACCTCGAATTCATGTTTTCCCAGCTCCAGAGTTCCCTCTTGGAGATAATAGTCAACACGATAGTCAGGCATCTTGATGCCCTGTTTGAGGTACGCGGGCCGCCACACTTCCTCGATAAAGCTTTCTTCTTGCCTGGAGAGTCCTATTTTCACTGAGGGGTTCGAAAAGGCTGCCGTTCCTTCGAAATGGTCCGGGTGCGAATGTGTGGCGATCACGGTTTTGATCTTCTTCGGATCGAATCCGTCGGCTTGCATGCGGGTGAAAAGCTCCTTTACCCGGTGCAGATGCCCGGGATCGACCAGGAGCGGCGTTTTGCCGTCGATGACGACGCTGTTACAGTTGTTTTCTCTCTGGTTCGTCCATGGGTAGACGTATAGGTGGTCTGATACCTTCATAGCTGTTCCATTCTTGTTGAGCTTCGTATTGCGCTTAGATCAACAACGAGCGACGGGCAATTCGAGAATGCTTTCCAAGCCACTCGTTGGAAGACTCGGGAGCTTTGGGGCGCTTCTCAGCCTGAACAGCGGACCTGCGCGCACTCCTTGCAGATCAGGCCCTCTGTGGTATCCACGAGTCTGGACCGCATGGTCGGTTCGCCACACCCGGCGCACGGCTCGGTCCCGACCACGGACGCGTACGGCGGCGTCTCCACGGTCACTTCTCTGACTTCAAAAAAATCAACCGGATCGCCGCGTATGAGCGCGATCACCGCCTCCCGACGCAGCTCGTCCCACTTCTCTTGCTCGGCTTGAGAAGCCTCGCCCGCGTCGATCTTCGCCTTGAGGGCCTTGCGTTCTTCGTTCCCGGGCAGAGCTCTATTTCGCAGCGATACCCGAACCGCTCGGCCCGTCTTTCTCTCGAGAAGGGTGAAAACTTGCTTGCCCCAGTCCCGGAAGATCAGGTTCCCTTTCCCAAACGTGCAGCCGGTCAACACCTGGACCGCGTCCACCGCGCATGAATCGTTTTCCACAATAGCCACGAACTCTTCGTCATCCGCGCGGGCGCTCCCCAGCATTGCCCTGGCCGAGGCGACCGCGGCATAACCTATGGCCAGTCCGGGGCACACATGGCCGTGGAACGCCACACACTGAGAGAAGTCGTCCGGAAAGACTTCATTGGAGGCCATCTGAGGCTCCTTCAGAGGCGCAGACTGAGAATTCCGGGCGCCCATGCTCGATCAGTTCGGTGAAGTGTTTCAGAATCCTCGCGGTTGCTCCCCAGATGTTGTGCCCTTGCCATTTGTAGACAACCACCTCGATGTCCCTGCCCTGAAAACGCCATGTCTCTTCGGAACGACGGCTCGGGTCGAAGAAGACTTCCAGCGGCACCCCCAGCACCTCGTCAATCTCCCTGGCGCTTGGTTTGAACTCATACGGATACGGGAGCGTTCCGACGAAGGGCGCCACCAGGTAACTCGTCGCCACGGTATAGAAATCATCGAGCTCTCCCAGAATGCGAACGTCTTCCGGTCGAATGCCCACTTCTTCCGCGGTCTCTCGCAGCGCGCAGGAGAGCAGGTCCGGGTCGGTGTCGTCCATCTTTCCGCCTGGGAAGGATATTTCCCCCTTGTGATGCTCCACAAGGTCGGAGCGCCTTGTGAGCAGTACGGTGGGAGCGCCGTCCTTGTAATAGATGGGAAAGAGGACCGCGGCCACGGTGAAGTTCAAGCGAGGAAGGACGGTCTTTTTCCGCGAATTGAGTATGCGTGTGAGTGATTGTTCAAAACATGAGCTAGTCCAGATCTTGTCATCATTCCCTTTCATTGAACCAACCGTCCTTTTTTGCCGACATGAGGTCTTCAGCCACCGGCGCGCATTCCCACCCGCCTCAGCAATAGCGGTCCTGTCCCAGCAAATGCAGGTTGCCCATACTAACACACGTGAGTCCCGCGCGTACGGCCGCGTCGCGGCATTGTTTCGCGTGGCTCCTGGAGGTGGCCGGAAGATCCCGAAGGTAGAAATCCGGGTGAAATGCAAGCAGCCGGTAAGGAATGTGGCTATTCACGCCCGCGATGAACGCCGCTATGGCCGCGACCTCCTCCTCGTCCACATATCCGGGAACCAGTAGGGTGCTGGCAACGAGGAGCGGCGGCTGAGGCCTCCGGGAAAGCCATTCTCCCAGCCATGCGAAATTCCGGAGGGTATCCCGGTTGCTGACCCCGCAAAGGGCATGATGTAGCCGGTCGTCCCATGCCTTAAGGTCGAATTTGACGGACCCCCCTGACCTGAGAGACAGCTCGGCCACCCTCTTCAGGAAAGGCCGCCGCATGGCGCCGTTCGTTTCCCAGCAGACCCGGAGGACCCGGCCCCCCGCTTGAGTCAAGGCGATCTCGGAGGTCCGAATCGCATGGAGGACCTGAGGCCCCGGGTCGCCGCCGAAATAGCAGATGCACGTGGTGCGATCGTCCACCGCGTCCGCGAGGCGCCTCGCGGAGACGACGCGACCGCGGCGCGAGCTCTCCCGGTAGTGAAAGTTCTGACAATACAGGCAGTTGAACGAACAGGCTTGATAGAAGACCGCGAGGTTTTTGAATCCGTATTCAGGTCCCTGTGCGACGGAGTATTCCGGATAGCCGGTCTCGGATCCGCCCGGACACACGAAATCAGCCACACAGTTTGTCGGCAGCGGATCGTGGTAAAAAGTCAGATCTCCTTCATGCGGCCTTCCACCTTTGAGGCGCCGATTCTCCACGTGTCGCAGGCCGCAGTATCCGTATCCCCCTTCGGGGATGGCGCACCCATGAAAACAAAGGGGACATGTCAGTCCGTCTTGAGCGCGGGGAGGATCTTCAGGGAGACCGTGTCGCCGCCGACTCTCGTCATGGACACGCTTGATCTCCGGCCACACGTCCGAGTAGTGATTGCGGATACAGTCGGCGCAGAAGCCTATTGCGCCCGATATAACCGGGGCGGATGACTTGCAATGTCCGCATGCGCCCATAGTGAGATCCGAAAAGCGTGTGGATTTCAAAAAGGCGGGATCGACGGCGCCATATGAGCAGAGGGCCCTTAATGCTCGTCAAACTTAAGTTTCCAGTCCAGTTCCCACAACCATACGACTCCGTCGGTGGAGGAGCTGATGAGAAAGCGAGCGTTGAAGGAGAACTGCGCCGCAGTGATTTCGCGGGCGTGACCCTGAAACTCGCGAATGAGCTTACCGGTCTTGAGATCCCACATTTTGAGATTGTTGTCTGTTCCGCCGGTGATGATGAACCTCCCGTCCGGAGAGAATCCGACCGCGCGCACGCCCCGGGGGTCCGCGTCCAGGGTGCGCAGGTGGGCGCCTGTGCCGATGGCCCAGATTCTGGTGGCGCCGTCCATCGAGGCGGTGGCGAGCAAGTCGCCCCCTGGTGAAACTCGCACACGGGTGATTTGCGAGCGGTGCCCCTTGAGATCCCGAAGCGGCCTACCGGTCTCGGCGTCCCACATTTTCGTCAGGCCGTCAAATCCGCCGGTGAAGATGTATCGAGAATTGTGGGTGAAGCCCACTGCGGAAACCTTGTCTTCATGACCTTTGAAGGTCCTGATGAGAGATCCGTCCGAAGCCCTCCACAGCCTCGCGGTCGCGTCCCATGATCCCGAAAGCACCGAAGCCCCGGTCGGGTCGTATGCCACGGAGCTTACGCTCTCACTATGTCCTTTCAGGATTGCCGTGGTTCTCCCCGAGTAGGTCTCCCACAGTCGGATGGTCCTGTCATCGCTCCCAGAGGCTGCTTCCCGTCCGTTGGGCGACAGGGCGAGCGCGGCGACAAGATTAGAGTGGCCTTCCAGGATCTGCGCGCACTCTCCCGTCTTGGTGCTCCAGACGCGAACCTTGTGGTCCGCATGGGCGGTAAGAAAACTGATGGCGGTGGGCGAAAAAATAAGATCCATTACGGCCGACGAGGTTTCAACCGTCTTTCGGTTCCATCCGCTGTGGAGCTCCACCCTTCTTCCTCGGTCAGCCAATTGATTAAGGAGGTCGAGGATCAGATCGGTTCGTTCATACCCAGGCACCGACTGAGCTTTACGAAGGCGCGCATAGGCTGAGGAGAGCGCGCCCCGCTTGATGGCCTGTCTTGCAGCGTCCACTTCCGTCTTGAATTTCTTGTCGGAGCTGATCTGCTTCTTAATGGTGCGCACTTTAGCCAGGGCAAGTTCCGGCCAAAGGGCTCGCCCGCGGACGTCCCATATGCGAGCGCTCATGTCTCGCCCGCCTGCAAGGAGCTGGCTGCCGTCGGGACTGAACGTCAGGCAGAAGATCTCGTTATCGCCGGCCGGGAACGTGCGATAGACCCGGCCGCTGACCACGTCCCATACCTTGACCCCTGACTTGGCGTCGTAGCTTGCCGCCAGATTTCTCTCGGCATTGAGAGCGATCGAACCGACCTGGTCTTCATGGCCCCGGAACGCGACGCGAGGTTCTCCCATTTTGCCGTCCCAGACGACGCACACCTTTTCCTTGGAGCCCGTCAATAGCACGCTGCCGTCCGGGGAGGACTTCATTGCGGTCACGCGATCGCTCATGTTGCGGGAAAAGGTGACCGTCTCCGACCGAGCCAGATCCATGCGTCGGATCACCTTGTCCTTTCCCACCATAAAGACTTCAGGGCCCGATCCGGCAGGGAAAATGGTCGCTGCCGCGCTGTGCATCGGAACCTTGTAGCTCTCCACCGCCTTCGCGGTCCGGGTATCCCAGAGGCGAACCGAACCGTTCTCTTCCACGCTGAGAATATAGTGGCCGTCAGGTGAGAAGACCGCGCTTGTCACCGCGCCCGCATGGGCCAGGGGACTCCCCACAAACCGATCCGCGTCCGGATCGAGCAGCTTCACCGGTGAACCCGCGCGGCCATCCCACAGCGCCACCAACTCCTCGATGGGAGAGATCCAAAGCGCGGCCGGCGGTTCCCCAACTACCGGAATACTCTTGATCTCCACTCCCCCATTCAAGTCCCATATTCTTACGGTCCTGTCGCGCGCGCCGGTTATCACCAGGCCCGACCGCGGGAAATATCCTGCGCAGGTCACCCAACCCCGATGGCTTTGCAACACAAGAGTCTCTGATAGCGGGGAGAATCTGAAGAGAGCGCCGATCTGTTCTACAGTCAGCCCTGCCAGGGCCTCCGCACGCGGGTTTTGAGTAAATCGCGCCTGGGCTTGCTCCACCATGCCCTGTCGCGCGAGTGAGCCGATCAGCCAGCCCCGAGCTTCTTCGTCGTCGGGAAATCCGTCCAGATAGGTCTCCAGGTGTTCGGTGGCGTCCTTGTCCTGTCCCGCTCCGATCATGGCTATGGCGAGGGGCTTCAGCCTATCCAGGGCGCCGTCCTCAGCGGAGAGGGAGAGTTCCGCGAACTCCCGAGCTCGTTGAGCCTCTCCCAGTGTCAACAAGCACCGGGACAGGAGATGCGCGCCGCGACCGCGGTATTCCACCGTCTTGCTCACCTCTTCCAGCTTCACCACCAGAGCTCGATCCGGATTCCCGGTGCGGGACCAATCCAGCAAACCGAGATTGTATACTGCCTCGGCATGATACGGGTCAGATTCAAGCGCCTGCCGCAACGCAGCCTCGGCTTCCTCCTCGTGGTTAAGGTCCATCAGGGAGACAGCCCGATTATTGAGCGCATCCGCAAGGAGCTTCACTTCATCGGCAGGAGGGCGAGTATAGGGCTTTTGGAAAATCTCCTCATATATGCCGGCCATTTCGTTACGTATTTCCCTGAATGAACCGTATCGGTCGGATGGCCTCTTCTCCAAGCATTTCAGGATGATTGATTCGAGTTGCGCAGGAATGTCCGCGCGGATCGACGAAGGCGGAGGGGGCGACTTTTCCAGATGAGCCATGACCAGATCCTGCCGCCTTTGGCCCGGCCTGAGGAAGAAAGGCTTTTGCAAACATGAAAGCTCGAAAAACATGACGCCGAAAGCATAGACGTCCGCCTGAGGTCCCACCTCCTGGTCCAGGTTCCATAGCTCAGGCGCCATGTACCCCGGGGTTCCCATACCTGCTGCAGTGATGGATTGGTTTCCCAGCGCAAGGAGATCCGTCAGAGAAATGTTCAGTGGAGCGCCTGCTTGCGATTTTCTCCGCTTGGTGAGGCCGAAATCGGTGACTTTGATCAGGCCGTCCTTCGTGAGCATGCAATTGGCGGGCTTTACATCGCGATGAATCAGCCCCTTTGAGTGCGCATGTTCGAGCCCATCACTTACCTGGATCATCATGTCGATGACCGCGTCCCATCCGAGGGTCTCCCGGCTGCGTATGATATCGAAGATCGAGCCCCCGTCCACGTATTCGATGAAAATGCGCGGGCTGTTCTGAATGGTTCGCACGTAATAACAAGCCGCCATATTCGGGTGAAATCCCAGTTGGATCCAGGTCTCCGCTTCTTTCACAAAAAGCGCGCGGTCTTCAGGGTTCTGGCGGAGACTTTGAAGGAGGGATTTCACTGCCAGCATCACGTTCCAACGCTTGTGGTGCACGATATAGACCGCGCCCATCCCGCCGCGTTTGATGCCTCGAACATCGTAGAGGTTCTCGATAGTGTCTCCGACTTTCCATTCCCCCTCTTCGGGAGGACGCGCCGAGTCGGGGCGCGGCGATGCCGGCTGGTCGGCGAGCGTTGCGGGCCTGGGGTCTCGCACGGCGCCCGCGGATGAACGGGTCACGTCGAAACCGAGGGATTTCAGGAAAGCCTCCAGTTTGTCCACCCTCGGGCTTGCCCGCATAACGATCAACACGCCTTGTCCACGGGAGATCCGATCCATGATGCCCTCAGGGGCGATCTTGATGAGGTGAGAGAGCTTCAGGAGACTGGATTGCGACACGTCCCGGCTGGCAGGAGTGGGCATAATCTTGAGGGTTATTTTCTCTTCGGCCATGCGTCTACAATAACTTCACGAGGGAGAGCGCGAGTCTGTCCTCTCTGGGATTGACTTTTTCGATTCTGACCAGGGCTCGGTCGTACGGGGTGAGCGTCAAGCCGTTCGGGGTAGCCAGCGCCCCGTTAATGCACAAGTCCCGGATCTGCACGAGGTGGAATCGAGGGAACCGCTGGAGCACCACGGCCTCGAACTCCTCATTGACCCTCTCCTTCAGGTATTTCAGGAGAAAGTATCTCTGACGCTCCCTCTCCAGCGCTACGGCTCTTTCCAGCGGATAGGAGATCTCCACCAGAATCTTTTCCAGCTCTGTTCTCTCCAGGAGCGGCCGCCCGGTCTCCAGATAGGTCTTGACCTGTCTCTGGACCACTAGATCGGGATATCTTCGCAGGGGTGACGTGCTCGTGGTGTACACGTCCAACCCTAAAGTAGAATGCGGCGCGGGGTCCAGCCCCAGGTCCCCGCGCGCCATCGCTTTCCTGGCGCGATAGGATGCCACCGGGTCATAGACTTCGCCCAGTTCGACCTTTTCCATAGGAGGCGGCTGGCTCCGGTAGAAGCCGGGAATTCTATGCTCCGTCATGAATCGAGCGAAGAGGCTGTTGGCCAGAATCATCATTTCGGAGACGAGGATCTGAGAAGGGGCTTCCCTGTCTCTTACGGAAACCTCTATCCGGCCTTCTTCATCCACGCGAACCGCCAGCTCGGGATCCCTGAATATGAGAGCGCCCGAGGCCATCCGCGCCTCCCTCATGGCATGGGCCACCCGGAATAAGTGGGCCTCGGAAGAAGTCGGATCTCCGATCCTTTCATCCGCCTCCTCGTACGACAGGCGCTCCTTGAGCCGCACCAAGGAAGGAAATATACGGAACTCCCGGACTTGGTAGTCACGACCGACCCGTAAGCTCACGGTAATCGCCGCGTGAGTTTGCCCGGCCGTAAGGCTCGCCGCGGCCTCGGAAAGCGCCGGCGGCAGCATCGGAACGGTCTTGTCCGGGAGATAGATCGAAGTGGCTCTCTGCCGGATTTCTCTGTCGAGAAACGACTCATAATCCACGAAATGGGCCACGTCGGTTATATGTATGCCCACAATCGTATCGTCGCCTTGGGAAGTAATTGATAGCGCGTCGTCCACGTCCCGGGTGCTTGCGGAGTCAATCGCGATCGCGTCCCCCTCCGTGAAAGGAATGTTTGACGTGGGAAGCGGCCTTTGGGCAACGGTTCGAGCCTCCTGCGCCGCTTCGGGATCGAATTCGATCGGCGTCTTCTCGGCTCTGAGACGGATGTTCTCGTCCTGGGACCAGACGCCCAGCTTTACCAGTATCTTGAAGGGATCGAAATCCGAGGGGATCTCCGCGTGTGAGAGAATTTGCTTGACGGTCTTGTGGTCGCTCCATTCCTTCCCGGCTTCCGCAGCCTCTTCCAGCAGCGGTATGAGTCCGTCAGGCGCGCTCGCGACCGAAACCTCTTGGCCCGCGCCGAGTCGGCTCAGGAAGTCTGCGCACCGGCTTACAAACTCTTTTCGCTCCCTTTCCTTTTCCATCTGCGCCAGGGCCTGTTCGACACGGGTAGATGAGGTCACCTCGATATGATCAGGCTTGATCCTGAAAAATATTCTGTCTTCGTGAATGGCCCGTAGGAGCGCAGCCCTGTTGTCCGGATCAGCATCCTTACCAAAGACCAACTGGGCAAGATCCTCCACGCTGATCTCTTCCGCGTCGGAGCTAACAACCTCCCATATCTCCCGCAGGTTTATCGCGGACTTGATTTGCTCCCTTCCGGCCGACAGCGCCTTGAGCGCGGCAACCTGCTCGTCCTTGGCGCCCGAAGACGGAAACCGGCCATCCCGTGACGCGCACAGAACCCTCGAAATGGTGATCTTGGTCTCCTGCCCTCGATCGTTGAGCACGCGTAAACGCTTCTCCTCCAAATCGAGAACAGCGCCGGAGCATATTCTCTTGTCATCAAAAAAATCTACGATGTCGTAGCGTTGCAGTTTCATGGGTTTCAGATAAGGTCTTTCATATCTTAAGGGCTGCGGGCGCCTCACCCCTGGACCCGAGAACCGACCTCGCATGATCCGCGAGTTTACAGCTCCCCAGAGCGGAGGAATAGGCTATCCTATAACTTATAACCTATCAGGGCGAAGAGGCGAGAGCCACCCCTTTTTTACCGAGATCCTTTGTCTCGTGGCCTGGTAGAGCGATGGGCCCGGGATTTGAGCCAAGAATACTCCTCTCGCAATAGAGCGGAAAGCTTTCACTCGGTGCCACGGATGTCCCCCGCGCCTCGCGGACTCATCCGTGCGCGGACGAGCCTAGCGGAGCGTCCGCGGCGCCAAACTTGCCGGCGCGTTCTCATATTCTGTCGTGACCAATAGATCCTGGCCCTTCGCAGAGGCGCCGACCCGGACTTTCCGCACGTTTCACTTTTTTCTAGAGCCTGTGGCAAAAATCGTTCATTATTGGGGCGGCCCTGCGGCTGAGCGCGAATATGCCGGAGGAGATCCCCTACTCCGGGAGAAGCGCAAGGAGACCCGATTCGTTGAAAGAGCGCATCGCTGAGATCTTCAATCAAAGCATCGAGCTTCAGCGGACCTGCCTCCGGGAGAATCTCTCCGCCCTGGAGGAGGTGGCTCACGGCTTGGCCGAAGTCCTTGAGCGGGGCAACAAGCTTCTCCTTTTCGGCAACGGAGGATCCGCCGCCGACGCCCAACACATAGCCGCGGAATTCGTTAACAAATACCTGATAGATCGACCACCTCTCGCGGCTATCGCCCTCACAACAGACACCTCGATCCTCACGGCCATAGCCAACGACGTTGAATACGAAGCCGTTTTCGATAAGCAGATCAGAGCGATCGGGAAAGCGGGGGACGCGGCAATAGGAATCAGCACTTCGGGCACATCGAGAAACGTGGTGCGGGGACTTGAAACCGCTCGCTCGTTAGGGCTGGTCACGATAGGCATCGGTGGCCCTCCGAACGCTCGCATGGGAGATTTTTGCGATCATTATCTCGCGGTTGCCGGCGGCGCGACCCCTCGCATACAAGAAGCGCACCAGGTGATCGGCCACGTTATCGTGGAGCTGGTGGATGAACTTCTGTTCGGCGCTCGAACGGGGGCTCGCTCCGCGCTTTGAGACGAGGCGCGGCGCAATGACAGGGCCCTTATGCCTGCCACTGCAGGCTTGGGGCATGTGAATGAGGTTTCCGAAGTGACGCGCGCGGATGTCAGGGTCCCTTTTAAGTTTACTGTGATCCACGGAGACGATCCCGCGCGCAGATCGGATCAGCATTCAGCCATTACGCGATCGTTGAGCTTGACCGGCCTTATTTTTGACACGCCCAAGATGGTGTGGGACGGCTTTCATCTTTCTTTCACCGAGTATTCTTTCGCCCGGAATTCTCTGGAGCTTGTGCTGGACTTGGGCAAGCACTTTGGAACCGTTGACTGCCTGGCCCAAGTTGAATGGTATGAACGCCAAACAGCCGACGTGTTTAGCGTGGGCGTGGAATTTTCCGAAATGCACGCTGATGCCCGAAACGTGATCAAGCGTTTCATCGAGTTCTGCATTCAGGCCGGCCGCGAGAAGAAATAACCGTACTGCCGGGAGAAGCGATATGACGGATGACTACTTTGGCTTCGACGTGGGAAAAATTGTAGTAGGGATTCTTAAGATAATGAAAAACAAAGGAATTACGGATGAGGAAGCAATTCTCGACCTTCTTTGGGACGCGAAGGATCCGACGTTTCCGTGGTCCCGAGAAGATATTAAGGAACTCCTAAAGCTCTAGCCCAATATTGGCCTCTCCAAACTGATCGCGCCCGCTCCTTCCACGCCTCCCCATCTGGTCGGATTACCTGATGAGGCATCTGAGCGCTCCGTGATTTAGCGCTGCTCGCGACGCCACACATTCGAGGCCCGCTTTTCAGGTGCGCGCCGCGTTGTCGGTATGGTAGGCGCGTGCACACCTCTTTCGCCGGTGGAACTGTGCGCGGCCTTTCGTGGCTGAAATAGCGACCTTCGAGCCTTAGCCGCTTGCAGGACCAAAAGGAGATGGAAATAATAAATCTGTTAGAGTACGTTAGAGATTCTTCCGCGCATATATCTGCGTCTGTCCGGATGGAAGACGTATTGGTGTGTGATCTTCGGAGGGGGGGCCTCCTTCGAACCAACCGCCATAGCTGGAGAGCAACAACGAATCATGAAAGTCCCGGGCTTCGGCGAGCGCTTCGTGGCTTCGCCTCGGAGGCTGGCAGCAAGAGCGCATCGTTGCGCAATAATTTGGAGGGGAGACTCATCTCCCCTCCAAACCACCCCATACGCAAATCCGAACAGGGGTGCTTCCTGCCGACGACTTTCATAAGAATATTGCAATCAGGAAGTGGAAACATGAGTGATTTGAGGGACAAACTGCGGGCGCCGTGGGAAGAGCTTATCTGGCACGATTCTCTTCGCAACCTAGTCGGTGAGACCACGGCGGGTGTGCCGCCCCAGGAGGAAGTTCTGGGGCAAAGTCGGGCCGTCAAAGCGATCAAGCTGGGTCTGGCCATCAAGAGCGCCGGGTATAACATCTTCGTGGCCGGAGTTCCCGGCACCGGAAGGCGCAAGACCGTGGAGAAGCTCCTGGAGGAACACAACGTCGAGGGGCCCATCCCTAAAGATCTCTGCTACGTGAACAACTTCAAGTATCCTGATCAGCCAAGGCTGCTTACATTTGCTGCGGGCGGGGGACGTGAGTTCAAGAAGCGGATAAGCGACACCATCGATATGCTCAAGAAGAAGGTGCCCGCGATATTTGAGAGTGAAGAATTCCAGGCCGCGCGCAATGAAATAGTAAACCGCCATATCGGGCGGCAAAAGGCCCTGTTCAAGAATTTTGAAAGCAAGGTTCAGCAATCGAATTTTATGATGGTGCAGGTCCAGGTGGGCCCGTTTACCCGTCCGGATCTGGCTCCTGTGGTTGTGGGAAATCCCAGGAAGATCGAGGAGCTGGAGTCCCTGGTGGAAGAAGGGAAATTCTCCCCCGAGGAATTGGAGAAGATCAAGGCCAAATATCAGGAACTCTCCCAGGAGATGGAAAAGATCATCAAGGAAGCCAGGGATATAGATAAATCCATTCAGCAAGATTTGGAAGGCCTCTCCAAAGACCGTGTCGAACCCGTGGTCAAAGACCTGATCTCCCCCATTCGTGAAGAAACCAGTGACGAGGCGGTTACCGCATACCTTGACGAGCTCCAGCAAGACATCATCGAGAACCTTGACCGGTTCAAGCCCAGACTCGTCCAGGGAATGCCCGGCGCCGAAGGAGGCATGCCGGGACAGGCCATGCTTGCGCCGCCCGAACAGATTCTTTTCAAGGACTACGAGGTCAACGTGATCGTTGACAACTCCGAGACAACGAAAGCTCCGGTGGTCTTTGAAACCACTCCCACGTTCCGCAACCTTTTTGGCGGTATCGACAGGGTGGTGGACCAGCGTGGCGTTTGGTTCTCGGACTATCGGCATATCAAGGCGGGAAGTTTTCTGAAGGCGAACGGCGGATACTTAGTTCTCAACGCCAGGGACACGCTCGTCGAGGTAGGCGTCTGGCCCGTCCTGAAAAGGACTCTGAGGGAAGCAATCCTGGAAATCCAGACCGATCCGTTCAGTTTCCTTTTCACCGCGTCGGTCAAGCCGGAGAAGATCCCGGTGATAATACGGGTGATCATGGTCGGCGAACCCGAGATCTACGACATCGTGCATTGGTATGACGAGGATTTTCAGAAGATATTTAAGGTCAAGGCGGAATTCGACTCGGTTATGCCCAACACTTCTGATAACGTGCAGAAACTCTTGAGCTTTGTGTCGCACGTCTGCAAGGAAGAGGAACTCCTCCCCTTCGATCTCTCCGGTATTGAAGCCCTCACGCGCATGGCGGTTCGATGGGCCGGTCGCAAGAAGAAGCTCACCGCCCGACTGGAACGTATAGCGGACCTGATCCGCGAAGCCGACCTTCAGGCGAAGAGCGAGAAGGCTTCAGCCATATCGGGCGCGCATGTGGAGAAAGCTCACGCGGAACGCATCGAACGGGTCAACATGATTGAGGATAAGATCCACGAAATGATAGAAGACGGCATCCTGATGATCGACACGGAAGGTGAACGAGTCGGGCAGATAAATGGCTTGAGCGTGTACAGCCTCCCTGAGTTTTCATTCGGCAGGCCGTCCCGCATTACGGCCAAGACGAGCATGGGCAAGGGGGGGATTATCAATATCGAACGAGAAGCGGAGCTTTCCGGCCACAGTTACAATAAGGGCGTGCTGATCCTCTCGGGGTTCTTGCGGGACCGCTTCTCGCAGGATAAGCCTCTCAATCTTACGGCGAGCATCACCTTCGAGCAGTCATATTCGGGGGTGGACGGCGATTCAGCCTCCTCCACCGAACTATACGCCTTGCTCAGTTCTCTCGCCGAAAAACCGATTGACCAAGGGATCGCGGTGACCGGGAGCGTAAACCAACATGGCGAGGTTCAGCCGATCGGTGGTGTGAACTATAAGATTGAAGGGTTCTACAAGACCTGCAAAGCCAAAGGGCTCACGGGAAAGCAGGGAGTCATGATTCCCAGATTGAATCTGGGTGACCTTAATCTTGAACCGGAAGTGGTCGAAGCGGTCAAGCAAGGCAAGTTCCACATCTGGGCGGTTGACCACGTGGATCAGGGGATCGAGATCCTCACCGGAATCGCGGCCGGAGAACCGGACAAGGACGGTAACTGGCCCGAAGACTCGATTAACTACCTGGTAGACCAACGGCTGGACGAGCTGGCCAGAGCAATGAAGGATTTCGAATCGGGGTCGGAACCGGGCGGTCAGTCAGAGGGGGATGAAGAAGGCTAAGAGACCTCCGCGCCGGCAGCAGAACAAAAAGGTCGGGTTGAGCAGACACGACCCGACCTACCGACGGCCTACCGAACTATAGCGCTGTCGGACTCAGAAATACCAAAAAAGGCAATGAATCAACCCAAGGTTCGCGGATTCTTTGGGGCCGCCTGAGATTGACCCGCGGGGGATCGTTTTTCCGCTCGCAGCCGTAGGAGTTCGTCGAGCACCTGCTCCAGCTCCTCGAGCGTAGCGGGAGCTTTTTTCTTATCTTGCCGTTCCTCGATTTTCTCAGACTGCCCCGAAGCAGCGCGGAGCTGTTCCAGTTTTTCTCTCAAAGCCTGCAACCTCGAATCCGCACGAGGCTCGGCTTCATCGGAAGTCGAATAGCCTTCCAGGCTGCGCTCGATTTTATCCAAGAAATCCTCCGACTTCCGGCGCAACTCCCCACCTTCGAAGAACTGGTCTTTGAAGTTCAGGAATTCACCCTTTATCCTCACCCAGAGCTTATCCAATACCATCGTGACGAACTCTCCGGCTATTCATCCATCGCGAAACCTTTTTCACCTCATGGCATCTGACTGATAGACGGCAACCCGCACACAGGGACGGAGGTGGAAAAGATGGATCGTATGACTGAGACGGACGGACTCAGGATATACCTTTCTCAAATTGAACACTACCCCCTATTGAGCCGCGAAAAGGAAACCGAACTTGCTATTCGCTACCGTGATGAGGGAGACGAACAAGCGCGACAAATACTCGTGACCAGCAACCTACGTTTCGTCATCAAGGTGGCGTTGGGGTATCGGAATTATGGCGTCAAGCTCCTGGACTTGATCCAGGAGGGCAACATAGGGCTCATGAAGGCGGTGCAACGATTTGACCCCACCAAAGGTTATCGATTGATATCCTACGCCATCTGGTGGATCAAAGCGTACATCCAAAACTTCATTATACGCTCGTGGTCTCTCGTGAAGATCGGAACCACGCAGGCCCAGCGCAAGCTCTTCTACAGGATCTCCGATCTCCCGGAGGCCGTCGACCACGAGGACCACTTGGAGAACGTGGCGAGACTGGCTGGAAAGATCAGCGTCCACGAGGACGAAGTGATCGACATGCAGGCGCGTCTGAAAGCTCATGATCTATCGCTGGATGACCTGATCGGCGACCGCTCCCGCGATTCGTTTACGGATAGTCTGCAGGATCACAGACCCGACCAGGAAGAGCTGCTGGCGACGCTCGAAGAACGGGAAGGACTCAAAGAATGGGTCCAAGACGCTTTGGAGACGTTGA
Organism: Deltaproteobacteria bacterium; assembly: GCA_016875095.1. Classification (GTDB taxonomy): domain Bacteria; phylum Desulfobacterota; class Desulfomonilia; order Desulfomonilales; family Desulfomonilaceae; genus VGSG01. Next base: position 49,637 of record VGSG01000006.1, read on the forward strand.
ACCCTCGAGAGAAGTACATCATTGAAAAGAGAATTCTCTCGGAACAGCGGTACACGCTGAAAGAACTGGGCGCGCACTTTGGTATCACCCGGGAACGCGCTCGCCAGATCGAGAGAACCGCGCTCCAGAAACTCAAAGGGAGCTATTTGCGGTCCCAACCGGCCGCAGCCTAAACGGGCTTGCAAACAACGGCGCACGCATCGAGTAGCGCGTTTCTTATCTTGAAAGGCAGGGTGAGCGCTTCGCGCGTGAGCAATTTTCAGCGTGTGGGAGAGCGCTTCTTCTTCCTTGCTGCGAACGCGGGAGTTCAGGTTCGTACGAAGCGGATCAATCCCCGTATCGCGAATGACCTTCGGCCGCAAACTACGACCCTCCCAAGGTTCAGCGGTTACGCAATGGGGGCGGGTTTGAAACCCGCTCCTACAGTCCATTTCACCGTTGATACGGTTTCTGCGATCGGGCATTCATGCTGTAATCCCTGTACGCCGTCCGTCTCGGGACGCGCCGCGGGCGCCCACAACATCCTGACCTCGTTTTCAGCCGCCGGCTCCCTGAGAGATTGCCTGCCGTGTTGAAGATGGCTTCCGATTTTTTTTCATCCGGCATATAACGTGGCCGGTCTTCTCGGCGTCCATATGTGCAGAACGGTGGCCAATGAACGATGCGGACCTGGTCAGAGATTTCCGGAACGGGAATCGTGAAGCCTTCGCGGAGCTCGTCCGGCGATACTCCAGACCGGTAACCATGACTATCCTGGGGATAGTCCGGGACAACGAGGCGGCCAAAGACATCTCGCAACACGTTTTTCTGAAGGCGTTCGAGAAGCTGTCCGGGTTTATGTTCGCCTCATCGTTCAAGACCTGGCTGTACCGCATTGCGATCAACTCGGCCCGTGACCACCTTCGGAGACGAAAGCGCGATTTCACGGTGGAACTGAACGAGCATGAGCCCGAGCCGGGGCCGTCAGCGAGCGAGCGTCTCGAACAACTCAGGATGCGGTCTCTTCTTCGCGCCGCGATGGAAGAGCTGCCGGAAAAGCAGCGCTTGACTCTTCAGCTCCGAATCTATGATGAGATGGATTATAAGGAGATTGCCGGCGTGCTGGGCGGGACTGAAGGCTCGGCGCGGGTAAATTTCTTCCAGGCCGTGAAAACGCTCCGAAAGAAAATCGGAGGCATTGATGAAAAAACTTATGTGCGCAAGAGCAGAGGAGCTGCTGGTTCGTGACCTGGACGCGGGGCTCACCGATACGGAACGCGCTCTACTGGAAACTCACTTGACGGGATGCGCCGCGTGCGCGGAATTGAGGCAAGAAATAAGCGGCCTGATCGCCGCGCTGAAGACCGACTCGCCCGCCGACCCGGGAGAGGAATACTGGCACCGGTATGATCTCTCCTTGGAAGCCGGACTCCGTGAAAAGGAGATAAATCCCGGCGTCTGGGTTTTGCGCTGGAAGCTGGCCGCAGCGGCTCTCTGCGTGGTGCTCGTTGTTCTTGCGGCCAGGGAGTTCACCGGAAGACCCGACCGGGATGCGCAGACATTGCCTGCCCGAGCCTTGGCGTTGGTTGAAGATTTGCGTGAAATCTACGGTCCCGTGGAGGAAGACCGATACCTATCGATGGACATAGGGAACGATGCGGCCTTCCCCGGGGACTTCAGGATAGCGTTTCTCAACGACGGGTTCACGAACTGGTTCGAAGTCGAGGACGAAAGTGACAACTTGCTGCTCTAGGACGCGTGCCCACATCAATACCGGGACGCGTTTCGCCATTGTCGAAAGGGAATCCATATGCGACCGATTCTGATGGCGCTCATTCTGACCGTTCTTGCCGCCCTTCTCGTCCCTTGTGCGCGCAGCCAGCCCGAAGAGGGGCCCGATAAGGCGCAGGAGCGGATAGAGATACTCCAAATGTGGAAAATGATGGAGGCGCTCGATCTGGACAAGAAGACCGCGGACAAGATCTTTGAGATCCGCGCGAAGTTCCTCGAGGATCGCAAGAAACTGCGCCAGGCCGTGTCACAGGACACTCGGAAATTGAGAGACTTGCTACAGCGGCCGGCCGGTGAGTCTTCGGACATAGAAATCGAGCAACTTCTCAAAAAAATTCGAGAAAATAGACAGCAACTCAAAGATCATTGGGAAAGGCAGTATGATGAGGTATCCAAGCTCCTCACCATCCGCCAGCAAGCGCGACTCATTTTATTCTTGAAGGATTTCCAAAGGTCGGTTTCCGGCTTGATGCGGCCCCCTCCGTCTCAACCACGTATGCAGCCCGGAACAGGGCAGGAGATGCGGCGTCGACATCCTCCTCATCCCCCCGGAGACCGTGGAGAAGACAGACCCGGCACCGGCGACGATGGCTGGCGGTAGAGGGAGCGCGGCTCTATAGTGAACGGCATTGAGATTTGCGCGAAAGATCCCCCTCCCCCTTCCCCCATCGGCGTTCAAATAAGGAATAGGCATCTGTGATAACAATGCCTTATCACCGTCCCCCCTCCCCCTCCCATCAAGGGAGGGGTCACAAAACCCTCTCCCCTGGCGGGAGAGGGAAGGGAGAGGGGGATTCCGGCCTTATTCAAAGGCGCAGATCTGAACGCAGCCTTCTATAGTGTTATGTCCCCGAAATAAGAGTGATAACCAAGAGCGGCCGGACCTTCGTACAGAGGTAGGAACGACCGGTCTCCCGGTCGCTTCTACCCGTATACGGGTGAACTTCTTTGCGGTTGGGATGGTTCTCAGGGACCTCCACTACGCGCCATACTTTCACCGCACGAGTCTGTATTGATTTTGCGAGGGATTTGGGAGAGACAGCACTAGGGCCTCATCATGGAGGGATCGGGAGGAGGTCCTATCTTGTCTTCCTGAGGCGTGAAGGGAGAGGGCCTCCCTTCACGTGTGGAGAACTTCACGTCCGTCAGGGATGCGCACCCGTTCAGGAGCAGCGCAGCCGCGGTGAGGATAACAAAAAAGCTCTTCATGCTCTTGAGCCCGAAGAGAGCTAAGGCCGTCTTGGGACAAGACGGCCTTTCAATAAAACTCTATCCTCGCGTCGCTCGGTCTCGACAAGCCAGCCGTCGAAACCTGGACCGGACAATGACAGATCGGTCGATTTCGCCCGCTGAGGCCGACCGAAGCCGGCGCGGCTCTAGCACCGATTATTTCTTGACCGAATCCTTCAAAGCTTTGGCAGCCGTGAACTTCGGGGCCTTGGTCGCGGGTATCTTGATCGGTTGGCCGGTCCGCGGGTTGACTCCCTTACGGGCCTGCCTCTTGATCACGCTGAAGCTCCCCAGATCGGCGATCCGAATCTTCTGGCTTTTCTTTAGAGCCTCATGAATAGCCGCAACCACGGAATCCAGGGAAAGCGCAGCAGCTTTCTTGGAAATACCCGCTTCTTCCGCAATCCGAGCCACCAAATCCGCCTTTGTCATCTTTGCCTCCTTTCACCAAAGAAATAGCACGAAATCGAAAAACATACTGCCAATGGGGGTTATACAGGCAGAGAAAGGCCATGTCAAGAACTAAGAGCGCATTTCAGGAGACAAAAATCCTGTGCCATCCTTGCTTGACCCCCCTGTGACCCTGGATTATGCTCCCGTTACGGTAAATAGAAATGGATTCCATACCTTTCCTCCATGCCAATCGGCTCTTCACCATTTTCTTCGAAGACGACTTGGCGTTCACCGAAGTGCGGTTGATCCTGGATTTTCTCCTGGACCGCAACGCATTCGACCCTCACGTTCAGGAGACGGCCGGACGTTACCTTATCGACTCGGAGCAGGCCAATTTCACTGTGTGGGTCAGCGAAATGAACGTGATCATTCAACGGAGCTTCGTCATCCCTCCGTAGAGAGCCGGGCTATACGCGCTTTCACATAGGGAGCGTCCGGAGCTTGGGGGAACATCTTCAGATACTGACGGTAGGCCTGAACGGCTTCTTTTTTCTTTCCCATTTCGTCATAGATCGCCGCTATCGAGGCGGCGGACTCGCGTCGGTACGGCGAATTCGTGTCTTTGGCAAGCTGATCGAATAATGACGCGGCAGCGTCGAAATCCTTCATCGCCATCCGGGTCATGGCCATGTGGTACATCACCATGCCCCCAAGACCCTCTCCCACCAATTTGGTGGATTTCATGCCGGTATATCGCTCCAGCGCGCCTTGGTAGTCCTGCAGCCGATACGCTACGTGTCCGCCGTACAGGAACGCAAGCTCCCCCGGCAGCAAGGACCTGTATTCTTTGGCGAGATCGTCAAAGGTCCGGAGGAGTTTCTCCCACCGTTCCTTCTCCGCGGATTCGGCGAGCGTCGCGGCCCGGTACTCACCATGGGCTTTCAGGAAGAGTTCGTGGCCCTGCTGCTTGTGGTATTGCAAATACGCGTATCCCAGGAGACAGACTATCACCACCACTCCCACTGCCACAGCGATTGCGGTCACGGCGCGAGGATTGGCCCGCACATAATCCAGCACGCGTCGGGACGTGGTGAGGAACTCGTCGGGCTCTTTCAGGAGCTCTTTCCGCGATATCTTCTTTGGGGCCACTGCGCCACCTCTCGGTTGCCCGGAGCTAAATCCGTGGGGCTGGATCACGGTCTCTGGAACACCTTCTGCCCAGTCCGATGCGTTTACGCGCTCTTCCGGCGCGCAGGACTTATAATAGGCGGTTGAATGGGAAAGGCTGAGGGCTCCAGGTCAAGAGAAATGCATAACTGATCCCATCCCTGAAGTCAACGCCATCATGCATCTTGCATTACAACCCCGTAAAAGCACCGGAGAAACTCTCTTTCCCCATTACTGTCCAAAGTACGTGCGCAACGCGCGCTCGGGCGCCACTCCCCGAGGCGAAGCCCTGGAACGCCTGCCCAGGCCCAGCGCTTTTGTAATTCGTTCCGGCTTCCCGACTATCGGAGTTGCTGGAAACCCCGGAAGGCTGGTCCGCATCCCGGAGAGCTTTTCTTGCCCTGTGGCCTATGCTAGGCTTGACCGGAATTTCGTGAGACAGCGGATAGTCGCCGAAGAATGAGAGATTTTCCTTCAACCAATACATGCGCCGGCTCGTTCGAGCGGGCGGTTCGGTTTCTTTCTGAAGGGTCCCGGGATGGTGGAGTCTACGGTCTTGTGGCCTCAGCTCCCGCGATGTTGACGGCCGCCGCCGTCAGAAGAGGCGCCAGGACCATCCTTCAGGCGCTCCCGGACGGGGATGCGGCCGCGTCTTACGCGTCCGACGTTCGGTTTTACCTTGGCGCTTCAGGCCAGGCCGATCGGGCGCTTGAGGAGGAAGCGTCGCTATATCCGTCCTCGGACATTCTGCCCTATTCTTCCGAAGTTCCCGAGGCCGACGTTTATCTCGGTCGTTCGCTGATTCTCTATCGTCTCGCTGACGCAACGGCGCCCCGCGTTGTGGTATCGGGACTCGACGCGCTCCTCCGGAAAGTTATTCCCCGCGGAGACTTTGCGCGGGGTTGCTTTTCTCTTCATACGGGGGAGGAGCTGGATCGGGACCTTTTTCTGAGGCGGCTGGTTGCCGCCGGCTATCGGCGTTCGCCTCTGGTGGAAGAGCCGGGCGACTTTTCGGTGCGCGGCTTTATTATAGATCTGTATTCGCCATTGTATACGTTCCCGGTTCGCCTGGAGCAGGTGGGTGATCTGGTGGAATCGCTCCGGTTCTTTGATCCCACGACTCAAAGATCCCGGGAAGATGTTTCCCACATCCGCGTCAGCCCTCTTCACATGCTCATACTCGACCCTGACGCGCTGGAGCGCGGCCTGGTCGGGCTCCACCAGGTATGCGAAGACCGCGGCGTGGAGAAGAGGGTGAGGCAGCGACTTATCGACGATTTCAGGCATGGCGTGCGATTTCCCGGGGCGGAATCTTACCTTCCCTACTTCTTTCCGGAGCTGGAAACCCTACTTGATTACCTTCCGGCGGACGCTACGCTCGTACTACCCGATGAAGACACTCTGTCGCGCGCGTTTGAAGACGCGGAGGAAGAGATCTTTCGCGGTTGGGAGGCCGCTGCAGGAGACGGGCAGCCCGTGCCTTCCCCGGAGAGCTTGTACCTGAGCCGGGACGAGTTCTTCAGACGAATCGCGGCTTTCCGTCGGGTAACGGTTTCACCGTTGGAGATTGAGGAACCGGGCGCAGCCGCGATTCGCGTGCAATGTCATACGAACAAAGATATCCGACCCGGACTTCTCAGGGGCGCGTCCCATGATTCGGCGATGGGAAATCTTGTCAAACGCTTGCAACAGTGGCGTGACGACGGATGCGAGATCTTCGTGGTGAGCCACACCCGCGGGCAAGCAGAGCGCCTGCTCAAGCTGTTGGAACCCTATCCCGTGAAGGTGGGCTTTCGCGGCGAGGGCTTTGAGAGTTCGAATCTCACCACCGATCCCACTCCCGGCCTGCGCCTCTATGTGGGCGAACTCTCTTGCGGGTTTCGCATGGAAGACGCGCGCCGGATCGTTCTCACCGAGGAGGAGATCTTCGGCTCGCGGGTGAGGACTTCTACCCGACTGCGCGCACGGGGCAGCCTCATCTCCTCTTTGACCGATCTGTTGGAGAACGAGGCGGTGGTTCATGAGGATTACGGTATCGGGATCTTCCGCGGGCTTGCAACCAGGGAATTCGACAGCATCCCCAGTGAGGTGATGGTCATAGAATACTCGGGCGGCGATCTGCTGTACCATCCGCTTGAGCGTCTACACGTGATTCAGAAGTTCATTTCGGGTTCCGATGAGCCCCCGCGGATAGACCGCCTGGGTGGAAAAGGGTGGGCAAAGACCAAGGCCCGTGTGAAGAAATCCATTCAAGAGATGGCGAGAGACCTGCTCGAAATCTATGCGAAGCGGCAGTTATCGACTCGTAAGCCCTATTCTCCCCCGGATGAAGATTTCGCCGCGTTCGAGGCCTCATTCGAATATGAGGAGACACCCGACCAGGGGAAGGCCATTCAGGATGTGATGGAAGCCATGGACTCGGACAAACCGATGGACCGACTCGTCTGTGGGGATGTGGGATACGGCAAGACAGAGGTCGCGCTGAGGGCGGCCTTTCGGACCATCCTGGACGGCAAACAGGCGGCCATTCTTGTCCCGACCACCGTGCTGGCGCAACAGCATTACGATACGACTCTGCGGCGCTTTAACGGCTATCCCATACGCGCGGAGGTTCTCTCGCGATTCCGCACGCCTTCCGAGCAGAAGGTGATCCTCCAGGACCTTGTGGTAGGTAAGATCGACCTGATTATCGGCACTCACCGATTGCTCCAGAAAGACGTCTCTTTCCGAGATCTGGGCCTCTTGGTGGTCGATGAGGAACAGCGCTTCGGCGTTACCCACAAGGAGAGAATCAAGAAGTATAAGGCTCATGTAGACGTGCTTACCCTTACCGCGACCCCCATACCTAGGACGCTGCACTTCTCGCTGACCGGCCTGAGGGATCTCTCGATCATCGACACTCCCCCGGAGAACCGGAAATCGATCCGCACCCATGTGATGCGACAGTCCGACGAGGTGATTCGCGACGCCGCGCTCAGGGAACTCACGCGGGGCGGGCAGGTTTTTTATATCCACAATCGTGTCCGCACCATTTACAAACGTGCGGCCGCTCTCCAACGCCTTATCCCCGAAGGGACGTTCGGCGTGGCTCATGGTCAGATGCCCGAGAGGGACCTGGAGCGCGTCATGCTGGACTTCATCAGGGGAAAAATCAATGCGCTTGTGTGCACGAGCATCATCGAATCCGGACTGGATATACCCCGCGCCAACACGATGATAATCGAGCGCGCCGACACTTTCGGTTTGGCCGATCTGTACCAGCTCCGGGGGCGGGTGGGCCGGTCCAATGTGCGCGCATACGCTTACTTGCTCACACCCCCTGAAACGCTCATGACCCAGGATGCCATCAAGCGATTGGCGGTCATCCAGGAGCACTCGGGTCTGGGGCAGGGTTTTCGCATTGCGATGCGGGATCTTGAAATCCGAGGGGCGGGAAACATTCTAGGCGCCGCCCAGTCGGGTCATGTTGCTCAGGTAGGCTACGAGATGTATCTAGAGCTCTTGGAAGAAGCAATTCAGCAGATGAAAGGGGAAGAGCCTCCCCCGCGGATCGATCCTGAGATCAGCCTCAGACTCGAGGCCCGCATACCTGAGGAGTATGTACCGGACCAGCAGCAGCGCATGAGCTTATACAAACGCCTCTCGCGCGCTTCTGAGGAAAACGAGGTGGATGAGATCGAAGACGAGATCGCGGACCGATTCGGGAGGGCGCCGACCGAAGTAGTCAATCTGCTGGGCCTCATGCGGATTCGATTGGCCATGCAGGCTTTGAGGATCTGGAAGATGGACTTCAACGGACAGGAGTTTGTCCTCTCCTTTGACCCCCAAACTCCGGTCAGCCCACAGTTCATCATTCAATGCGCCCAGACCAATCCGGAGACGGTGCGATTCCTTCCCGGAGACCGGGTTGCGTTCCGAGTGGGGTCCTCTGACGCCTCCACCCGGATCAGGGGAGCGTTCGAACTCATAGAGGCCCTGAATTTCGGCGTCAATCTTAAGGTAGCGGCCGCAGAAGGCCGCGAGTAACCAAGCATTCGCGAGAAGAAGGACTGATTTGCTTGAAAACGGTTTCGGTTTTGTGTAGACCTTCCAAAACTGGCGCAACAGGACGCATGAAAAGAATAATCCCCGCGTTCGTTCTGATCCTCCTGTCAGGGGTATGGGCAGCCCTTCCTTGCCGCGGTGAGGTTTATTCGGACAGGGTGGCGGCCGTGGTGAACGGTTCGGTGATCCTGGTCTCCGACATCCATCGGCACAAGAATCCCTTCATTCGCAACCTGGTGGACTTGGGTTTGAACATTGTCCCTCCCGGCAAATGGCCCACCGAAAAAGAAATTCTCGATGAACTGATCGTGATCCGTTTGCTCGAACAAGAAGCTGACAAGTCGGGGATCAAGATCGAAGAAGCCGAAGTGGACAGCACCATCGAATCTATCATCAAACGGAACAAGATCACTCACGACCAGTTCGTCCTGCACCTCGCGGTGAATAGGCTCAATTACTCGGATTATCGGGAGCTCATGAAGCGTCAGTTCAAGCTCAGGAAGTTGATGCAGCGCGAAGTGGCGCAAAAGATGCCTCTGAGCGAAGCGGATGCGCAGGAGTATTTCAAGGAAAACCGCAACCGCATCGACGAGCAATTCAAGGAACTGCAACAATCCCTTGCGCCATCGCGTTCCCTTGAACCGACGGCTCAACCCGAAATACCGACCCATGAGACGATCTACACAGGGGGCAAAATCCGTCTGAAGCAGATAACTCTGAAAATCGATCCTGCGGAAAGGCAAAAGAGTAAGGCCAACGTGGCGGCAAAGGCCAAGCGCATTTTCCAGGAAGCTTCCACCGGAGCCGACTTCGGGCAACTCGCCAAGAAATACTCAGAAGACAACCTTGCCGGCAGCGGTGGGGATCTGGGAATCATGGATTACAAGGATCTTGTCCCGAACTTGCAGAATCTGGTCCAGCGGATGAAAAAGGGAGACGTGACCCCACCGCTTGGCGCGGGGCAAGCCGTCATCATCTTCCACCTCGCGGACGCTACCGGGAGACAGGAAAAGAAAATCCCCATTCCGCAGGCGGTGCGTAAGCGCTACGAACAGGAGTTGGAGAAGAGGCGCAAGGAAATAGAAGCCAAACGCAGCGCCAACCCGGAACGCGGGGGGGATGATCCCGATCTCCGACCCGGGACCGACACCGATAAGTCAGCCCCTGTTAAGAATATGGGCATACTCAACACCGACGAGGCCAAGGAGTACGCGAAGGCCAGGCACAAGGTGTACTTCGTCCTGACCAACAAGACCAGAGAGGCGCGCGCCAAACAGTGGATCGAGGAGCTCAAGAGGAACTCCATTATCGAAATAAAGATCTAGCAGAACGATTTGACAACACCTTTCCGACGTTTCCAGCGTTCAGTTACGGGGAGATCGAGACCTAGTCCGGACATGTCATTGCGAGTCCCGCAGGACGCGGGGTTGCCCGTCATTCCGACCGACAGGCGAGACGTCTGTCCCACCAACGGGATTGTCCCACGAGGCGCGGGACCGTTTCACTCCTCGAAATGACACGATCGAAGGTCGCGCCGCCGCACAATCCGGTCCCGTGAGAAACGGGAGCGCCCACCGGTGAACGCGTGATTATTTCGGAGCGCCTCTCTAAGTTCACGTCTTGTCAGGTGGCGGATGCTGCTTGATCTGATCGCATCGCGGATTTCGAAGGACCTGGCGATAGATCTGGGGACTACCAATACCCTTGTCTTTGCCAAAGGGAGAGGGATCGTCCTCAATGAGCCTTCCGTGGTGGCCATTCGCAAGAGGGATCGCCGGTCCTCCGAGGTTTGGATCGGTGAAGACGCGAAGCGAATGATCGGAAAGGTCCCCGGCTCCATCGAGGTTTACAGGCCCTTGAGCGAAGGGGTCATCGCGAACTTCGAGATGGCGAGCCTGATGCTGAAATTTTTCATTCAGAAGGTCCATGATCGCAAAGCCTTTGTGCGACCTCGGGTTATCATATCGGCCCCGGCCGGTGTCACCCCGGTTGAGCGTCGTGCGGTGCGAGACTCCGTCCTCAGCGCGGGCGCCCATGAGGTCTTCCTGGTGGCGGAAGCGATGGCGGCCGCGCTCGGCGCAGGCTTGCCCGTCACCGAACCTATCAGCAGCATGATCGTGGATGTGGGAGGTGGGACTACCGAAGTCGCGATCATCTCCTTGAGGGGTGTGGTCCAAAGCAGCTCGATCAAAATCGCCGGTGACCGGCTCGACCAAGACATAATAAACTACATACGCAAGAACTTCAGCATCCTCATCGGCTCAACCACAGCGGAACAGATCAAAATCCTGGTCGGCCGGGCCGCGGGTGAAGAGGACGAGGAAGAAGTGGACGTCAAAGGCCGCGACTTGATGGATGGAATTCCCAAGACCATTACGGTGAGTTCTACGGACATCAACTACGCGATCGCGGACTCGATCAATTCCATAGTGGACACCGTCAAGCAAGCGCTGGAACAGTGTCCGCCGGAACTCGCCGCGGACATTATTGATAGTGGAATCGTGCTCACCGGCGGCGGCGCGCTCTTGAGGAATATGGACTTGCGCCTGCGGCAAGCCATCGGAGTTCCCGTTATCATCCCCGATGATCCACTCTCCACGGTAGCCCGTGGCGCAGGGAAAATGCTTGACGATATCGAACTGCTCAAGGAAGTGGCCGCTCGATAACACTGTCCGCGGCTACCGCCGACCCAATCGTTTCACAAAATCGGCAAGCACGCGGTTAAACTCCTCGGGCTTCTCCATCATGGCCACGTGTCCCGCGGCGGATATGACGTTCAGACTGGAATGAGCAATCCGGTCGTGCAGATACCGGGCGTATTTGGGGGGCGTCAGTCGATCTTCCTCTCCCACCACGATCAGGGTTGGAACGACGATCTCGGCGACACGCTCCATAACGTCGAATTCGTTGCACGCGGTGAGGTCCCCGTGGATGAGGGAGGCCGGGTTGCGCATGAACTTGCGCAGCGTCTCGTTCAGCACGGCTTCAGAACCTTGGGAGGCCACAGCGAAGGCCGCGAAATCCTTCATCGCCTTTTCACTGTCCTGTAGCACGCCGTCCAGGAACGCGGGGTGGACCCGTAGTCGCGCTCCGCCGCCCACGACACCCAGGGCCTCCAGCCACGACGGACTCTGGAGCGCGATCCATTGAGCAATGGCGCTCCCGAGGGAACACCCAAAGAGCATAACCCGCTCAAGCCCCAAGGTCTCCACAAAATCGCCCACCCATCGGGCGTATGCGTCAACGGAACTTTCTCCTGGTGGCTCGGACTGCCCGTGACCGGGAAGTTCAATCGCAATCATGTTCGCCACAGTCCACAGGCCGTCCAACTGCGCGCGCCAGTCTTCCCGGTCGCCTCCGGTGCCGTGAATGAAGACCACTGAGAGCCCGGACCGTTCGAAATCTTGGGGTCGAGCCTCATACCCAAGTCGCCGCCCTCGAACCGTAACCTCCGGCATGATATCCTCTCCCGGTCGAGCGGACGGATCCAGGGCGTCTCTCGGTCCGTCTCAACCGATTTTCCTAACTTTGTTCCAATATGATCCCGCGGGGGACGATCGCCACCCCCCCCGGGGAAATGGTAAACCTACGCTTGTCCTGATCCCGATCGTATCCGACGGTGAAACCCTCGGGAACGGTCACATCCTGGTCAATGACCGCTTTCCGAATCCGCGCGTGCGGCCCGACGCGAACTCGCTCCAGAAGAACAGAATCTTCAACCACGCTGAAAGAGTCCACCCTCACGTTGTGAGAGAGAACCGACCGAACCACCTTCCCGCCGGAGATCACACATCCGCCCGAGAGAATGGAATTGAGCACCATTCCCACGCCCTGTTCATCCCCTCGCGAATCGATTGCCACCGTGGTCTTGGCCGGCGGAACCTGTTCCTGGTAAGTGCGAATCGGCCAACGGGGATCGTACAGGTTGAATTGCGGCTCCAGCGAGACCAGGTCCATGTTCGCTTCCCAGTACGCATCCAGAGTCCCGATGTCGCGCCAGTATTGGCCGTCGGGGTCCGTTGCGTCGCGAAACGTGTGCACAAAGACCCGGTGTTTCTCGATCATTCTTGGGACCACGTTCTTGCCGAAATCATGGTCCGAAGCAGGGTCTTTCGCGTCGTCGATGACGTTTTTCACCAGCGCCTTCGTGTCGAAGATGTAGACCCCCATAGAAACGAATGACTTGTCAGGCTTACCCGGAACCGATTTGGGATCCTTGGGTTTTTCTTCCCACGAAGTGATTCGGTATTCGCCGTCACACCCGATTACGCCAAACGCGCTTGCAAGGGACCGGTCGATTTCAACTCCCCCGACGGTAAGATCGGCCTCTCTTTCCATATGGAACGCGAGCATGTCGTTATAGTTCATCCGGTACACGTGGTCGCCGGAGAGCACGAGGATTCTGGCAGGTCGTTCTCGCTGCAAGATATGGATGTTTTGATATATGCTGTCCGCAGTCCCTCTGTACCACCGATCCACATTGCGCTGTTGGGGTGGAATGCACTCGATGAACTCATCGAGCTCCCGATTGAACATGTTCCAGCCCATGCGAATATGGCGATCCAGAGACACGGAACGATATTGGGTGAGAACATAGATTTTCCGAATACCGGAATTGAGACAATTGGAAAGAGTGAAGTCGACAATTCGGTAGATCCCGCCGAAACGCACCGACGGCTTGGCCCGGTCCTTGGTCAGGGGATAGAGACGCTCCCCTTTGCCGCCTGCCATGAGGATGCACAGGGTATTTTTCATATAGTTTTGATAGGTCATTCTCCCAGCAGCCTTTTGACTTCGGCTTTCAGCTTCGAGGTGTCCGAGGATTTCACCACGTACGCGTCCGCGCCCCAGGTGGCGAAGTCATTGCGGTAGTGGCTGTACGCGGTATTCAGGATCACCGGTATCCCCTTGTCGCGTCCCAGGATCCTTTCCAGGATTTCCACTCCGTCCATCCCGGGCATTTGAATGTCCAGGACAATCAGGTCCGGCGGATCGCGCTCTATTTCGTCCAGGGCTTGAACGCCCGAGTTCGCGCAGGCCACCGCGTATCCCTCGTCCTCCAATTCGCTCCGGTAAAGCTCGCAGATATGTATCTCATCGTCCACGACGAGTATGCGTTTCATAACGGTTCCCCACTGCGCGTACGCGATCCGCTAAGAAAAAAAGCTTGTATTGCGATTTGAACGCAACCGTCCAACGATGTCAACCCGAATCCTCGGGCGCGCGCCCTTCCCGCAGGCGCGGCCCTAAGAGCCCCTTGCCCCCTTCCACAAACGGCGCGGACTAAGACCCCCCTTCGCGGGGCTTGGGCCTCTTGAATGAAGCCTGGATGTCATTCTGAAGGCGGAGTGACAATTCCTGAGCAGCTTGGCTGAGGCCCGCCGCGATGGAGTCGGGCTCTGCATTCGCACAAGGGATGAGGATCTTATACCGTTTCTTCATCACGGTCTTATCCGCTCTCAAAGGAGTTTCAAAATCCACCAGCGAAACTTCCGTTTCCAAGACAGCCCGCGCTCCCTCTTTGCTCATCAACCCTCCCAGGTCGAAGATATGTCCTTCCAGAGCGTACCGGTACGGCGCCGTGCTGAACTGGTCCACGGCTTTCTCAAAAAGCCCCGACTCTTGCAGATCTCGTTGGATCAATTCAGTGATCATGTCCGCGGGGCTGCGGTCCCAGCGATGCTGGTTGACCGCTTCCTGACTCCCCGGCTCTTTTGATATCACCAGGAAGTGACTATGCACGGAGGGCGCGAGCAAGAATCGGTAGACCATGAGCGTGCCGCGAGCAACCGCGGTCGCGGTCTGCTTCGGGGCCGGGTACTGAAAAGAGTGGTACACGACCGGATTTCTCAGGGTAAGGGCGCATCCGCAAGCGGCCAGCGCGGCGCCGTAAAGCAACATTCTGCGCATGTCGCGGCCGAAGTTCGATCGACCCCGAGAGGTCCCGACCCCTCTGATCCTGACAAGCAAAAAGGCTACCTGCTTTGGGATCGATCTCAGCGGAAGCATCGGCCCTCTTGTGGTCTCTAGCTGGCGGACTATTGAAAAGGAGCGGCGCGGGCGCGCACGGCGCAGAGTTAAGGCTTTTTCTTCGGTTTTTCCTCCGGCCCGAAAATGATGCTGGACGGTTTGGTCTTGATCATTTGACTGAAATCAATCAGGTTATCGGCGGCCTGATTGAGCTTCTGGCTCAAGAGATTGAGGTTGTTGTCCGTCCGGTAAATGAATTTATCCGCGCTCCGGGCAGCTCTTGCCGATTCATCCAGGAATTCCGTGGCCTTATCCATCGTCGTCGAAAACTTCCGCGCAGGCTGCATTCGGGTGATTTCCACGTTGATCTTCCTGGCAACCTCCTTGATCTCCCGGATGGTCTCTCCCGCATCCGCTCCAAGATTCTCCGTCTTAGGGTCATCCAAGAGCCGGTCGAATTTCGCCGCCACTCTGAGGGCGTGGTCGGCTATCTTCTGGATATCAATTGCGTTGGCCTTTCGCAACAAGCTGTCCAGCGCGGCGCCGATTTCCCGAATATCCGACGGATAGGTGGTAACCAACGGATACGGAGGTTTGAAGTTCAGGTCTAACTGCTCTTTTCGAGCGCTGGGCCCGAACCGGTCCATTTCAAGGTAGCGTTGGCCTGTAAGCCCCAGAAGGCCGATCTGAACTCCCAGGTCGTCGGTGATCGCGAACTTCTCGTCAAGGCTCATGACCACTTCAATATGACGCGCGTCGGGCGCCATGCGGATACTCTTTATCCGTCCCACGGTAACTCCCCGATACTTCACCGGGCTGTCCCGCTCCAGCCCTTGGACCGTCTCACTGAAATAGGCCACCACGTCCTGAGATCGTTGGAAGTAGCGGGACGCGCCGAGCCAGGTCAAGAGGCCCATGCCCAGAAGGATGCTCGCTACCATGAAGAGCCCGATTTTGAATTTATGAGCCTGACTGTACATCTCCTCTCCTGATCCGGGAAATCCCTCACGCTATCGAACTTGCGCGATGCGGACGTCCCTCCACAAACTCACGTCTCCTACGGCGACTTCTCGTTTGAATCCGGCCCTGAGGCCGATCTGTTGAAGAAATCACGCACCCGGGGATCGTCGGATTTGTCTCTCAGTTCTTGCGGAGACCCTTGTGCGATGATGCCTTTCTCTTCTCGGTCCAGCATGATGACCCGGTCCGCGGTCCTGAGGATACTAGCCAGTTCGTGCGTAACGATCACCATGGTTGTTCCCAGACTCCTGTTGATTTTGAGTATGGTTTCGTCCAGTGTGGCGCTTGTAACGGGATCCAGACCCGCAAAGGGCTCGTCAAAAAAGAGTATTTTGGGATCAAGGGCCATCGCTCGCGCCAGAGCCGCCCTCTTCCGCATTCCGCCGCTTAATTCCGCGGGAAGGAGCTCCTCGAACCCTTCAAGGCCGACTTCCGAAAGCTTCAGTTTTACGATCCGCTCTATCGTGTCCGCGGGGAGACGCGTATGCAAACGCAAAGGAAAAGCCGCATTCTCCGCGAGCGTCATAGAGGTGAACAACGCCCCCGATTGGAACGTCACCCCGACTTTCTTCAGCACGGAGCCGGTCTGAGCGCTCTCTCCGGCTCGGATTTCCTCTCCGTCGATGACCACGGCGCCTTCCACCGGCTCCAGCAGCCCTGTCATGACCTTGAACAGGGTGGTCTTCCCGCATCCGGAACGGCCCAATATGGAAAAGATCTCTCCTGCGAAAACATCAAAGGAAATGTCCCGAATAATTATTTCGTCCCCGTACCCCGCGGTAACGTTCCGCACCGAAATAATCGGATCGTTTGCCGCTAGGACGCTTTGCCGCTCATTCATCAGTTCCTGCGCTCGTTGAGTTCGTGCCGGTTCCCCATCGTAGCCGATCCGCTCCGGCGGTTTCACAGAAAACGAGTGTAATGGTAAAACATGGCGAATATCGCATCCGTAACGGTGAGCACGAAAACACTGGTAACCACGGCTGATGTGGTTGCCTGGCCCACGCTTTCCGCGCCGCCGCGGACCTGAAATCCTCTCAAGCACCCGATCGCGGCGATTTCCACGCCGTAAGCAAAGCTCTTGATCAGCCCTTTGACCACATCACTCACTTCAAGCACTCTTCCTACCTGATTGAAGTAGGTGATCGGCGTCAAATCCAAGGCGAAAACCGACACCACGCAACCTCCGAGAATGCCGACGATGTCCGCGAAAATCGTCAGGCAGGGGAGAGTCAGGCCCACGGCCACGATCCGAGGAGAGACCAGATACCGGATCGGATCCACACCCATCAGTCTGAGCGCATCCACCTCTTCGGTGACCTGCATCGCGCCGATATGAGCCGCGTAGGCCGCGCCGGATCTGCCCGCAACTATTATCGCGGCAAGGAGCGGTCCCATTTCGAGGCAGATCGAGACGCTCACCAGGTCCGCGACGAACACGTTGGCGCCGAATTTCCGCAATTGGATCGCCGCCTGAAAAGCCAGGATCGCGCCCATAAGAAAGCTGAGGATGGCCACGATAGGAACCGCGTCGCTCCCTGACCGTTCGATGAGTTTCCACAGGGGGTCCCACTTTGCCTGCCGCGGGTGGCGCAAGTCTTCGTAGAGCGCAATCGACGCCGCGCCGATGAACATGATGATGTCTTGAACCGTGTGATATATCCGCTCGGCGCCCCCCCCAATCTGCACGAGAAGGGGTGGAGCGGCTCGTGGTCGAAGAATCGGCTTATCCTTGAAATGATCGAAATCCACCAAATCCAGAAATCGCCTCACCGACGGGCCGGCGCGGGCCAGTTTGAGCATGTTGTTCATCTCACGGCACTTCCGGTGCAGTTCCATGAGCACCGCCGCGCCCGAGCTGTCGATGTAATCGATTTCGGACAAGTCCACCACCACGTTCTTTAGGGGCTCATGTTCCACCGCGCGCATCAGCGCGGCGCGAACCTCTTCGGCGTTCTCCACCCACAACCTCCCCCTCAGAACAAGGGAGAGCTCGTCAAAGGTCTTCTCATGAATATCGAGGGCAAATTCGGAAGGGCCGAGATTCGGAGCATCGCCGGCCGACCCGCCGGCCCCACTGCGGTCGGTGGTCTTCGGATTGGCCTTGTTCTTTCCGGGGAGATCCACGGTGATCATGATTGCTGCGTCCCTCGACGCCCGCCGAATCGCCGGCCGCGTCGTATCATCTCTGCGAGGGCTTCATAGCAGCCGCTCGGGATCTTGCGGTCGAGGCAACTTGTAGCCCATGTGAGAATGAGAGGCAACAAGCATCGGCGATAAGAAGAGAATAGCTGGAATCAATCTTCGGTCCTGTTGGAAAAAAAACGATCGATCTCATCGGCGTCCCGGCAGAATCGGGTGTTGAAAAGGCTCTCTCTGAAGACCTTGCCGTACGGCTTGGTAAGGATCCGCTTATCCATAATGCAGAGTAGCCCTCGGTCTGAACGAGTGCGAATCAGCCTGCCCAGCCCCTGTTTGAGCGCAAGCACCGCCATGGGCACCTGATACGCATAGAATGGATCCTTCCCTTTTAGTCGAAGCCGGTCCATGCGCGCGGCCACGAGCGGGTCATCGGGTGGAGCAAATGGGAGCTTATCTATGATCACACAGGAGAGCGCCTCACCCTGCACGTCCACCCCTTCCCAAAAAGAGGCTGTGGCGAAAAGGACGGATCCGACGCGCTCCCGGAATTCTTTCAGCAGGCGTCCTTTGGGCCTGGAGCCCTGGACCAGAAGCGGATAAGGGAGGAGCCCCTTGAGTTGAGTAAAGACCTCTTCCATGTTGCGATATGAGGTGAAGAGCACGAACGCCCTGCCCCCAGTCTTTTCCAACACTTCCTTCAAGACGGGAGCAATCGCTTGGACGAATCCGGGCGCCGTGGGCTCCGGCACGGCTTTGGGTATGTACAGCATGGTCTGGGAAGCGTAGTCGAACGGAGTGCCCAGAATCGCGTGCTGAGGGTGAGGCTCTCGATCGAGCCCCATGCGAGAGGCGAAGTAGTCGCAATTTCCGCCTGAGGACAAGGTAGCCGATGTGAAGACCACCGAATCGACCTTCTCGTAAATGCGGGCCCTGAGCAGATCGCCCACCTCTACCGGTGACGCGTGCAAAAATAGGGACCTGTCACGCGGCTCGGCCCAACATGCGAACTCACTCCCTTCATTCGCGCCCAGAATCACCAGCAACTCGTCCTTGATCCCCAGCGCCCTCCCGGCAAGAATCATCAGCTCGTCCGAGGGTTCCGGAAGATGGGCCATGCCCACGGCCAGCGTCTCCAAATGCGCGCAGAGGATGTCTCTTGCGGTCAAAATCTCTCGATCCAGGTTTCCCAACGCCGCTCGGGTCGGGAATTTCTCCTCAACCATGGCAAACAGGCGCCGAGCGTTTTCCTCGATCGCATTCACGGTCTCTCGAAGCGTGGCGGGATCCGCGCGCACAAGCGCAAGTTCGGAAGCCGCTTCGCGGGCCAGCCGGGAGATCCTGAATCGGCTCATATGAAATCCGAAATTCTGAGTAGCTGCGTCTTCCAGACCGTGCGCCTCATCAACGATCACAGCTTCGTACCGTGGAATAACGCCCCCAAAACCACTCTCTTTCACGGCAAGATCCGACGTGAGCAGGTGATGGTTGACAACCATCAGATCCACTTCAGCCGCACGGCTACGCATTTTGAGCACAAAACAGCGCTCCTTATCCGGGCATTTGCGTCCCAGACAGCTTTCCGGAGTGGAACAGATCTCAGGCCACAGGGGATCGTTGTCCGGAAGATCGGCCAGCTCAGCCCGGTCTCCGTCCCCTGCGGTCAACGTCCAGCGATACCATTCCATGGTCTGCTTGAGGGTTTCCGGGCTGCCCAAACCCGCCAGATACGGTTGGCGGAGCAGTCTCTTCAGTCTGGTATGACAGACGAAATTCCCTCGTCCCTTGAGTAGCGCCGCTTTGAGTTTTGGAAAGAGCTTCTCCTGCGCAAAGGGAATGTCTTTGGAGAAGAGCTGCTCTTGAAGATTCTTGGTCCCGGTGGAAATCGCTATGCGCTTTCGCGAGAGCGCCGCGGCCACGAGATAGGCCAGGGTTTTTCCCGTGCCGGTGGGCGCTTCTATGATGAGCGCGTCTCCGGAAGCAAGGGCCTCGTACACCTGCGCGGCCATCTGAGTTTGCTGCGGCCGGTGTTCGTAGTTGCCGATGGACTGGGCCAGCGCTCCACCAGGGGAAAATATTTCTTCTATCTGTGCGACAAGATCCATGGCGTCCGTTGAAAGGAGCGGTCGGGGCCGATCGTGACGGGCGGATTTTTCACCGCCGTCGCTGTCGGTACGCCAGCGCCCGCTCTATCACGCTTCGAGCCCAGAGAGGCTCACCCAGCGCATGCACATGAACGTAGGTGGCAAGGGTGTTCCATCGACACAGACCGTCCCGCGCGCCGTCGATGCCGTGGCCTCTCACCACCTTGAAGGCGCAGCTCACCTGCGCTTCGTCCATGTGTGTGACGCGGGAGTAATGAAATTCGTGACCCGTGAGGAGCGTTCCCGTGGGATAAAAAGGATTGGGCCCGACAACCTCAGCTCGAATGTATCCGTGTCCCTGAGGCGTCTTTTGCAGCGCGGTCTCCACCGGAAGGACCCCGGCCATAGGGAAGACCTGCTCGTCAATGGCAAGGCTGCGGGAGAGATACATCAGGCCGCCGCACTCCGCGTAAATGGGGAGGCCGTTGCGAGCAGCTTCCAGGAGCGCAGTCCTGAAAGCCACATTGTCCGCAAGGTTTCGAGCATGGGTCTCCGGAAAGCCGCCTCCTATGTAGAGCGCATCAACCCGGGGCAATTCCTTGCGCTCCAGCGCGCTGATCGGCAGGATTCCCGCGCCATGTCGTGAGAGAGCCTCCAAGTTTTCAGGGTAGTAGAACTGAAAGGCCGAGTCCTGGAGAACACCGACCACCGTCGCAGGACTGCGCTTCCGAGAAAGGGCGGTAGGCGCTTCGGAGCGGTTGGCGCGGATCACGTGGTTCGAGTCGCGAGCGATACGTATAACTTGTTCCAGATCGATGCTCTGTTCTGCAATGGTGGCCGCTTCCTGGATGAATCCCAGGGCCGCGGGATGCTCGTGCCACGGAAGCAGCCCCAGATGCCTCTGCGGGAAATGCTCAAGCCCCATTTTGCGGACCGAGCCGATGACCGGAATCGAGGTCGCATCTTCGATCGCTGCTCGAACCACTTGCTCATGCCGGGTCCCGCCGACCCGGTTCAGGATCACGCCTCTGATCTCCAGCTCCGGATCGAGCCGCCGGCAACCCTCAACCAGGGCGGCGGCGGTCCGAGTCATCTTGGTCACGTCAACGAGGAGTATGACCGGGGCTTTCAGGAGCTTTGCCAGTTCTGCGGTGCTGTAACTCCCCGAAGAATCCACCCCGTCGAATACCCCGCGATTGCCCTCTACAACGGCCACGTCTCTATCCGCGGATCGATGAACGAATGAGGCGCAAACCGTCTCTTTATCGAAAAGATACGCGTCCAGATTATGGCATTCACCACCTGCGGCCAGACCGAGCCACCCCGCGTCGATGTAATCCGGTCCTTTCTTGAACACTGCCAGGGATAATCCGCGCGTGCGTAGCGCTGCGATAAGCCCCACCGTCACAAAAGTCTTGCCTGCCCCACCTCGCAGCGCGGCGATGACGACTCTCGGTATGGAAGTGCGCCCCTTATTCATTCGACTATATTACACCGTTTCGCATCTTTCGAGATAACCGGCGCAAGGAGTTGATACGCTCGGAATATATGATCCGCCAGGCGCTGCCGAATAACCGGCGTTTCCGACGCGGTACTGTCATAGGATTCCACAGTTTCGCGGAATAGGCGCGCCAGATCCGCAGGTGAGATTCGGGCGGCCTGCGCGACAAAGGTCTCGTACAGATTTGTGTCCAAGCTTCCACTTATCATCTTGTCCCTCAGACTTTCCGAGAATCCCCGTATCGCGCTCTCCAAGCAGTGATCTCCCGCCCAAACCACTTCACCAACGCCGTCCAGGCGATCGAGGCGCATACGGATCGTAAGGTTGGCGAAGAAGGCCCAGAGAGCGTCAAGCCGGTTTTCGGGCGAACCGGTGGGTAATGCGCTCCTTGCCGCGTACTGCCGTGCGGCGATGAGCTTCACGTCCGCCCCCGCGGAGGAGGGTCGTGCAACGAAGTCACCCGAAGCATGGTGCCACGGGTAGATCTCTTCGTACGTGTCCGGATCGTAGTAATAACTGAGAATATATGCCGCTCGCCGGTAGATCTCCTTTGTCTCGCGCTCCGAGCAAGCGCGGTAACCGTTGTCCATGTCCCACAGGATAGTCCGAAGAAGCGCGTCTTGTTCAGGCGCGGCGAGGTGGAACTCATGATACCCGTCGAGCCACTCACCAAGGAACATGGAGACGGGCCGGGGCGATTCCGCTCCCCACGGCGCCATGTCCGGCAGGAGAAGATATACGTGAGGAAGAAAGCCTGACTCGAAACGCTTGTTCAGGTTGCGGATAACGTGAAATTCACGCTCGATTCCGGTCCTCCCGCGTTCGTTCAGGGCCACGTTCATCACGAACGATACGGAGCGATCCGCAGCCCGGAGCCTGACGCGGGCGGGATGATAGTCGCTCCCGTGCTTCTCGGTAATGATCTGAATGCTCATCGGGTCTCGCTCGGGGAGCGAGGCGTGTCGGGCTGCAAGCTCGACGATCTGCGGAAGGTTCTGAAGCACAGCTCGTTCGACGCAGTTCAAGTATTCTCGGTAAGTCGGCCCTATTGCCGGAAAAGCCGCTCCGTCCGGACACTCCACCGGCACGCGGGCCTCCAGCTCCCTCGAACTCATCAGCGCCGGGGCTCCAGGGGCAGACCTCAGGAACTGGATCTCAGGCAATTGCGTATGGGCCATGAAAACCTGGAATGAACGGGATTGAAATTGACGTCCAGTACACCTTTCGCCGCCCTGTTCGTCAAGAGCAGGAAGTTGGGAGGTCGGTTTGATCGTGAGTTGTGAACGGGCTCCAAGCCCTCGCGATCGGGCCTCCAAGCTGGTTTGTGGTAGATACGCCGTGAAGTGAAGGCAGGAAAACTATTCCGCTGCAAAGCACGGGCACCTCGAGCGACAGTGGAGAAGCTTTCGACAGGGAGATGTGTTGCCGCCCCATTACAGCCCCCCTACAAGAAACAATCTCACAGGAGGGCCGAAGAAGCGAGCACTCTTGCGCCCGCGATGGGTCAGGCGAATCGGAGAGGTGGGGTTATCTCAATCCCAGCCTAACTAGAACGTCTTCGATCGAAGAGCTTTCCCTGCCAGTGGGTTGAACAACTTCATAATGGCGACTTTCATAACGTCGAGGGTCTTCATGCCTTTGATAATGTTCAGCAAAGTCTGCTCGGCTTCCTTCGGCAGCACACAGGCGTTTGAAGCATCGAACTGGAGGTCGGGAAAGGTCTTGGTAAGCTTCTTGTGATCCTTCTTATCCATTTCCACCTGAATCCCCTTCTTGCCTCCGATGTCCTTTATTTGCGAACCGAGTCCTGCCGCTTCCACGATCTCCTTGCTTTCGTCATCCAGGTAAACGTTGATGTAGTAGTCAGCCATCACGAAACCTCCTTCTAAGACCTCTGAGGCGTTTGACGCGCCTGCTATCCTGATCACCACGATCCTCGGGGCCCAGGGGACATTCTCGCGGTTCCATGTCCTTGCGACCGTTCGCCCTATACCGACTGCTTTTCTTGAGGTTTCCCCGGGGCTGTCTCTCCAGATCAGCCCCTTTTATCGTATCAGGCGCGCCATGTTGTCAAGCTCTTTGTCCCCGCAATTTTCCGAGAATGCACTCGCCTCCGTTATGATTTCGAGCCTTGGGTTTCCCGGCGTCATCGGAGTCGGCCGGATCAGTGAATGGCAGGGTTTTTATCTTGGATATCACTATCAATTTTTCTTGACTTCGTTGCTGGTTTTCAATTAGGCTCACACGATATTCGCGTAAGTGGCTTATACCTCTTGGGGTCACTTTACCCTGCCGTCAAATCGATGCTG
The DNA here is from genome assembly GCA_016875095.1 of Deltaproteobacteria bacterium. Taxonomy (GTDB): domain Bacteria; phylum Desulfobacterota; class Desulfomonilia; order Desulfomonilales; family Desulfomonilaceae; genus VGSG01. The sequence continues at coordinate 73,264 of VGSG01000006.1, forward strand.
CTTGCTGGGAACGTGAGAGGACCTTTCTCCTGTGGCAGCGTATTGCCACTCTCGGGGCCTTCACGACGAATGAGCGGCATCAGAAGGCACGTATCAAACCAATCATGATTACAGAGAGGAGGAAGCGTTAATGGCGAAGCATAAAACCCCTATGCTTGATGACCTGGAAAAGGGTCCATGGCCCAGCTTTGTGTCCGACATCAAGCAGCAGGCAGAAAAAGGCAAGCAAGTCCTGAAAGACGCGCCTGACGACCTTCTGGGCGTGATGGAACTGTCGTACGAGGACAGGGTAACTCACTGGAAGCATGGCGGCATCGTGGGCGTGTTCGGGTACGGCGGCGGCGTCATCGGCCGTTATTGCGATCAACCCGAGAAATTCCCTGGCGTGGCCCATTTTCACACCATGCGCGTGAATCAGCCTGCCAGCATGTTCTATAAGACCGACTTCCTGATAGGTCTGTGCGATCTCTGGGAGAAATACGGGAGCGGTCTTACCAACATGCACGGGTCCACGGGTGACATTATTCTCCTGGGAACGATCACCGACAACCTGGAGCCCATGTTCTACGACATGACCCATGAACTGAACCAGGATCTTGGCGGGTCAGGATCGAATCTACGGACACCAAATTGCTGTGTTGGTCGAGCCCGGTGCGAGTGGAGCTGCTATGACACGCAGGAAGCGTGCTATCAGTTCACCATGGAGTACCAGGACGAACTCCACCGGCCGGCGTTTCCCTACAAATTCAAGTTCAAGTTCGACGGATGCCCCAATGGTTGCGTGGCTTCCATCGCCCGTGCGGATATGTCAGTCATCGGCGCCTGGAAGGATGACATCCGCATCGATCAGTCTGCGGTGCAGGCGTACGCCGGCGGCGAGCTCAAGCCCAATGGCGGCGCCCATTCCGGCAAAGATTGGGGCAAGTTCGACATCATGAGGGAAGTTGTGGATTTGTGCCCGACCGGCTGCATGTGGTGGGACGGCAAGAAGCTGACCATCGACAACCGTGAATGCAGCCGCTGCATGCACTGCCTCAACGTCATGCCAAGGGCGCTGCGCATCGGGACCGAAACCGGCGCTTCCGTCCTCTTCGGCGCAAAAGCCCCCATCCTCGAAGGGGCCCAGATGTCCACTCTGACTGTTCCGTTCATGCCCATGGAACCTCCCTATCAAGAACTCAAAGACCTGATTGAGAAGGTCTGGGATTGGTGGATGGAAGAAGGCAAGAACCGTGAGCGCCTGGGCGAGCTGATCCAGCGAGACACCTGGCAGAAGTTCCTCCAGATCATCGAGATGGAACCTGATCCCAGGATGGTAGACGAGCCCAGGAGCAACCCCTACATCTTCTGGAGAGAAGAAGAGGTTGAGGGTGGTTGGACTCGCGACATCAACGAATACCGGAAAAAACATCAGAGGTAGCAGGAGGTTTTGATATGCCATACGATCCCAGTGATCCTCTCAAGGATAGAATTACCGATATAGGACCCCGGTACTACAAGGAGTTCTTCCCGCCCGTTATCGAGAAGAACTACGGTAAATGGCTTTACCACGAGATCTTGGAGCCGGGAGTCCTTGTTCACGTGTCCGAAACCGGAGACGAGGTGTACACGGTGCGTGTCGGCGCGGCTCGTCTCCTTAGCATCGAGTTTCTTCGAGAGATCTGCGAAGTAGCGGACAAGCATTGTGGCGGGTACCTCCGCTTTACCACCAGGAACAATATCGAGTTCATGGTGGACGACAAAGCGAAGGTCAAGCCGCTCATGGACGACCTGAAGGCCCGCAAGTTCGCGGCCGGCTCCAACAAGTTCCCCATCGGCGGCACCGGCGCGGGCGTCACCAACATCGTGCACACCCAGGGTTGGGTGCATTGTCACACACCTGCCATCGATGCGTCGGGTATCGTCAAGGCGGTCATGGACGGCGTGTACGACGACTTCGGTAAAATGCGCCTCCCCGCTCAGGTCAGGATTTCCCTGGCTTGCTGTCTTAACATGTGCGGCGCGGTTCACTGTTCGGATATCGCGATTCTTGGTATCCACCGCAAGCCGCCCATGATCGACCACGAGTACATCGACAAACTGTGCGAGCTGCCGCTCGCTATCGCGGCCTGCCCCACCGCGGCCATCAAGCCGGCAAAGACCGAGGGGGGTCTCAAGACCCTCGAAGTCAAGGCCGAGCGCTGCATGTTCTGCGGCAACTGCTACACCATGTGCGCGGCAATGCCTCTGGCTGACGAACAGGGCAGCGGCGTCGCAATCCTGGTCGGCGGAAAGATCTCCAACCGTGTCAGCAAGCCCAAGTTCTCCAAGGTCGTTATCCCGTTCATCGCCAACGAGCCGCCTCGTTGGCCGGGCACGGTCGAGGCTGTGAAGAACATCCTCGATGTCTACGCCAAAGACGCCAAGAAATATGAACGTATCGGAGACTGGGCCGAGCGGATCGGTTGGGAGAGGTTCTTCGAAAAGACCAACATTCCCTTCTCACATCACTTGATTGATGACTACCGGTTTGCCTACACTACGTGGAGACAGTCAACACAGTTCAAGTTCTAGTGTAGGTGAACGGAGGAGCAATCCCATGACAGACGAAGAAGCCAAAAAGGCTATCCTGGACTCACTCGGGGAGAAGTCCGGCGCCAAGACCAAGTTCTACCTCAAAGATTTCTATAAGATACTCCCGGATATGAAACCCCGGGACGTGAAGAACATAGTCAATAGGATGGTCGGCGAGGGCCTTCTTGAGTACTGGTCCAGCGGGAGCACAACTCTGATCGGGCTCAAGGGAGCAGGCAAGCAACACAAGGAAGAAGATTAGTTCTTAGCGTCTCTTCCGTGGGGCTGCCGTCCCAAGACAACATTGGGGGGGGCTTTGTCCCCCCTCTACAGCCCACACAAAGTCCTTCAGACCGAGAGTGGACTGAAGGGCTCCATCTTTGCCCTCACAAACGAACTCAGCGCATTTAGCCCGGGCGCATCCACAATCCGGCGTTCCACTCTTCCCTTTCCGTACTCCTTATGAGTTCAATGCCTTGGCGCACGTAGGTCTGGAGCACTGCTCTTCCCATAGCCTCCCCGATCCCCGAAAGAATCAAGTATCGCCCCACTGACCGGCAAAGGTCGCTCGACAGCTTGATCAATGTTGGGGCCGCCAAATTGGCCAACACGACGTCAAAAGCCCCGGCCATTGCTTCTGTGCCGCCTACGAACAGGTGCGCACAGCCTCGAGTTTCATTACAGGCCATATGGTTGAGCCTGAAATTGCGCCGTGCGGTGTAAACCGCGGCTGCGTCCGTATCGAACCCCACGATGGTCCCCGCCCCCAGAAGTCGTGCGGCAATAGCGAGCACACCCGCGCCGGTTCCCACGTCGAGGACCGTAGGACCATCCACTTGCTTGGCGAGCGCCGCCATCGCGAATTCCAAAAGTTCCAGAGCCATAATGGTGCTCGGATGATCGCCCGCGCCGAAAGCAGGCCCGGGGTCAATAACGAGATTGATACGATCGTCCGCGGCAAAGGAGCGTTCCCAGTAGGGGACCACCCGCAGTCGCTCCCCTACTTCGATGGATCGCACTTTCCCCGTCCAGCTTTGGGGTCTTTTTTTCGATTTGCGCTTCAATGGGGATTATTTTCGAATGACCTGCCGGACCGAGCTGCGAACCCCCCATATCAGGGAACGGTCCATCCCGATCCGATGGTGTGATGAGATCACTCGGATGGAGGCGCAGGCCCAAGCTTGCTTTCAATGGAGCTCAGCCGGTCTCGGACGCTGTCCATCTCTTCAGCGTAGTGCAGGACTGTTTCATTAACCACGGACGCGAACTTTCTCAGATCGTGGTGGATAATTTCAACTCGGTTCTCCAGCTTGTCGAAACGACGTTCTAATCTCTCAATCCGAGTCTCCAGGCTCCCAACCCGAGTCTCCAGGCTCCCAACCCGAGATTCCAGGTTCCCAACCCGAGTCTCCAAGCTCTCTATCCGAGTCTCCAGCGCAGCCACGCGGGCATCCAGCGCTTCAAGCGACGTGCGCACCAACCGCATTTCATTGCGGATCTCCACCAGAATCTCGATGGTGAGGTCCTTTATTTCCGAATCGGTCATGGCTTCTGAATCCCGTTAGAGGAGAGAGGGGGCCTACGATGACGCACACGGTAACCGGATCCGTGCACGAAGTCAATGAAGAGATCAAGGATAAATGCCGTGCAATGTTGAGGCGATGAGTTCAAGAACGCGAGATGGATAGGAATAAAAACTGTCCTGCCGCGACCGTTTCCCGAACGGATCGGAAAACACGTCCGCGTTACATGCTCGCGATGTCGTACTGTTCCTGATAGAGGTTAGGATCCGCGTTGAGCTGTATCCGGGTGGCGTATTTGTTCTGAATACGCTCCAGCTCTTCGCTTTGCTCCTCCAGGAGCATCTTCACGATCTCGGGGTGGGCGGTTACCTGGACGCCCCTGGTGTGATCGTCGCACAGATGGTGGCTGACGGCTCTGAGGATTTCATAGCCGACCGTGGTGGGCGATTTGACAAATCCTTTTCCTTCGCAATAAGGACATGGCTGGCACAGAGTCCTGGTGAGGCTCTCTCGGGTGCGCTTCCGGGTCATTTGCACCAAACCCAGTTCGGATATTTTGAGGATGTTCGTCTTCTGCTTATCTTTCCTGAGGATCTCCTGGAGAGCGTTGGTCACCTTTTCCCGGTCCGGCGCCCTATCCATGTCGATAAAGTCTACGATTATGATGCCTCCGATATTCCTCAATCGGAGCTGATACGCGATCTCTTTGGCCGCCTCCAGGTTGGTCTTGAGTATGGTTTCCTGGAGGTTTCGCTTTCCCACATATCGACCTGTGTTCACGTCGATTGCCACCAGGGCTTCGGTGAAATCGATGTTGATGTATCCGCCCGACTTGAGCCACACCTTGCGGCCCAGGGCCTTGTTGAGCTCCATCTCGATTCCCATGGTGTCGAAGATCGGCTCATCGCCCTCGTACAGTTCAACGGACTGATTCAGCGAAGGCATGAATGCGTCAATGAACTCCACGATTCGGCGATAATGCTTGGGCGAATCCACCATCAGTCGATCAACATCTTCAGTAAAAAGGTCTCTGACCGCGCGCAGCGACAGATCCAAATCCTCATAAATGAGCCAGGGCGCGGGCGCCTTCTTCTCCTTCTCCAAGATGCGTTGCCAGGTTTCAGTCAGAAACTTGAGATCCTGCTCCAATTTTGCTCTATCCTCGTGTTCGCTCACGGTGCGAACGATAATGCCGCAAGAGGGTGGTTTGATTTCCGCGATGATCTCCTTGAGTCGTTGCCGTTCCTCCTCGTTCTCGATACGCCTGGAGACGCCTATGTGGTCCACTGTGGGCATGAACACGAGGTGACGACCGGGAATGCTGATGTGCGACGTGATACGCGCGCCCTTGCTCCCGAGGGGCTCCTTAGATATCTGGACCAGGATGTCTTCGCCTTCGCGGATAAGATCCTCTATGGGCGGAGTCACCGCGATCCTTTCCGTGATCTCGGCCTGGATTTCCGCTTCTTCTCCTTCCGGTTCCTTCTCTTCGTCCTCATCGACCATGAAATCCAAGTCGTGGATGTGGGGGTGGATATCCCCAACGTAAAGAAAGGCGGCCCTGGGCAGGCCGATCTCCACAAACGCGGCCTGCATGCCCGGCAAGACCCTGATGACACGTCCCTTGTAGATGTTCCCGACGATCCCTCGTTCTCCGTGACGCTCCACGTGGAACTCCATCACCTGGCCGTTTTCTATGAGAGCCAGCCGAGTCTCCCGCTCGGTGATGTTCATGACGATTTCGTTAGTCGCCATAGGCGCCCTCTGCAGCTTGGTCCAGTCGAACCGATTTCTTTCGTATCCTGAGCGCCCGACCGCCACTGGCGTCGAGGCCCAGTATGGCGGCCACAGCCAGGATCACGTTGACCGATCCTCCGGAGTCGGCCTTGAGGGTAAGCGTCAGCTCTGAATCGGTAACGTCGAGATCCACTACCCACTCTTTAAGGTCCCAGGACCGTGACTTACCCTTTAGTTCTCTGGTGACCACGAACGTGGGCGATGCAAGGAATTTCTCTATCCTCCGGCCGAGATCCGCAGTCGAGATCGAACTTGGAGCCGCTACCTGATACGTTATCTCGCGAATTGTGCCAGAAAGGGATTGATTTTTCAACGGATATTCTCGAACTTCCAAGGGTTCCAGCCCTTCTGGGAGCTTCGATGTCAGGGCCGATATCAAAGCCTGAGGCTCCAGCGGGCATCCAGCCAGGTCGAAATCCAAATATTCGGCCATGCTTTCCACACCCACGGGAACGGGCGGAGAGAACCTCAGCTTGGGCTTGGGGTGGAAACCCTTTGAATGGACCAACGACACGCCCGCCCTTCTGAACGCCCGGTGAAAGGTGCGGACCACGTCATGATGGCCCAGGAAACGCATCCTACCTCGCTTCGCGAACCGGAGCCGGTACGTGGCGCCTGATTCGTCATCTGCAACCGACGCCTCTTGCGCGGCTTTCTTGATATCGGATAGACCGAATTCGGCTCTTTTCGGATACACTTCTTCGAAGTCGCATACGCCACACCTTGCACAGTTTCCGAAACGACAATCTTCCGTGGCCTCCTCTCTTCGAGCCTTTTCCCACTCCTGAACCAGGAAGTCCCGGTCCACCCCGGTCTCTATGAAATCCCACGGAAGCGCCCCTTTGATATCCCTTGCAGCGAGGTAGCTCTGCGGGTCGATACCGGCCTCTCGAAAAGCCTCCATCCAGGCGTCGAACTTGAGCTGATCGTCCCATCCGTCGAAACGGGCCCCCTTGTGAAAGGCATTCTCAATTACCTCCGCGAGCTTGTCATCACCCCGGGCCAGCACACCCTCCAGGAATGTGATCCTCCGGTCGTGAAACTTGACCTGCGCCCTGCCCCTCCTGAAACGGTTACGAATAAGTTGCTGTTTGCGCAGCGTCTCCTCCATGCCAAGCTGCTCGGCCCACTGGAATGGAGTGTGCGGCTTTGGAATAAACGTAGAAACCGACGCGGTGATCCTTCCCCCTGAGGCCCATCCGAGCGCTTTTCTGATGAGGCCCACGATCCCGTACAGATCTTCGTCCGTCTCGTATGGGAGTCCGATCATGAAGTAGAGTTTGAGGGATCTCCAACCGGCTGCAAAGGCCGCGCGCACAGCGTGCTCAAGATCCTCCGACGTGTTGCCCTTGTTGATCACGCGGCGTAACCGATCCGTCCCGGCTTCAGGGGCGAGAGTGAAGCCGGTCTTTCGCACTTTGCGGACTTCGTGCGCGATCTCCTCATCCAAGGTCTCTGTCCGCAAGGATGGGAGTGAAATCGCTGTCTTATCCGGCGTGAGCCGCTGAGTCAAAGCTGACAGAAGGCCGCCAATGCAGGAGTAATCCCCGCTGGAGAGAGACAGCAGGGAGACTTCTTCCCAGCCGCTTGAGGAGACGCTCTTGCGGATTAGTTCCATAATCAAAGACGGCTCCCGCTCCCGCACGGGCCGGCAGAGCATGCCGGCCTGACAAAATCGACAACCTCGCGTGCATCCGCGTGCTATTTCCAACGCGATACGGTCATGCACAGTCTCGCAGTGCGGCGCCACGAGTTCGGTGGGATAGGACGCGAGATTCAGATCTGAAACGACTCGCCTGGTGACCGTTTCACCTTCTCTGTGGAGCGCAGGAACGTAGATCCCGGGGATGGCTTTCCAAACGGCCAGCAGGTCCAGGCGCGAACCACCGCGTCTCTTCCATTCAACGGCCGCATCCGCAAGCTCCAGAATCAGCTCTTCTCCGTCACCAACGGCAAACGCATCAAAAAATGGGGCGAAAGGCGTAGGATTGAACACAATAGGGCCGCCGGCTATCACCAACGGATCTTCGGGCCCTCTCTCGCGGCTGTGGAGGGGGATACCGCCCAGGTCGAGCATCTGTAGGACGTTGGTGGCGGCAAGCTCGTATTGAAGAGAAAAGCCCACAATGTCGCATCGAGCAAGCGGGGCGCCCGATTCCAGGGTCGTCAGCGGACGGGCCGCTCTCCTCAAGGCCGCTTCCATGTCCGGCCAAGGCGCGAAGACCCGCTCCGCTGCGAGATCGGGACGCGCGTTGACGATTGCGTAGAGCGCCTTGAGTCCCAGGTGAGACATGCCGACCTCGTACACATCGGGAAATGCCAACGCGATGCGTAGGCGAACCTGTGAGGGCTCTTTACGCACGGCGTTCCATTCCCCTCCTATGTACCGCACCGGTTTTTGGACGCTTGAGAGGATATCTTCCCAATTAGTCAAAGACTCAATTCCCCGCGAGCCGGGGGGCATTCCCTGGCCCATTCTTTCAATCCGCTCATAAGAGACTCTGTTCAATTGGTTACATTCATGCGACGATCAATGATAACATATCCGGCATGACATGGAGACACACCACGGCTCTGATCACTGGAGCCGCAGTTACTGTCACGGCTTTCACGGCCGCGATGGCTCTGCTCATTCATGGAGAGATCTTCCCGGAGCGAGATTGGCTTGTGATGGTATCCATTGCTTTGGGGCCTATAGCCATGCTCTCAGTGATGGTGGGATATTCAGTGTGGTGGTTGGTGCTCTTTCTTCTCAGCCTGTTCTCGGCTGACTGACTGAACAACAAGATCCCCCGCGGGCCGTAGACGACCGAGTTGGAGGATCAGCGTCGCGCACGCGCTTGTGGCTGCGCTTGCGGGCGCCAGGAGGAGTAGTTCATGAGCGATGTGGAAAAGAGTCGGCTCTATCGGATCACGCATCCGCGGAGCTTGGCTTTCTGGGGCGCTTCCAACAACGCCTTGTCCATGGGAAGCGTGCAATTGGCTTCTGTTCTTGGGTTGGGTTACGAGGGAGCTATCTATCCGATACATCCGAAGGAAACTGAAGTCATGGGGCTTAAGGCGTACAACAGCCTCGCGGAAGTACCGGGGCCGGTTGATCTTGGTGTCGTAGTGCTCCCCACAAAACTGGTCCCTGAAATTCTGGAGCAATGCGGTAAGGCCGGAGCGCATCACCTAATCATTGTCTCCGCGGGTTTCGGCGAAATCGACGAAGACGGCAAGCGGATGCAGCAGCAGCTTATCGATACGGCGAATCGATACGGGATCACCTTCTTGGGGCCGAACTGCATAGGTGTGGTTAATACGTACCACAACCTCAACACAACCTTTTATCCGTACGTGGCCAAGCCCGGTTTCATCGGTATGGCCTCCCAGAGCGGGAGCTTTGTGACCCAAATGTCCGGTTACCTGGACAAATTCGACCTCGGTTTCAGTCAGGCGTTCAGTGTGGGCAACGAGGCGGTTGTGGACATCACCGATTGCCTGGAGTACTTGGGGGACTCACCGGAAACCAAAGTCATAGCCCTGTACGTTGAGGCAATACGTCGGGGCAGAGAATTTTTCAGAGTTGCGAAGCAAGTATCCAAGAAGAAGCCCATTGTCGCCTACTACGTGGGAGGATCGAGCGCGGGCAAAAAGGCTGCGCAGTCCCACACCGGCGCGCTTGCAGGTTCAGACGCGATCTATGACGCCATGTTCCGCCAGTGCGGAGTGATCAGGGCGCAGAGCATCGAAGAGCTGTTCGACTTCTGTATCGTGCTTGGCGCACAGCCTCTCCCGCGGGGTGACCGTGTGGCCGTGCTGACTCATTCCGGCGGCCCCGGTGTTTCCGCGGCGGACGCCGCGGAGCGGAGCGGGCTCCGACTCGCCCAATTCGGGCCGGAAACGGTTGCCAAGCTGCGTGAGGTCGTCCCGCACACGGCAAGTGTGACCAATCCCGTGGATCTCACGTTCTCGCGCAACCTCAATGAGTACTTGCAGACCCTTCCCGCGATCATTATGCCCGATGAAGGCGTGGACAGCCTCTTCGTATATTTGATCGTGGCGGCCCAGAGGCTCCAGCAGCTCTTGATGGAGGCCACAAAGGATCAGGAGAAAGCCGAAGCTCTTGCCAAAGGATTTCTCGTCGGCCAGGCGGAGGCTTTGGCCGCGCTGCCCGGAAAATACGGGAAGCCTGTGGTTGCAGGGTCGTTTCTGCCCAGATCCGAACCCCTTATCCAAGAGCTCCAGAAGAGAGGGTGCGCGGTCGTGCCCAGTCCTGAACGCGCCATGAGCGCCCTAGGCGCACTCACCCGGTACGCTCGAATGCGAGAGGCTCTGGAAGCCTCCACATAAAGCGGGGATGCAATCGACGATAAGTCGGTCCTGTCACAGGCGCGATGCGGTCAAAGCATGCGCCATATAGAAACTTCAACAGCTTCTCAGCTCCGGAACTTCCTATCAGCCGCCGATGCGGCTCATGGGCTCGCGGGCCAGTCCCGCGCCTTTCGCGCCGTGATCGGGTTTGGCCCTTACCGCGCTGTGAATGATGGAGGAAAGCTCTTCTCGGGTCGCGCCGTTGCGGAGAGCCGCCTTGATGTCGATCTCTCCCGGCGCCAGCAAACACGGCCGCAACGTGCCGCGCGCCGTGAGGCGCAATCTGTTGCACGCTCCGCAAAAATGCCCGGTCACCGGGTCCACGATCCCTATGCGGCCCCGCGCCCCTCTGAGTTGGAAGAGCGAGGCCGGACCGTCCAAAGGACCGCTATCAACGGGTATGAGCTTGCCCACTTCCCGCCCGATCAAGCTAAAGACCTTGTGCGCGCTGAACGGAAGCGGAGTATCGGCGGGCGCGGCCTCGCCGAAGGGCATGCGCTCGATAAATCGTACATCCAGAGGCTTTTCCAGAGTCATTCGTGCGAAATCCGGCACATCCTCTTCATTGATACCCTGCAGCAGCACTACGTTAATCTTGACCGGGTCGAAGCCCTCCGTGAGGGCTGCGTCAATGCCCGCGAGCACCCGATCCAGCTTGTCCTGACCGGTGATGCGAGTGAATACGTCTCTGCGCGCCGAATCGAGGCTGATGTTGATCCGCTTGAGGCCCGCGACCTTGAGATCGTGGGCCATCTCAGTCAAAAGGACCCCGTTCGTGGTGAGCGCCACATCGTCGAGCCCCGGCAGACGCGTGAGCCTGGCGATAAAGTCCACGACACCCCGCCGAACCAGCGGCTCGCCGCCGGTAATTCTCACCTTGCGAATGCCGATCTCCAGAGCCACTTCAACAACGGCCAGAATTTCTTCGTAGCGGAGAATCTCTTTGTGAGTGACCAGTTGGACACCCTCCGGCGGACGGCAGTACACGCATCTGAAGTTACAGAGGTCCGTGATGGAGACTCTCAAGTAATCAATGGTACGTCCGTGGGTATCCACCAGCAACGGCTTCATTTGCGCCACCGATCGGGTTCCGGCCGGAGCCTCACCGGACTATCCTATTTACGCATTCTTCTTCAGTATAATAATCACGACAAACGAACGGGTGAAGACTCGTCTCACAGTCTTGCTATAAGGTCCACGATGGCGGACGGATTTCGTGCGAAGATCCGTATCATGGGGACCTTTCCCCACGCGCCTCTGTCATAAATGGCATCCGGGACCTTGCCCAATTCCTCCATCACGTCCTGAACGCCCCAAGCGAGGATGCTTCCCTCCTCCATCTCCAAGTCGGGGGGGGTGCGGCTTCGGTCGAATTCCGCAATAGTGTAGCCCAGGGACCTGATGCGGCTCACCAATGACTCCGAGTAAGTTATGCCCATAGCCGCGCGGCGCTCAGGATCGTATTCCATCGCGGCAAGCACCAGGTGATGAATCTGTCTGGAAGCCCCGAATTTTGCAGAAGCGAGGCTGTCGATACCGTTGCCTATCCGGATAATCCTCCCGGGAAATGACGCCACGTCATTCAACGATTCCGCAAACGGGATCGCGTAAGCCAGATTGGTCTGCACTTCGGGGACCAAGTGGCTGATGCTCAAGCGCTTGAGCCTATCGAGCGCCTTGTCCAGCTCCTCGATCACATGAGCCCTTGCTATTTCCCTGGTGATCGAGGCGTAATGATTCGCCGGCCCCACCCCTTTCCCTATGCCGAGGGAAAACCGCAGCGCCCGATTAAGATACCTCTTCGCCTGGTCGATGCACTCCATCAGCGGCATGCCCCTCGCCAGGAGCGTAGCCACCGCAGAGGCCAGAGTGCACCCTGTTCCGTGTGTGTGCCGCGTCCGAACCCGTTGCGTCGAGAACTCGTAGTGCTGGGAACCGTTGTGGAGCACGTCCACCGGAGTCTCCCCTAAATGGCCCCCCTTAACCAGGACGTATTGGGGTCCCATTTTCTGGATCGCGGCCGCGGTCTTTTTCATCTCCGCCAAAGTGGAAACCGAACGGCCGGTTATAAGCTCACCTTCGAGAATGTTTGGCGTCAGCAGATAGGTCAAAGGAAAGATCTTTTCGACGAGAGCCGCGAACCCTTTCTCGTCAAGAAGCTCCGTTCCGTCCTTGGCTCGGAAGACAGGGTCAACCACAAGCTTTTCGATCTTGTATTCAGTGATCTTCTTCGCCACCACCCTAACGATTTCGCCGTTTATGAGAGCCCCGAGTTTCACGCAGTCCGCTCCGATGTCGCTCAGCACCGAATCGAGTTGCTGCGCCACCATATCCGGTTCCATGGGGATGACACGCTGAATTCCCAACGTGTTTTGAGCAGTCACCGCCGTGACTACGCTCATGCCATATCCCCCAAGGGAAAGTATGGTCTTCAGGTCAGCCTGGATTCCGGCTCCACCGCCCGAATCCGAAGCCGCGACCGTGAGCACCTTATTCATGATGTCGCTCTCCGGAGTTCTCGCGTAACATTTTAGGTTACCACAAAACGGCCCCAAAGAGGAAGATCGGGCGAGGAACTGAAATGGATTACGCGCCGGCGAATCCGCCAGGAAGTCGGGTCGAGCGCTGCGAAACTTGAGTCGATTCACGAGCAGGGTGGGAATCAGACGCGCTGGGTTCTGCCCAGCTTATTTCCAGAAACTCAGGGAGATCAGTGGTGAGACGCTCCTCGTTGGGACGGGCCGGAGCCTTATGGGAGGATTCTATGGTCTCGGAACCCGGCGCCGGAACCAACACATCCTCCAACGCCCAGCCCTCTGCCCATGAAGTCACGTATGGCGCGTCAAATTCATCGGAAGTGAGGGCACGGCTCGACGCCGCGTGCGATGGTCTCACAGAGGCGGCCGCGACCGGGCCGCTCCGCTCAGGGCCGCTGCGGGACGGCTCACGCCTAGACCCAGCGCGAACCACGGCCGAAACACAGTGATTGTCTCGCGCCGCTCGGACGGCAAACAGGGAACCGACCAGCGCCACACCCATGAGGAAAAACAGCAGCATGCCGGTCAATCCTCCCGCAGCGGGCTTTTCAAGGGAAACGAGCCACCCTGCTGTTTTCAGGGACGCCTCACCGATCATCCGCCCACGCCACGACGAACCGGCAAGCCGAATAAGTTGCTCGCCGCTCACCCCCGGGGCTTCGCCGGTCGCTTTCCCCGAGCTTGCAGCCGTTTCCCAGTCCTTCCTCGTCTCTCTATCGATCAGGTCGGCCTTCCCATGCGCCCGAAGTGACGCATCCCGAAGGATATGGCTCAGAGGTCGCCGGGTGAAGCGCGCTTTCAGGAACCATGTCTTATCGTCAGGCGTTGTCCTTTTGCGTATAAGGGAAAAGGAGTCCGACGCAGCCTCATCCTTAAAGAGCCAGGTGACTCCCTCAGGAGGGGCTCGCAGATTTTGCTCGAGATCGATCGGGGCTCGCGCATCGAGAGATCCTTTGGAAAGCCCCACTTCGCCAAGGATAGCCAGAATCTCTCCGTTTTCGTCCAGAATCTCCATGCCCACCAAATCCGGGCAGGTCTGCCCAAGGCCGGTAAGCGCCCTCACCAAGCCGTCAGACTGCGTAAGATCGTTGAGGTTAACATTGTCGGTGAGCAGGCCGGTGGCAAGGCTTCTCATGGCTATGGCCGCGTCCAATTGGCCGGCCAAAGCGAGGAGCTCTCCCGCAAGAAGCTGCCTGTGCAACTGATGCGAATGGCGCAGATTCAGAGTCGCGCCCACACACAGGATTGTTAACGACGCGGCCAGGATCAGAGGAAAAGAATACGGCTTGAAATATGCGCCATAGATGCGCTTGAACTCCACCATGATGTCGCCTCAGCAGGCGCCGTTACCGCCACAAGCGCAGCAACAGCTTTGAGAGATAGGTCTTTTGGTCTGATGTCCGGGGCAAATCCATCTGTGTCCCCCTTTAAGAAAGGGGGAGTCTGTGGACCCCTCTTTGTGAGAGAGGGGGCAGGCGGTATTTGAAGGGCCTTCCCGGTCACTTCTTAAAGCACTCATAGGTCTCCAACCTCTCCGTGTGGCTCTCAGAGCCTCGCGCCCGCAGGGCGTCTTGACAGCCTACGCGCCGCGTCATAAGTTCTAAGTTGGCGACAACGCATAGACTCGGTCGTCAAGGAGGTCACCGTGACAAGATTCATGATTCCTCGGGTGGCGCACTGCTCGGAAGGCTGCCTACCCCGGTCCCGAGCAAGACGTTAAAAGGCTCAGCGAACCAACACAGTGGCCTGCGCGCCTCATGTGAGGGCGGCGCGGGCCATTGTCCTTTTCATCGCCATCCTCTTCGGTTTCTCTCTATCACACTGTCTTCATTAAATCAAGCGTGAAACTCATATGTTGTGGCAATTTGCTACTTTTTACATTATGTTTTCAGCGCCCATCCAGCGCATCAGCCTGGACGCCGTGCGCTGAATTGGATATCTTTACCTCGCTAGAAGATCGACCCGGCCGCCCGGCCTGGGCAGCCGTCGAGCAAGGATTCCATTACGCGGCGCGATGACGTCCCCACACTGGTTTCAACTGCTGGTCATGGCCGGGAAAACCCATCGCATTCCCCTTTGGAAAAAGGGGAATGGCTTCACATGCCCCCTTTCCAAAAGGGAGGCAGGGGAGATTTTCTGTCGAATAGTTGAAGGCGCACACCGCCGAGTATCTACGCACGCCGCGCAAGAGGCGGCAATCCCGTCGGAGGGTTGAATTGAACGAGAGCCTAATTCGGAGCCTCCAGCCGCTCCCCATTCTTGTGGCTGGAGATGTGATGGTCGATGAGTATGTCATGGGCGACGTGGAACGCATTTCACCCGAGTCGCCGGTGCCGGTGGTGCTGGTGCGAGACCGGTCGCGACGGTTGGGCGGAGCGGGCAATGTGGCGAGGAATCTCATATCTCTTGGCGCGCGGGTGGCGCTCTTTGCCTCAGTGGGAAAGGACACCGGCGGCCGCTGGTTTCGCAAACACTGCAACGATCTGGGCATAGAGAGCTTCTGGCTAAAGGAGGACGAGACTCGGCCGACCACGGTCAAGACCCGGGTGGTTGCGCGAAATCAGCAGCTCGTGAGAATCGACGAAGAAAATGCAGGGCAAATCAATGAAGAACTCGAAACCACGATCGTCAAGGACGTGGAGTCGGTGGTTCCTCAGGTGAAAGCCGTAGTTATATCGGATTACGGTAAGGGATTTCTGACGCCTCGTCTCCTGCAGGCCTTTATCGGGGCGAGCCGAGCGAGCAGGGTCCCGATTCTGATTGACCCTAAAGGCATGGATTTTGCCCGCTATCGAGGGGCAACGTATATTACTCCCAACCTCCGGGAGACGTCACAAGCCGCGGGAATTGAAATCACGGACCATGCTTCATTGGTCCAAGCGGGACGCATTCTTCTCGAAAAGACGGAAGCCGAAGGGATCATCATTACGCGCGGCCGCGAAGGGGCCACCCTGGTCAGCCGCCAAAAGGTCAAGACTTTTGCCGTCAAACCCGTGGAGATCATTGACGTGACGGGCGCCGGGGACACGGTGATCGCGGCCCTCTCCTTGAGCCTCGCGAACGGCCTGTCGGTCGAGAATGCGATCTCGATAGCGAATTTGGCCGCGTCCATCGTGGTGTCCCGCTTCGGCGCAGCCTCGGTAACGCGCGAAGAACTTATAAATCATCTTGCGGAACAGAAGGCCATCCCAAAAGTCCTCAGCGCCGAAGAGATTGGCACGGTGCTGCGCAACCATAGACTCAAGGCGGAAACGATCGTTTTCACGAACGGGTGTTTCGACTTGCTGCATTCGGGCCACCTCAAGACCCTCCGCGAGGCATCTCAAATGGGGGACATTCTCGTGGTGGGCATCAATTCCGACCTTTCCGTTGGGCGCATAAAGGGCCCCGGTCGGCCCGTGATGAAGGAAGCAGACCGTGTGGAGCTGGTCGCGGCGCTTAGTTTCGTTGATTATGTGGTGGTCTTCACCGACGACACTCCAAAACGACTCATCGAAGAAGTTCGCCCGGACGTGCTGGTCAAAGGAGAAGACTGGCGGGGGAAGAAGGTCGTTGGGGAAGACGTGGTCACATCGAGAGGAGGCCGGGTGGCGTTCATCAAGCACCTGGAAGGGGTCTCCACAAGCGAACTGATCAAACGTATCAGGACCGAATAGAAGGATCGGAGCGCTTGGCGGAATTCTCTGGCTCTTCTCGCGGGATGACATCCCGTCATTGCTGCGGAAGGGGGACTCATTTTCGTTCCCCTCCGGACCACGCATCTCCAGGCCAGATTGACACTTCCGGACCCCCGCTCATATTCCGCTCTATCGACGAGCCGCAGGAGGGCGTCTCTGCGGTCGTCGTCTCTCCTGTTGGTCACGATCTTCCTGTGGCCTTCGAGGACGAGGGGGTCGTTTCACTTCTTCAACCGCGATTCCCAGTTCACCTCCGGGAACTACCAGCGTGCTGATCTCTTCGTTATTGAGCACGCTCAGAGTCACTTTTTCACTTCTCGAATAGTCATGAACCAGTTTCTTGAACCCCTGGAGCCTGAAACCCGTCTCCCCCGCGTACTCGATCACAATATCACCTGCCACGATTCCGGCTCGATCCGCAGGCCCTCCTTTTTTCACCTCCGCCACTTTCACCACAGGAGCGGTTTCCAGTTCCTGGAGTTGATTCAGCACAATCCTGGCGTTGGTCAGATCACCGATCTTGCGGAAGCCTGCGAGGGCTTGGGTGTACAGCTCCTTGCTCTTGTACGTGCGGTTGCGTTCGGCGTAAATACCGGCCAAGGTGGCTTTGACCCTCGCGATCCACTTGTGATCTTCTCGTTGTTCGTACACCTTGAGGGCCTTTTCAAGATTGTCCACGGCTTCGTCCCATTGCTGTTGTTGAGCGCCGTACATGGCCTGACGGAAGAACCGAATCCCTTCGTCGTCCGCAGGAGGTAATTCCGCGCCGGTATGTCCCGATTGTCCGCTCATCCGCACTGAATCCGGGTTTGCTGACGCAACCGTCTGTCTTTCTTCGTCTGTGTCTTCCATTATCACGCGAAATCCCAGATTCCAGAAACTCATGTTCGCGCTGGAAAAACCCCGGAATGCGCATCTTCCGTCAGAGGGGCTGGCAAACCAGTTGCCCCCTCTGTTCACGCGAGATTGGCCCACACTGGGGCCCTGTGGATCGTCCACCGGGGAACTCTCATAGTAGTTTCGGTCGTAGTAATCCTCGACCCATTCCATCACATTGCCGTCCATGTCGTGCAGGCCGAACCCGTTGGGCCGGTAGCTGCCTACGGGCGCCACGAATCGGTATCCATCGTCAACCGTGGCCAAATTTCCCGGAAGTTTGGCATTGCCGTCACCGAAATTGGTGTCGCGATCCCCGGGCAGACGGTTGCCCCACGGATAGCGGGTCCACACCGACCCCCCTCTGCACGCCATTTCCCACTCGGCTTCGGTGGGCAGCCGGTACGTTTTCTTCTCTCTGCGGCTCAACCAGCGACAGAAGGCCTTGGCGTCGTTCCAAGAGACGAACACGACGGGCTGATCCTCCGATATCTTCCACGAGACAGAGTCCCACTTTATCCCCCTTTCCGGCGTCCATCGGTTCTCGGTTTTGCTGAAGACCATACCGCCGTCACCCGTTTCCGCATCGGTCTTGTGCTTGGTCGCTTTGACGAATTCGCGGAATTGGCCCACCGTTACTTCCGTGGCCCCCATGTAGAACGACCTGGTGATGCGAACGGGATGGAGCGGCAGTTCATCCTGAAACCACTGCTTGTGGCCTTCCCGCCAGGTCTTGCGGAAGGTGAGCCTCAGCCAGTCAATCTCTCCTTTTAGGCTTCCCATCATGAACTCGCCCGCGGGTATATGGACGAGCTTCATCCCGATCGAATTAGTGATTGCGTTCCGATCCGGCGTTTTCTTCAACGCAAGGTCCAGCCCCCTCAGGGAACGCGCCCAGTGCGAGCACTCGCCAATATCCGCCTCCGAGGATTCGCATTCCACGATCGCGTCACGCACCAACTGGCGGGCCTGGCCGATCCTGCCGGCCGCTATAAGCTCTCCCACCTGGCGTATGCGGTCCTGCAGGTTGTTCCGGGTCGGTTGTCGTTGCGTAGGCGTGGAGTCCCCCGGCGCCGCAGCCTGCGCGATTCTAGCCATGAGCCCGGAGACGCATCCGCAGTCACGGGGATTCCCGGCTTCATCCCCCGTGCTGGGTCCAGGGGCCTGAAGATTCGCCGGCGCCCTACCAAGAGACGAACCGGCGCCCTCGTTTGCGAAGAGCAAACCGACGGTCAGGGTCGCCGGCAGCAGCATGAGAGCCGACCGGACGACGGTATGGAGGAGTTTTCTTGAGCCTTCCGAATGTGGCGGCGGGCAGGAACGACCATGCCCATGTTCTCTTCCGGTAGGCGATGACATACGGTGAGGAGGGGCGTCCAGTGCCTTCATTTCAAAAAATCCTTGACATCCATCGAAATTGAGAGAATCCTAGCAGACGGCAAATGCCAGTCAAGGGACTTTTGAGGCGCTCCGAAGCCTGCAAACCGCCGGAGAGCCCATCGGTCCGGGGTGAAAAAACGTTGACAATGGCCTTCATTCGTGATAGCCGTATGTAACGTAGCTTCATCCGTTTTTAAAGTTGGGCATCCTGTTCTTTCGTTAAGGACAGTAACGAGGGGATTCAAATTCCGTGAGGAGGTATTTGTTTCGATGAGAAGATTTGCAGTGACTCTTGCAGTGGTTGGTATGGTGATGTTGTTCGCGTCGTACGGCATCGCATTCTACGCGTGGGCCCCCTATGCATCCTGGGGCGGCGCCGGATCATCCAGCAGCAGCGGCTATTGGCCCGCAAGCTCATCCAGCAGCGGCTATTCGTATTCTTACGCTCCCGCGGCTTCCAGCAGCAGCGGCTACTATTATCCGTCGACGGCCTCCAGCAGCGGCTACTATTACCCGACAGCCGCTTCGAGCAGCAGCGGGTACTATTACCCGGCGGCGGCCTCCAGCAGCAGCGGCTATTATTGGCCGGCAAGCAGCTCTTCCAGCGGTTGGTACTAGGATTCGAATCTTCGATTCGGATTTTCGCTGAGAGCTTGAAAGATACGAACAGCAAGGCGACCTCCCTCTAGGTCGGGGGGGGGTCGTTTTGCATTTATGGCCTTAACTCCCTTATAGCCCGCCGCGCGTTCCGATCCGGCGGCTGGCCATTTGTCTCGCCGCTGTGATAAACGAGCGGGCTGAGGCGCCCCCGGTCGGGTCCACGTAGGGGGAGGCTTGCAGGGGAGATGGATTTCCTCCCCAAATTATTGCGCAACGATGCGCTCTTGCCGCCGATCTCCCAGGCGAAGCCCAGGAGTTATCACCAAAGCCGAGAACTTCCATGATTCGTTGTGCCTCCCTAGCTCGCGCAGCGGGCGTGCTCCTCAGCCTGGTTCTTTATTCCTGCGGTGGCGCCGGAACACCGGGAGCGCTCAACGAAGAGGCCAAGCTCCTGTCCGGAACGTGGAATCTCACCTTTCGAAAAACTCTCGATCGAGAGGAACCTGCAACCAGCCGATTGTTGAAGCTTACCCTTCGAGATGACTCAACCTTCCAAGCGCTCTACCGCGGGGACCTGACCCAGGAATGGATCGTGGCGGGACAGGGAGCTTTCTCCTGTTCGGCGTCTCTTCTTCGGCTCTTTTGGGATTCGGGGCAGCAGACGACTCTCCTGGTTCGAGAGCGGTCACCGGATCGACTGGTGCTGCGCCACGGCTACAACCTGGTCCCGCTGAGGGAGCAAGAGCCGGATGAGGTATTCACCGGCGATACTAACGGACGAAACAACCCCGCGACCCGGCATGGCCCACGGAGATGAGGTTGCGCTGACGGAGAGTTCAAGGGAATGGGATTTCTTCGGAATCGAAGCATTCTTTGATCTTCTCGTTCATCTGGACCTTGGCTTTCAAATAATCTCGGGATCTTACCCACACCGCGGCTTCTATCTTCACGCTCTTGTCCGCAAGTTCCTTAATAGTGACGTTCGGTGGCGGCTCCTTGAGAATAAGATCGTCTTTCTCAATGATACTTCGCAAAACGTCTCTGACCTTCTTGAGATCCGCCTTGTAACTCACTCCGACTAATACTTCCAAGCGCCTCGTGTCCCTATGGGAATAGTTGACGATTTTATCGGCCATAAGCTTGGAGTTGGGGACAATCACAGTCAAATTGTCCGCTGTGCGAATCTCCGTATCCAGCAATTGGATTTTCTCCACTGTTCCCGCCGCGCCGCCACCCTCAATCTGCTCCCCTATGCGGAATGGGCGAAATAGGATTATGAGCAAACCAGCGGCGACATTTCCCAGGTGTCCCCTCAAAGCGAACCCGATGGCAAAACCCGCGGCTCCGACCGCCGCAACCAGGGTGCTGCTTTCCACGCCGAGCTTGTGGAGCACTTCGATACCCACGAGGCCGTACAGGACGACGTGGATAGCGCTGTCCGTAAAGCCGACGAGTGTGGGGTCAACTTTTTTTGACACAAGAACTCGATGCACGGCGTTCTTGATGACTCGCGCCAACCATATCCCGATCACAAGAATGATAAGAGCTGCAGCAACTCTCCAGACATAGGAGCCCAACGTGTGCCACAGTTGCCCTCCAAAATCTTGCCACATAAGGATGCTCCTTGAGAATTATGAGGCCGGCCGCCGGTCCGGATTTCCGAGTCCCCGCACGGGTCGTTCGACCTGCGGTAACGTGAAGAGGCTCGCAGTGTCAAGCCAAAAAGCCGGGAATGCTTACGCGAATGGGTGTCTGAAATTCCCTAAGAGCGCAACCTACAAAGAAAGGCTGGAAAAAACCCCGGGTTCCAGGCCATCTTGTTTACATTATACGCTTTTCTTAACCGGCGCAGGGTGCTATAATTCTTTTGTAAGGACGGGGACTATACTTCAAACGGGGCGAGGGAGCGAGCTGTTTTCCGGCTCTCACCCGCAACACGACGCCACCGTCGCGGAGCGGCAAGATGAAAGAAACCGAGGGCGTTTCACTACGCGACAGCCTCAACAGCGTTTTCCGACGACTGTATATCCTGAAGATCGTCCTTGTGGTGCTCCCCGCATCCACTCTGCTGGCCTGTTACCTCATCTCTCCCGTGTTCGAGACCAAAGCGAAAATACTGGTCACCGCCAAGGATGAACGGACAGGTCTGCTGCTCACCTCGCCCCAGGCGGCGGGGTCGGCCCACGTGAACCTCAACGTGGAAGAGCTGGACCTGAACAGCGCCATGGAAATTTTTGTGAGTCTTGACCTGTGGACTTCCCTGGTGAGCAAACTTGGGCTCGAATTTTTCGAGAGCCGGGACAAGCCCGGCATGTTGAAACGACTCAAGTCGCAACTGTCAGACTGGACCGGCGAGTTCTTTGGAAGCGACAAGGAATCCGAGAAGACTATGACGGCGGACGAGAAGGCGCGTGAACGCGCCAGAAGTCTATTGGCCGGATGCAAGGTGGTCCCGGTGCCCAAATCTAAGGTGCTGGAAGTAAACTTCCGGTACGGCGACGCGGCAAAGGCTCAACAGATACTCACAACCGTCTTGGACCTTTATCTGCCTTATCATTTGGAGGTTTACTCGCTGCCCGAGGCAAAGGATTTTTTTGCAGGTCTCGGCAACCAATATAAGCGCCAGTTCGAAGAAGCGGACAAGCGGCTGGCGGAATTCAAGGGGACGTGGCAGATCGCGTTCCCTGAAAAGCAGAAGGAGTCGCTGATATCGCAGATCGGGTTGGTTCGTGACGCGCTCGTAGATATTCATGCCGGTATCAAGCAATACCAGACTATGTTGGACATGTTCGGCAGGGACGTTGTCCCCACCGGCCAACTGGTGATGGTCGGTGGAAACAGCCGAGAAAGCACGGTGATCACCGTGCTTGCCAGCCAGTTGCTCAGAGCCAGGCAGAGCAAGTTGGAAGTCCAGGAGAAGTTCGATCGAGACAGTCGGAATTATCGTGACGCGGAGGCCATGGTCAACGATCTGAAAATCGAATTTAAGCAAACGCTTGAATCCGAGCTGGCCACGCTGGAAGCAAAGAAAAGCGCGCTGGAGGCCAGCCTTCAGCAGAAACAACGAGACCTTGGGCAACTGGAGGAAAAGGCCCAAGAGGCTGAGCGGATGGCTTTGGAGGCCACCATCGCCAAGGAGAGATACCTCCAGTACGTCACCAAGGCTGAAGAGGCGGGCCTGGACACGAGCAAGCAGGGGCGACAAATCGGTAATGTGCGCGTGGTAAGCAAGCCCTACCTTCCTGAATCGCCTGTCTTCCCCAAGAAGAGTCTCTTTCTCGCCGCGGCTTTCGTGCTTGCCTTTCCTTTGGGTTTCGGCATCATTATGATCGCCAATTTCCTCGATCACACCTTTGACACTCCCCATGAAGTGGAATCAATAACCGGGTACAAGGTCCTGGCGTCCTTCAGAAAACTGCCGGGATCGAATCCAAAGCTGCGATGATTTGGTCGGCCTATGCGCCCACGAGCTCCGGCCGCGTGCCTTGTCGTTCTTGCCCTGATCTCCACGCAGGAGGCGGTTTCCCAGTGGAGGTATGATTATGACAGCGGCGCCATCATTGTCATGGACGCAGGGCGCATCACGGTAAAGGGCACGAGGGGGACGCACGTGCTGGTCCCCTTGCAAGCCTGCCAGTGGTGCCGATTGAACGGAAACGTGCTCGTGACCTTCGAGAGTCCCACGAGAGCCAACCTGAAGCCCAATCCTAAAGACCCTCGTCTCAAGCAGGTTCCGGCGCTGGTGGTGCGGGACGGCCGGACGCTCCGTTAGCTCCTTTTTTGGTCATTTCCGTGGAATGGGCTCCGGCGGGACAGGAATCCCGCCTGATTATCCGGGCCGCGTTCCTACTCCTGGATGCCTGACAGGCAGGATGCCTGTCCTACGCACTTGTGGCTGAGAGCAGGATGTGGCGCGTCCCGCGTTCCGCGCGAGACGAACCGCATCGGTCGCGGCCTATTAACCTCGTGCGGCGACGAGTCTGGTATAAGAATCCAGGTAGCGGTCTACGAGCTGCCCCCAATCCCGGTTCTCCTCGACCCATCGTCGAGCGCGGATACCCAGATCCCTTCGAAGTCCATCGTCCTCAAGCAAACTGCCCCACTTGGCCACAAGATCCGCAAGGTCTTCGGATTGAAACAAGATCCCGTTGAGCCCTTCGATAACAATTTCTCGGTGTCCGCCGATGTCGCTGGCAAGCACGGGCTTTTGCATGGCCATCACCTCGAGAGGCTTAAGAGGCGTCACAAGTCGCGTCTCGATTCCTTCCCGCCGGGGCAGGATCAACAGATCGCATACACGGTAATAATCCAGGATTTCTTCGTGAGACACTCTTCCCGTGAAGACCACACGATCGGAAAGACCAAGATCGAGCGCCATTCTGCGAAGCTCGGACTCGTGCTCTCCATCGCCTACCAGAAGGAGACGCAGAGCAGGAAACGGTTCGATCAGCCGGACCGCGGCCTGAAGGAGCAGATCTAATCCCTCGTAGTAGAAGAAGGACCCAATGTAGCCCGCTACGAGCGCGCTCTCCAACCCCAACCTGCGGACCAGATCGGCCGAAGGGTCGCCCGGAACGAACGCGTCCACATCTACGCCGTTGGGCACAATGAAAATCTTTTCGGGACCGATGCCGCGCGAAATCACTTCTTCCTTGAGAGCTTCGCTGATGACGCAGCACATGTCCGCACGTCTTAGGGCCGCGGTTTCCAGCAGGTGAACCCCCCGGTACGAAAGGGAGTGTTCGGCCATGCTGTGGCGCGCCACGTGAGAAGCCTCCCAGATGCCGCGGGCCTCGTATATGGTAGGCAGGCCGGTCCAACGCCCTACCATGTCCCCAATAAGTCCGCAGGTAAAAGGCGAATGCGCGTGGATCACTTCGGGGCGGCGCTTTCGGGCGACGCGCAGAGCAGTCTTCAGCAAAGAGACATTTTGGAGCACGCGGAAAGACGCCTTGAGCGAACTGCCGTCCTTCACATCCCTGGTGCCGGGAAGAATGCGGCCCCCAGTCCGGAAGTATCTGATCCCGTCAATGAACTCGCTCTTTTCTTCATCGAGCGCGCCGAGGGGGGCCTGGGAAGGGGACGTGATTACCAGCGGCTCCAGCCCCTTCTTTCTCTGATTGACCACAATCTGACGGCTACGGATAGCGTACCCGCTCGTGCCAGGGACCGAGCGATGCATGAGATGCATTATTCTCATTACGCCTACTTGGAGCGTCGGCTTGAATCAAATCGCCTACGCGACGCAGAGCCGCGGGCTTATGAGTTCAGCAAGCGCTGAAGCAACTGCCGATAGATTTCGTATTGGCTTCTCCAGTTGAACCGCTGTGAACGCTCGGCCGCGCGGCGAGCCAGGCTTTGCCTCAGTTCCGGTTGATGGTACAGCTCGCTGATTTTGCGGGCCAGCGCCTCGTAGTCGCCCGACGGCGCAAAGGCAATGGCGTCATCTCCGAAATACTCCTCGAGCACTGAAAGTCTGGTCCCAACGATGCACAGACCCACATTCGCCATTTCCGGGATTTTCAGGGACATGGCCAAGTCCATGTGGCAGTCCCGCAGAGCAGGATAGACCCCCAGGTCAGCCTCTCTCATGATGGCCGGCATCTGATCCAGCGGCGCCGGTTCATCCACTCGGATCATGTCCTCCACTCCCAGTGTCCTGGCAAGGTTGAGAGCCTGTTCGAGACCGACCCCTTCACGAACGATCTTGGGCACGATCCGCAAACGCAGGTTCGGGATCTCGGACCTCAGCAAGGGCAAAGCCCTTATACAAATATCCAGCCCGTACCTTGGCGCCACCGTGCCCACGTAGAGCAAGGTGAAGCCTTCTTTTTTCGATGAGATCTCAGCCTGCTTGTCAAGCGGCTTGAATATCCGCTCATCGGCTGCGTTCCGAACCACGGAGATTTTGTCCGGCGGCACACCCCGCTGCACGAGGAGCGCCTTGAAAGAATCGGTGGCGGTGACCACGTGACTGCTGAACGCCACCGAGATCTTCTCGATAAATACCTGGACGCGCGCCAGCGGATGGTTGGGGCTCAGACCAAGCTTGGATCGAGCCACTTCAGGCGACGGATCGTGCAGATTGAGAAGAACCGGACATCCGCGAAGCCGCGGGACCAACGCGCAAAAAACGATGAAGTCCGGCATGTTATGCACATGCACCAAATCGTACCGATACCGGATATCCAGCCACGTCAGATACAGCCCCATAAGGAAGACCGAATAAAGCCACTCCATCGCGTGGAGAAACCCCTCACGGCGGCTCCTGGTCAGCGGTATGGCATAAATCCTGATGTTCTTGCGCTCGCAGGGGGGCTCGTCACGGTCCGAGGCCAGGCAGATCACGTCGACCAGCATGTCCTCTTCCACCAGGTACTCCGCATAGCGCCTCACTCGGGAATCCCGTTGGTAGATGCTGTGCGTAAGCATGCAGAGCCTGATGGGCCTGGCGCTACTCACTCATACCTCCCTTGGCAAAGCCCCACGCCGGCGCAACGGCTCCTTGCTCGGCATTGCGCCAATGCGCTCTCAAACGAGAAAACCGGTCACAGAGAGGAGCCGGCGATCTCCTGAACCAGGATCCGGCAGACTTGCGTCGTCCAAGCGTAAGGAAATCCGCAACCGATAGCCCCGATCAATCCTCTTGTTTGAACCCGAGCGAGCGACACCCCGAACCTGAGAGGGCCGGCGCCCGATTCGATCAGAGGATCTTATAAATAAAGCCTGGAATGTGAAATTCGCGCTTGTTGAGAATTGTGCCCAGGATCCGCGCCCCGGCGGCCCCAAGCTTGTCCAGGGCATGCTCAACAACCTGCGCACGAGTGCGGTTACTCTCGATCACAAAGACCACCCCGTCCACCGCTCCCGCCAGGAGCGCCGCATCCACAAAAGGGATCACTGGAGGGCCGTCTATCAGCACAAACCGAAATCTCTCCATGCTCTCGCGAATCAGCTCGCCAAGCGGGAATCGAGACCGCTCACTCGCAAGAACGTCTACGCCGGACCGGCCTTCCTCCGCGGGAAGAACCGAAATCCCGGAATCCCTCAACAACAAGAGCCCATCCTTCAGCCTCGCCGTGCCGTTCAGCACCGATTGCAGGCCCCTCTCAACGTTCACCCCATTTATGGCGGCAAAGGTAGGCCGCCGGATGTTCCCCTCAATAACCATCACGTGGCCCCCGCCGTAAATCGAAGCCAGGAAGAGCGCATAGCTAAATGTTATGGCGCTGACCCCTTCCCCGAAATAAGACGACGCGAACTGGATCGCAAAGTCAGTCTTACCACCCATCTCCTGAGCAATGGCCTGATCCAGCCGATGGAGCTCTTCCCGAAAGGCCGGAATCATCTGGCCGAAACCCTTTTTCATTGTTACCTGTGGGTCCATACTTCCCTCTTAGCTTTGGCGCGGAGAGAAGTCAAGGCCGGTTGGCTCTGTGGAAGCTGAGAGCGGAAGAGGCCGGGACTTTACTTAAAGTTTTACATTAGCTATCTTATTTAACCATTGACAATTTATGGCTCTTTTTGTTATGATATCTGTGCGACGCCGGAAAGCGCGCCGCTCAAAAGGCGATTACCGCCTCTCATGGCCCGTGGATAGGCGGTTTACGAGAAAACCGTGGCAAGAAGCTCTTCAGAGTCGTTTGGAGTCAGCGTGCGCTTGGTTGCGCCGGCGCGGTCAACGATATCTCCCGTATCCACCACTCGGTCAATGAAACCGATGGACTCTGCGGAATAGGGAATCTGATGGAAAGGGAATCGACGGGATTCGGCGCGAACATGCATGGGCAGGGATCCCGGATCCTCAAACACGGTGGGATGGCAGGCTCTGAGCCGGGGTGTGCGTGGGCCCCCGGCCGTCGCAGGCTGTCCGCGCCGCACCCGCAGGCCGATGGAAGCCCGCCTCAGAGCGCATCCAGTTCCCTGAGCCACAAAGAATACGTGGAGGAGAGTTGGTCCGATGGCGCTGCGGCTCGCTTCTGGGGTTCGCACTGCCCGCCTCCCGGGCCGAAAGAACGCATCCCTGCGAACTCTGTGGCGGCGCCTGATTTCGCCATCCCAACCGAGTGGAAATGGGGTGACCCAGAGCGGAGTCATTTCGCGCGCTTCATTCCGCCACACACAAAACCGCGGTCTGAGGACGGCGACTCGGCCACTGCTCGACCGTCACACGGCGATGTGGACGGCCTCTTCGAGTTTGAATGGCGGGAACCTCCGCAACCCTCTTCGATGGAAGCCCCCGTGGAAGAGTTCCTGCAATACAATCCCGATATGATCCCCGACAGCGAGGGGAGCGGGACGCGTCGCTCCCGGCGCCTTCTTCCGGTCTACGCCGGGCTTGCCACGGTTGTGGCCGCAGCTTCTTTCTATCTCTTCAGCCCCGGAGATTATCGAATAGACGCCAACCTACTGTTTCTCTGCGCCCGAACCGGAGACGCCTCGAGCCGGGCATGGCCCCTGGAGAAAGAAGTGGAGATATTGAAGAGTCCACGGGTGCTCCACCTCGCTTCCCGGGAATTGGTTTCCGGTAAGACTTTCCAAGACCGCTACCGACGCTCCACCGCCGGACGCGGCTCTTTTGGCGTTCCCGCGCGCAGCGGAGACCCCGCGGCTCAACCGGAGTTTCCGAACTATACCGCTACCACCAAATGGCTTTCGGAGAATCTCTGCGTGACACCTGAACCCACCACGGGCATGGCCACGGTATCCATCACAGGCCAGGACCCGGATCGACTCAAAGAAGCCATGCACGCGTATCTGAAACACTACGCGAGGCACCGAACGGAGCTGGTGGCGGACACAGCTCTCTCCGGGAGTCCCGGCCGCGGGGGATCGCCTTTGGGCGGGCCTTCAACCGTGAGGTCGGAAATTCGGGACGAATTGGAAAGGGTAATCGCGCAGCAGCACGAATGCGAGATGGCGATCAAGCTCATGGATACGGGCAAAGGTCCTTTCAGAGGCTTTCTCCCGGAAAACAACCTGACGGGTATACCGTCGCTGAGCGCTTTTCAAAACAAGATCGTGGAACTTGAAATCAAGAAGCAGACGCTGGGAAGTCGATTCACAACAGAGAGCAAGGATGTGCAAGCCATAGATCTGGAAATGAAGGGCGTGCGGGCTGCGATGAAAGAACGCATCAAAGAGCATCTGCTGCTCCTCAGACAGAGGGCCGAGGAATTGCACGGGCTCAAAGAGGCGCTCCAAGGTAAGACAGAATTCACGGCGTCCAAGAAAGGGACATCCGGTAAACGCGTGAACGGAAAAGAGGCCGCGCAAAAGGTGTCTTTGGGCTCTCATGACTGCCTTTACCTGCGTGAAAGGCCCTTTATAGCTCAAAGGCCTTTTATCGCGAGAGCGAAGGAATACGCGGCCGCGCTCTTCACAGGAGATGTTCACCAAGCCCCCGCGCAGGACTGAACGGTTCACATCGATGGATGCAATGCGTGCGCCACAACCGAGGGTTAGATGGAGACGGGCTTTTCAAGCCGGTCGGACCATACTTTGCTGCGTCTCACTCTGCCTGTGCTTATCCGCAGAAGGAATCGCGGCTCCTCTGGATTTTCTCCCCTCCAGCTCCGCGCGCGCGGAAGGGTTCTACAGTTGGATGAAAGGAAGAATGGGATTTGAGCAGCTCGCGGGTGGAACCGGGTCGAGCATCGACTTTCGAAGTGACCTGGGATTGGGGTCCAATGAGCTGAGCTGGAGGGTGCGGGGTTCGGTCAGGCCACTGGAGCATCATGTCCTGCGAGTGTACGGCTCGATTCCGGAGCGTTACACGGGAAGCAAGGTCTTGACTCGAGACCTCCAAACCCGAACCCGGCTCTATCAGGCCGGAACAGAGATCGAGAGCGTGTTCGAGACCGCAACACTCGGGGCGGGGTACGACCTTGATCTCCTGGCAGGCGCCACCTTCTTCGGGGGTTTCCACGGGGACATGCGGTACATGACGTCACAGGTGAGCTTTGCCCCGGCCCCGCGAAGGGACCTGGATGAAGTCATATCCATCCACGAGTTGGTCCCGTGCTTGGGAGTTCATGGCGAGCTGACGTCTCTGTTTCCGTTTTCACGCCTTGGCCGCGCGCCGGGTCTGGGTGGATTCGGTCGGTTGACTTTCTCTATGACTCCCAATTTCGTCAACTATGTGGACCTCAATCTGGGGTTGTCTCTTCGCATACAATTTGCGGCCGGACCCATCTTGGAAGTGAGGGGCGGGTACGAGCACGAGAGCTTTTACCACGGTGAAGAACGGATATCGGGAAAACTTCTCGAGTATTCACGAGACGGGATCAGCTTTTCTCTAGGAGCCGCCTTCTGAGGTCAAGGGAAGACACACGATGAGATCTCGCGAACGCAGCATAGCGAACCTAACCATCTTCCGTCACAAGATCGCGGTCTTCGCGACCTTGCTGACGATTTCCGGCTGCGTCATCCCTGTGCATCGCGCTGTGGTCAATGAGGTTCCGCCTCATGTGGCCCAACGGGTAACCGAGCATTTCCCCACTTCGCTGTATAGGCTGGCCGCGGGGGATATCCTGGAACTTTTGTATCTCAGCATACCGACCGTCACGCAGAAGCCGTACCAGTTGGCGATTAAGGACCAGTTGGACATCGAATTCGCGTTCAATCCGGAGCTGAATCGGACTGTCAGGATCAGACCGGACGGCCAGATCAGTATTCCCCGAAAGAAAGACGTTTACGTGGCCGGGCTGACCGCAGACCAGATCAGCGAAAAACTCCGAAAGATTTATTCGGACCTGCTCCGGGACCCGGAGATCACCGTAACGGTGCGAGAGTTCGATGCCAAGCTGGCTGAGATACAAAGGGCCATCGCAACGGCTCCTTTCGGACAAGCGCGTGAGATCCGAATAGCCCCGGACGGAAATATCGCTATCCCGCTCATCCCCCAGGTGCGGGCGGAAGGTCTCACCGTCCCGCAGCTCACTCAAGAGGTTAACCGGCAGTACGGAGGCATGATCGGTGATATCAAGGTCTCGGTGCTCCTGAGAGAAATCTCCGGTCATCTTGCCTTTGTGGATGGCATGGTGAGCACCCCGGGCGTCTATCCGATGCGCGGTCGCATGACCGTGCAACAAGCCATCGCCCTTGCCGGCGGCATGAGGCCCGAAGCTGAACCTCGTACCGTGCTCGTAATCTCCAAGGCGCCAAACGGCAAGTACATTACCCGACTCACCGATATGACGAACCTCTCTTCAATGACGGACTATGTGCTCGGCTCGGGAGACATGGTCTTTGTCCCGCGCAGCCTGATCAGCAGAGCCGACGTGTGGGTTGATC
Source organism: Deltaproteobacteria bacterium (assembly GCA_016875095.1). Classification (GTDB taxonomy): domain Bacteria; phylum Desulfobacterota; class Desulfomonilia; order Desulfomonilales; family Desulfomonilaceae; genus VGSG01. Next base: position 103,858 of record VGSG01000006.1, read on the forward strand.
AGAATATCAAGCAGCTCCTGCTCTTCAACGGCTGGAGCTGGGGCCTGAGCAGCGATATGGGTCGAGTGGTCGCCAGATAGCCCCGCAAGGATTCCAGGAAGGGAGCTATCTTATGACCCCTCCCTTCCTGTGGGCGCATCATAGACACGCTGAGCGCGGTATCCCCACCTGTCCACAAACGTCCACGGATCAAGGCACCCGTTCAGAATGAGGCGGAAGGTCCTCAGCCCGTCTCCTGCCATCATGGACGTGCGTCGGAGCAAGAAAGGATCGCATCCGAGGTGGTTCAACCCATGAACCGCGGTGACCGCGTACCCATATCCGGCTTGTCGAGCCTGCTGCGCTATCGCGACCGAAAAGTCCCGCACCGTCCCATACGGGTATGAGAGGCCTTCCGGAGCGCTTCCGAGCTCCTCAGTGAGACGTTGGCGGGCGCGGGTCAGCTCCGCTTCAACCTCTTGCTGTGGGAGCGCTCCGAGGCTGCGATGGGTAACCGTATGCGATCCGATGGAGAAGCCCGCGGCTGCAAGCCGCCGAACCTGATCCCATGTCATGAATGGGCCGCCGTGCGCCTCGGAGGGCCGATCAAGAAAATCGGTCACCACGAAAAAAGTCGCGGGAATGCGATATTGCTCCAAGATTTCACGCACAAAGGTCGCGCCCTCGGCGTACCCGTCGTCAAAGGTGATCGCGACCGTGCGCGGATCGGGCTTGATCCCTGAGATCAGATCGCTGACCAGCGAGTTGAGGGCCACGGGGCGATGGTGGTCCGCGAGAAAAGCCATGTGAGACTGAAAGTGCCGAGCGCTCACTGTGTACGAGTCATGCGCCTCACGGGCTATACGATGGTAGGTTAGAATCCGCGCTCCTTCTCGATACGCGGCGGTCCGACGGTACATCCACCCCATTCCGGAGAGCGCGGCGCCCCACTCCACAGACCATTTCAGCGCTCTTTTCAACGCCCAACGCGGCGTCATAAGAAATTCCCCGTCAATGGTCGGCCCTTCCGGCGTCTTCGAACCCATGAACTCACGGGCGTGTGGGCCGACCCGACCCTAACTCTAATACTGCAGATTCAAGCTTTTGCAATAGCCTTTCCGGGCTGACTGCTTCATTTCCGGTGGGAAAAGAGATTCTCGGGGCAGCTTCCGCCGCGCCATCTCCCCCCCAAAAAAAAGCCCCCGACCGGGCCGGCCAGGGGGAAAGGAGAGTATGTGATGAGTCGGGTGGTGTGTGCTTCATCCGGCTCCTTGGGTGCGCACGGGTTGGGCAAACCGTGCGACACCCAATCTCTATGTTATGTTTATCATGGCTTCAAGGCTCCCAGGATTTTGGAGAAACTCGGCTACCTCTCTCTAGGGCGAGTTCTCAGAATGACAACTCAAGCGCCAGCCCGAGCGCGTACCACGACTGAGACAGTTTCGCGTTGTCGATTGAGAAGCTGTTGGGCTGAGACCGATAGAGGGTCGATCCTTGCACGTTTCCCTGTATATTACCCGCGCCGCTGTTCCGAAAAACGTTTCCCATGAGCCAGAAGTTCGTCTTGAAGTTAGGGGTCAGACTGTATATCGCTTCGCCCTCCACTTCCAGCCATCGGGCCGCTCCGGAATTCAGAGTGTACAGGGTGTTCTGGATCTCGGTTTGCGTGGCGCTAAAACAGTGAAGGCCCACAACGTTTTTGAGGTCCGTCCAGCCAAAAGGTGAACCGATCACCCGCCATCGATAGTAGAGATTCGAACAGCACCAGCCAAGACCGCGAAGACCTATGAAGGGAAGATACTGCTTCTGCAAAGGACCTGAGGGATCGCCGCCAACCTGGCCGCGACCCCCAAGTCATATCCGGTCACAGGGTATGGCAAACCCCGGCGGATTGTTGTTGAGCGACAGTGTCTGGTTCCGGGGACTGGTCAAATAGAATTCCAGGTGCTCGGCCCGGAAACCCAGATCAAGTCCAAAATCTCGCGTGAACATCCATGCCACGCCGCCTTCCACCATCCACCAGAAGACCTGACGAGCGGTCCACTCCCAAGGGGAACCCGCGTTAGCTCCGGCGCCGATGGGAACTGAGGTGGGAGTTCGCACGCCCGCGCCCGTAAAGTTCATCTCCGCAATGCTGTCTTTAGGGATGTTCCCGCCCAGTCGGCCGTACACGATAAAGTCCTGCACGGGCTGGAGTTCCAGAATGGCGATACCCATCCAGTAATTGGAGTCCTTGAGTGACAGGTCCATGCCGACGAAGAAGGGATTACCGACAAAATCAGAGATTTGATATGGAAAACTCATGTTATACGCGAGCCACATGTGCCCCGCCCTGGCTTCTGTCCGCGCCGTCCAGGCCTCATCCGGAGATCTTTGAACGTAGGACTGGGCGCCAGGCCCTTGAAACGGAGAAAACAACGGGGTCCCTGGAAAACCCGGACCGCCCGGGCCGGCCGGCGGTATGCCGGGTCCTGGCGGCGCGACCTGGGCGGACCCCAGGCACGGCGCCAGGACCATGCACAGGGCCCCCAGCAGTAGAGCGAATCTTGTCATAACCAAGCCTCCTGGGAAATGCCTCCTGGGATCACGGTAGCCGTTTTGACTTATGAAAACGGGCCGCGGCCGTCGCGAAGCTGGCGGCAAGTTTGGTTATAACAAAAAAATGCCCTTATGTCAAGATGATCTGGCTATTTACTAATCTAAATCTTTATGATTTCTTTATGTCATGGGTTCACAAACTACCATTGTGTTTGATAATTGCTTATGCTTTTTTGATGGTTCGGGCGGGGGAATGACAACCGCTCACATGGCAACCGAAAAAATCGGGAGGTATGGCGGGTCGGCCTGCTCAGGTCTCCATCAGCACCAGATTATCCGCGTGGATCGCTTCGTCGCTCGTCCGATAGCCGAGAATCCAATCGATTTCGAAGGCCTGGCGCCCTTTTATCTTGCCGAGCTCTTCCGAAG
>VGSG01000007.1 GCA_016875095.1 Deltaproteobacteria bacterium
AAATACCAAAACCCAGGTCAAATGTCGCGGCGTTTCTCCATCATGCCCGAAACAAAACGTTAATCCCATTAGCGCGTATGTCAATGCAGGGGACTATAGAAGGGGGGCCCGCTCTCTTTGAACAGCTCAGAAACGTCCGTTTCGTCACCATCGTAAGAGCCATGCCACCCGCTCTCGAAATCGGTACTCCAGCCCGAGGGCTGAAGCCACGCGAGGAGATCCAGGGCCATTATGTCGCCAACCGGGACCGCCCACCCGACGAGCGCAAGCTGTTTATGATAATTAGCCGCTGTTAACCAGGTCTCTGCGTCGATTTCCGCAATCTTTTTCGCGTCGCCCAGTGGTGCGCCGGGATTGCTAAGATCCAAGTCTTCTTTGAAATACCAGATGTGTCGCACCCCTGCCGCGTCGCGGCCCTCGAACCGCATGAAAACTGAAAGTCGTAAGGTGGCTTTACCTCCTGCCTTCTTTACTACTTGAAAGTACTCACGCGCGATCAGTGGCCAACCGTACCCAACGGTAACGGTTGCATTCCCTAGCCTTCCTGGTTTCGGCGGGAGTTCGTCTCGCCATGTTGGACGATGATCGACGAAGGGTACGGTCACGAACAATTCGTTGTCACCAATCTCGCACGAGCCATTACACCCGACCAGCGCATCGAATCCGGTGACGTCAAACGCACCCCCCGTATTTGTTAACTCGAACTTGAGTGTACCGAACCGTTCTGTGAGAAAGAGACCCAGAACGGGAATGTTGCTGATCTGTCTTGCCTGAATGGTCGTCTGGACCTGCAGCACTTTCCATTGCAGGAAGAAAATCACCGTTTGGGTGATGAGAACGAGGAGAGTGCCGATTAGGATCGCCGCGGGAACTAATGTCTCAAAGAAGATCTTGTTTCGCCGTAGGAACTGTCGAGCCTTCCATCGCGACCGCGTGAGAACGCGGCGCGATGCCTTGGGTCCGGAAGCTGCCTGACCTCCCGCAACGGATTGGCTGCCTTCAGCGCTAGCGCCAGATTGACTCTGAGCTCTTCCGCTCACGCCCTCCACACTGTTGGTCGTATCCATCGCGGCCACCCTCCCACCTTTTAATGGCGACGACTCCGTCTTTCGAGCTGGCACCGAGTTGCAGCCGGGAAATTCCGATGGGCTTCTGGGGCCACCATATCGAATTCCTAAATTGACTGCAATGAGGATAGGATCTTCGGGGAATCTATCTTCGATTATCTCTCAGTGTAGAAACCAGCAGCCACAGTGACAGAGTCGCGGCGATGGCGAAGCCGATGATGCCGAAGATGGGGACACCCATGAATCGGGGCTCGGTGGAGGCTAGGACTATAACGGATGATGCGAGCACCACTGAGGACGTGACCAGACTGATGGAAACTCGCTTGGAAGCGCGGTTCATCTCTCGAACCGGCTCGCTGAAGCCACGGTGCTCGATCTGTATTCGAAGCCGGTTTTCTCGGAGACTGCGGGAGAACTCTCGCAGGTCGTACGGAAGGTCGGCCAGGAGCCTCAGCAGTTCGTGCGATGCATGAGCAAACTTCCTGCCCAGCACTTTGGGGCCGTACGTGGTCATGACCATCTGTCGAACAAACGGCTCAGCCACGCCTACCGCGTCAAAGTCGGGGTCAAGCGTGCGTCCCACGCCTTCCAGGGTGATCAGGGCCTTTCCGATCAATAGGACGTCCGACGGAATTCTGATGCCGAATCTGCGGATGATCTCCATGATGTCTTGAACGATGGAGGATAATCTGATCTTGCCCAAGGGAATGCGATAGTACCGCTCTACGAACAGGTTCGCTTCCCTCACGAAGCGGGGTCGTTCCAGGTCCTGAGGGAGCGTATCCATATCCGCGAGGATATTCACGAGCGTATCAATGTCCCTTCGGATAGCAGCGGAAACGAGGAGCAATAGGTTTTCCCTCAGTCGCTCATCCAAGCGCCCAACCAGGCCGCAATCGAAGAAACAGATGTTTTCTTCGCCCACCACCACAATGTTTCCCGGGTGAGGATCGCCGTGGAAGAAACCGAATTCCAGGATCTGGCGCAACACGGCTTCGGCGAGGTTCTGTGAGACCTTGTCCGTGTTGATGCTCGCGTCCGGCGCATACTCCACGAGGGAAATTTTCACCCCGTAGATGCGTTCCATGGTGAGGACGTGTTCCGTGGTCTGATCCCAGTACACACGCGGAAAGATCACGTGCGGATGAGGTTCGAAGTCGGCCCTGAACCGGTCAAGGTTGCGTCCTTCGCGGGTAAAGTCCAGCTCATCAGTGGCTGCTTCACGAAACTGTCTCGCAATGTTCACCGGTTGGTAGTTGCGTGATTCCGGGACGTGCTTTTCCATGACTTCAGCCAGGGCTTCCAGTATGTCGATATCCTGAAAGATGGCCTCTTTCACTCCCGGCTTGCAGACCTTTATCACCACCTCCTCGCCTTCGAGGGTCACGCCCGCGTGGACTTGAGCTATGGAACCGGTGGCGAGAGGATCGGGATCCACAAACCGAAACCGGTTTGAGAGGGAACCGAGTTCGGCTTCCAGAGTTTGCTGGATGAGGTGGAAATCAACCGCGGCCACGTCGTCCTGAAGCGGAGTGAGTTCTTCGATCCAGCTCGTGGGGAGGATGTCCGGCCTGGTGGAAAGGAGCTGCCCGAGCTTGACGAACGCGCCCCCCAGCTCTTCCAGAGCTTCTCGGAACCGTTTGGCCGGCGTCTTCGGCTCCGGAGGCTCTCGTAGAGCTCGATCGCGCTTGGAGCGGAATCGGAGGAACCGGGCCAGGCCCATCCGTTGGACCAGATCTCCGAACCCGTGACGGAAGAAGACGGTCAGGATTTCACGGGTCCTGAAGAGGTTTTTCGCGATCCTGGTGACGGCCATAGACTTGCTCGCTCGCGATTCTTCCCTTGTATGTTCCCGATCTCGCGCGGACCTGTCAACTACGGAGCTTCCTCGCGAGCCCTAAATTGACTATAATGCGTCTCATGGACCGACCCGAAGATCTTGTACAGATAATCCTGGAAGAGCCAAAGCTACAGCCGACCATAGGGAGGTACGAAATACTCGGATCCCTTGGTAGAGGGAACATGGGGGAGGTCTTCCGGGCCCGCGATCCAATGATCGGGCGCCTGGTCGCGCTCAAGACGCGGCGGTTCGACTTGATCTATGAGAAGCAGGACCTGCAATACGTGATCCGTAAGTTCTTCGAGGAAGCTCGGATCGCGGGGAACCTCGTTCACCCCAACATCGTGATCGTCTATGACGTGGGCCAGGATTCCAACTGCTGTTATATCGCTATGGAGCTGGTGGAAGGCAAGACTCTGGCCAATTACAACACCAAAGAGACCCTCCTTCCGCCCGCCACGGTCGTGGAACTGATCAAGAAGGTCTGCCGCGCGCTCGATTTCGCGCATTCGAGAAGCGTGATTCACCGGGATATCAAACCCGCCAACCTGATGTACACCGCGGACAAGACTATCAAGATCACGGATTTCGGTATTGCCGTAACCGCTCAGATGGAGAAGACACCCGCGCTCGACGTCATGGGCACGCCCAGCTACATGTCCCCGGAACAGACCAAGGGCCTGGAGCTTACCAAGCAGACCGATTTTTTTTCCCTAGGCGTGGTGCTCTTTGAGCTGCTGGCGGGCAGACGTCCGTTTCAGGGACGAACGCTGTATGAGCTGATGGATAATGTGCGCTACGCGCCGCCTCCACCGCTTACCAAGCTTAATCCTGAGCTACCCCCCGGCATCCAGGTGGTAATCGAACGGGCGCTGGAAAAAGAGCCTGACCTGAGGTACGCGTCCGGCGAAGAATTTGCGGAAAACCTGGATCAGGCCATGAAGGGGAAGATGATCCCGATGAGGGATTTCAAGGCTTCCCGAAAAGCCGAGTACCTCAAATCAATCGAGTTCTTCCGGCCTTTCAGCCGCAAAGAAATTGAGGAAGTCGTCAGGCACGGCAAGTTCATCCGGTATGACAAATCGCAGGTGATCGTCAGGCAAGGAGATGCGGATACCACGTTCTTCGTGCTCATCCACGGGACGGTCAAGGTGGTGAAGCACAAGAAGAAGATCGCTCAACTCAACACAGGCGCCTGTTTCGGAGAGATGGGCGCGTTCACGAAGACGCCTCGGACCGCCCATGTGATCGCGCGAGAACCGTGTCTCGTGCTCAAACTCGACCTGAAGGTCCTTGAGCGTGAAAGCCCTGAGCTGCGAGTGAAGTTTTACCAGGTGTTTCTGGAAACCCTTATCGCGAGGTTGGAGCGCACCACCAGCCGCCTGAGCAAAGAAAGGGGCGCAAACAGGGCCAAGCCCTGAGAAGCGGCTTCAAAGGCTATGAGCTTTTGAAGAGCGCAGGTCGGGCATGAACTCTTGCCAAGAGAGCTCCGATTAAGATATATTTAAAAGTTCGGGTCGGCGCGCATCGCCCGCTCCCGTTTTAATGGCCCGGCAGAGGTAACCTCATGACCATACAGCACTTCAAGACACTGCGCGAACTCAACCGATTCCTAAAGACCGCGGCAGTGGACATGCCTTCATCACGCTTGAACGAGATGCGCACCAGGGCGAAAAAGAAGAAACCGTCCGGCTTCATGGTCTGGATTAACCTGGACGGCCACGTGGTCGATCTCACCTTCGACGCCTAGAATCGATCTCAAACCCAAGAATTTCTGAAGAACCGGCCGGGGAGGCCCTTTTTGCACAAAAAGAGGTTTCCCGGGATCTAAGACCTTCTCTTAGCCGCCCCACAATTGGATAGCCCCGGTGGGGCATTTTTTCCGGCATTCGAGGCAGGAGATACATTCTTCGGCCTTCTCGTCGTATGCGCCGAAACCGTCTTTTTCCCGTCCGGCGCCCATGGGGCAGACCTTGCCGCACGTGCCGCATTCGATGCAGTCGGTATTACGCTCCGGGAATATGGCGGCAAATCGATTCATGAGCGACAGACACGCTCCGAGGGGGCAGATCACCTTGCAGAAGAAGCGTCGGTGGGCCATCGCGGCCATGACGATTCCGAAGAGAATCGCAAGGCGGATTGAAAGGGAGACCGGATTCGTCGTCCCGCTAATGATGGCCCAAGGAATAGCGGACTCGATGGTGGCTACAGGACAGAGCCTGCAAAAGTAGAGCTGTGACGCGGTGGAGAGGAATATCGGCACAAGCAGGACCAATGCGACAAAGACGCCATACTTGATGAATCGGGTCCAGGACGGCATGGTGAACTTGGGAAAAGGAATCTTGTAGAGCAATTCCTGGAGAAACCCAAAAGGACAGGCCCACCCGCACAGCAATCGCCCGGCAACCAGGCCTGCCAAAGCCATCAGGCCAATAACGCTCAGCGGGACGAGACCGACTTCGGCGAACTTGCCGATGACCCCAATGGGACAGGAAAAGAGCGATATGGGACAGGAATGACAATTGAGAACAGGGAAGCACACCGAGTGCCACTGCACGAAGCCTATGTTGAACAACGCAGCGCACGCGAGCTGAACCTTGAGTCTCAGTTTCTCCACGGCGTCATCCCTACTTGTTTATTGATAATTCTGAGGCGCGTCTCACCTCAGGGCGCCGCTCACGGCGGCTCTTATCAGAGTCAGGTCGGGCAGGGGCGCCTGCCTTTGAGCATTCTCAGATCAGGATAATTCGAAATCAGGCGCCCATCCTTGTACAACCCGATTCCGTCGAATGTCATGGCGTTGACCACCTCAGGTTCCGAAAACCATTGAGACTGTACAGTCAGTTCCGGCTGTTGTTGGTCGTATCCGGGGATTTTGATCTTGATGCCGACGTTCTTGAGTTGGTCGAACTTCTCCAGGTTATCATACACCTTGAATTCCCTGAAAAAGCCACCGTATACCAGCGCTGCCAGGCTCAGCGGCATCAATATGGCGAAAAATACCTTGCGAAGCATGGAGCGCGCCTCAAGGTCAAAATTATCGGGGCGATTGCCCGGTCTTGATGCTGAATCTAGCAGATCGGCCGCGAAAATCAAGGGGGGCCCTGCCTCTTCTTTCTCGTGGATTTGGCATACGCGAAGGCCAATCTTTCGGATCGAACGCCCCAACGATCCCTCAGCCGCGTGCAATATTCCACTCTAACGGTCCGTTTTCCGCTCCCCGGTGACCCGTGGCCTTGCAATGGCGCCCGCCCGATGGCAAGGTTAAGTATTATAGGAGTTTTCGGATGAAGTCTGCAAAGCCAAGAGTGAATGCCCGCGAGGCCTTGATCGATATCCGCGCCGGCCTCAGCGATCAAGAGCTCATGTCCAAGTATGGCTTTTCCGCGCAGGGACTTACCAGCTTGTTCAAGAAGCTCGTTGCGGCCAATCTGTTGAGGCCGAAGGAATTAGAGGATCGAAAATCCGAGGGCGATTCCACGGTGGAAATCGAAGTGACCGGCCACCGGCTTGCCCACACCCAGGAGTTGACCCTCTATTCGTATCGTTGGCGGTTTCGCACGAACGCGTGGATTGTTTCTTCGCCGGCATTTTCCGGACGTGCGCTGTTCTTTGGCGGCTGGGATTCCCGACTCTATTGCCTTGATTGTGAGACAGGGGAGCAGCTTTGGAGCTTCCGGGCCGGAGACGTCATTCGATCATCTCCCGCGCTGGAAAATGGACTGGTCTATTTCGGAAGCTGGGACAGTTACATGCGCGCTGTGCGGGAAGATACTGGGGCCGAGACGTGGCGATTCAAGACCCGCGGCCCTATATGGTCTTCACCTCGTTTGGCCGGCGGGAGCATTTACATTACGAGTTCAGACGGAAGTTTACACGCTCTTGACAGCCTCACCGGGCGCCAGAGGTGGCAGTTCAAGATAAAGGGTGCCACTCTGCACTGGGTCGAGTGCTCGCCCGTTGTGGAATCGGGAGTGGTGTTCTTGGGGAGTCCCAGAGGGATTTTTTGCGCTCTGGAGGAAGGCGCCGGTCATCCTCTCTGGGAGTACAAGGCAGGCGCGCCCATCGATTGCTCCCCGCAAATCTCGGCAGGGATCGTCTACTTCGGGAGCGGAGAGTCTACACTCCACGCAGTGGACGCCGCGACGGGGCGCCTACGATGGCGGCGCGGCACGGATAGGGCGGTCTTCACTTCGCTCGGGCTTACGGGAGATCTACTTATTTTTTCCGGACTGAAAGGCGAAGTCTATGCCCTTGATAAAGAGACGGGAGAGGACAAGTGGCGGCGCCATGGCGACGGCGGTGTGTTCACCACTCCCGTGGAATCTGATGGGGTCATCTACCTCGGCAACACGGACCACAATCTGTACGCGTTGGACGCCCGCACCGGAACAGAGCTCTGGACTTTCGCAACCGAAGGAGCCATTCTTGCAGCCCCGCGTATTCGTCGCGGCGCCGTGTACTTCAGCAGTACAGACGGACATATGTACGCGCTTGACGTGGGACTGGGACGCTGAATAGGCTCGATGAACACCGCGATGAACCGCTTGCCCAGCGGGCCGCAACGCTGAAGGATCGACGGAGTTTCGCGCCTCTCAACCTCGCCCGGCGCCCGTGACCGGAAGAAAAAGGCGATTTCAACGCATATTAGACCGCCCCAGGGAGGCTTGCCGCTTCACTTTTGCCCAAGTTTCGTCATGGAACTTCCGGAGAGGAGCGTTCAGGCAAAATCCGATTGACCGACGGATGAGTTCGGCGCCATGAGATCGGAACAACTTCGCCCAAGGGTGACACGCGCTGTGGCCTCATCGGTTCTCTTCGTAATCTCAGCGCCTTCCGGAGGCGGGAAGACGACCCTCATCGCCCGGTTGAGGGTTCTGTTTCCGGACATGGCTTATTCGGTCTCTTGCACGACCAGACGTCCGCGAGGGGGTGAAGTTGACGGAGAGGACTACTATTTTCTGGACACGGACCGCTTCCGGCGGATGATCGACCAGGGCGAGTTTCTTGAATGGAAAGAAGTCCACGGGAACCTGTACGGAAGTCCCGCAGGCCCAGTGCGACGCTGCTTGGAGTCGGGGCGCGCGATGATCATGGATATCGACGTTGAGGGCGCGAAAGAGGTGTTCCGGGAGATGCCCCAAGCGGTCGGTATATTCATCACCCCGCCGGATATGAATGTTTTGGAAGAGCGGCTTCGTGGAAGGGGAACGGATTCGGAAGAAGTGATAACCCGGAGGATCGAGAACGCGAAAGACGAACTCGCGGCCGCGGATCTGTTCAAATATCAAGTGGTGAACCGAGACTTGGAAGAGACCGTGGAACGCCTTGCAGCCATCATACGAAACGAGCTTACCCGCAGCAAAGACCCTATTCAGGAGCCTTTCCAATGACCACGTCGAGCGTGTACGCCTTGCCCTGCCGCAAAACCGTCATCTTGACCAGATCCCCGGGCTTGGACGCGGCCACGATCCTGGAAAGGTGACGCCCACTACGGATCTGTTCACTTGCCGCATCCAGGATCAGATCGCCCCGTTTGAGCCCGGCATTGTACGCGGGAGCGGCTTTGAGCACCTCGTCCACGTAGGTCCCGCGCGGTTCACTCATTCCCAGGGCTCTGGCCTGCTCGGTGGTCATATCTTCCACATAGATTCCAAGCCACCCGCGCACGGGCCGTTTCATTTTCGCGGGTTCTTCGACCAGCTCCCGGACATACTTCGCAGGGATCGAGAATCCGATCCCCTTGCCTGGTCCGATAATGGCGGTATTGACTCCTATTACCTCGCCCGCCATGTTGAAGAGCGGCCCGCCTGAATTGCCCGGATTGATGGAGGCATCCGTCTGCAGGAAGTCATCCGCCGGCCCCAGGCCGAGAAATCGCCCTTTCGCGCTCACGATACCCTGCGTGGCGCTCATGACCAGCCCGAAGGGATTGCCCAGCACCAAGACCCACTCACCCACCTGCACTTTCGAAGAATCTCCCAGTTGCGCTTTCCGCAAACCGTGGGGCGGCTTAATCTTGAGCAACGCCAGGTCTACTGTGGGATGCGCCGCGATAACCGTCGCGGGGCACACCTTACCGGACGTGAGCGTCACCAGGATTTTGGTGGCGCCTTCAACCACATGGGCATTGGTGACGATCAGCCCTTCCGCGTCATAAATAAAGCCGCTGCCCAGGCTATCCATTTGATAGCGCTCCCTATCGCGGGATCGATCGTCCGTCCAGCCGTAACGCGGCCGAAATAGCGGCGGAGGTTCCGAGGAACTCTGCTGGAGCATGTGTTTTTCTATGGAGATGTAGACCACAACCGGGGAAAGGTCTTTAATGAGTTCCACCAGGTCCGGCCGTCCTCCCGGGGCGGTTGTTCGCGGCCTGGATTCAGACCCGGCGGCGCCGGTGTCCCATTTGGGCGCGAGGACGGACACGGCCATCAGAACGGCCATAACAGCACAGATGCGATGGAGGCGCTCGATCATTTCCCCGGCCTAACGACAAGTGCGCGTGGATCTGGTCTATCAACCTGTCGCACGGCTGTCAACATGGACGAGGCTCGCGCGTAAGCCAACTGATGCAGGGGACGACGTCGCTCGGCACATGCTTGCACTAGCCAAATGCTCATCTCAGGCAAAATAGACGGAATAGGTTTCGGATGGACGGGCGGGACGCCCGTCCATCCGGGCCAGAGTCTTACTCTCAAGGCATGACAGGAAGGATGCCTGTCCCACCGGAGCCTCGGTCAGCCTTAGAACTTACGTCCACGCGGTGACCCCTTGTCTTAGTCCGGGACACGAAGTCGGGCGCCTGTTTCACTGTATGAGTGCAATTGAGTAGTTAATGTGTCAGCCCCAAAATGAGGAGCAGTTCACGAACCACTCTGGCCGCGGTAATGGCGGAAACCCCCGAAGGATCGTACCGTGGGCTCAGTTCCACCACGTCCGCGGCCACAAGATTCATAGATGTCGCGGCCCAAAGCAGGCGTTCCAGGTCGTTATACGACCATCCTCCCGGCTCCGGGTTGCCCGTTCCCGGGAAGCACGCGGGATCGAGCACGTCCAAGTCCAGGCTCAGGTAAACCGGGCGGCGCTCCGTTCTTCGGAGAAGCTCCTGCTCTGCCGCAGGGCGCCACGAGAGCAAGGTAAATCGGTCTCGCATCCACCCGAACTCCTCCTTTGTCCCCGCCCTTATTCCGAGCTGGATTAACCGCTCGCGCCCCACCAACTCCACAACTCGTCGCATTACCGTAGCGTGGTTGATCGCGCTGCCTTCGTATCGGTCCCGAAGGTCGCTGTGCGCGTCCGCGTGGATGAGCACAAGGTCAGGATATGTTTCTAATGCGGCCCTAACGAGCGCCAGAGTGATGGTGTGCTCACCGCCCATGCTCAGCATAGGACATCCGGACGACATGATCCGCTTGGCCTGATCCTCGATCCTGCCAAGTGAGTTTTCGACCGAATCATTCGAGAAATCCAAATCTCCAATATCCGCAAAAGGGTGGTCGAGTAGGTCGAGGTCGAGAAGAGGTGAATACGATTCGATGGAGTCGGACGCGGCTCTTATTGCTGCAGGCGCCTGGCCGGTTCCCGGTCGATAAGTCGCGGTCTTGTCCAGGGGTAACCCGACAAGCGCGGGAGATCCAGGCATGATCGTATCCGCGTGAGCCTCAAGAAAAAGCTGCCTACTCACGTTTCAGCTCCAAGCTCCCGGGCTCCCCTATTGCCTGGAGAGCGCTCTGCGCACGAACGCGGGCGCCGCGAAAGCCGCTCGGCGAATCTCCTCCGTGTAGTATTCAAGCGTCTGTTCCAGCGCCGGCGAGAGTTCCGAGCACGGTCCTTTTATGGGATCGACCTGGTCGGAACAGAGTGTGAAGGACCAAAGCCCCCCCGGATAGCACGGAACAGTAGCGAAATAGGGATACACGCGGCTGTCCCCGAATACTCCAGCGAGCTTGCCGACCGCCTCCAGAAAGACCTCAGACATGAAGACCGGACTCTCCGTCTGGAACACCGCGGCTCCGCCGTCGCGTAAAGCCGCTTTCACAGACTGGTAAAACGACGTCTCGAACAGCGTCTTAGCCGGGCCGACCGGGTCGGTGGAATCGACCAGGATAAGGTCAAACTCGCCGGCGTGCGCCTTCACAAAGGCGGCGCCATCCTCAAACAACACCTGGACCCGCGGATCGTCGAGGCCCGCTGCAATCTGAGGAAGGAACTCTCTGCACGCATCGACTACCATCCGGTCGATCTCGCAGAGTGTGACGGATCGCACTTTGGGATACTTGACTATCTGAGTGACCGCTCCGCCGTCACCACCGCCTATCACCAGGACGTGGCTCGGCGCGGGCAGCGCGCTCATCGCGGGATGAACGAGCATTTCATGGTAAATCGCAGCGTCGCGCTCGGTAAGCATGTAGCAGCCGTCGAGTATGAGGGCGCGGCCCATGAATTCGGTTTGGAAGATCTGCACGTTCTGGAATTGCGAAACTTCGTCAAAGAGCTTTGTCCGGTAACGCAGCGCAAACGCGGACCTGTTCTCAAAGACCTCAATGAGCCACTCTTTATCATTCAGGGACATAGCGCCACCGCAGCAAATACGGTCCCTACCCGTAGGACCCGGTGGGAGATCCCAATGCTCTTAATTTCCTTAATCTTGAGGCCCCTGAGCGCCTCCATTGATTCGCGAACCATGTCGCGTGCGCGCTTTTCGCAGGCTTCGAGCTCTCCGACGCATGAGTGCTCCATTATGACCCCAGCGGCAAGCGAGTCTTCAGGAATGCCCACGGCAACCGCCGCGGAAATCACCGTCCCCGGCTCTGAAGACGCTCGTTCCGCGTAAGCGAGCGGCACGAATGAGCCTTTGGGAAATACGCGCCGGTCCACGTGTACTGCGGCTGGTGGAAGAATGCTGCTCATCCGTATCAGATTGGTGTCTCCGATCCCGGCGTCGAGTAGAGCCGCATCGAAAGAGGTCAATTCGGTGGAAGCATCCCCCTTGCCGCACGTCAGAAAAAAGCTCCTGGGGAGGGGTCCGAACATGTATAGCCTCCGGCGATCAGGCGCCTGGAATTACCCGGTGTCTCGGAATCTGCCTTGTGGTCGAAACCTGGTGAGGCCCACCTGCTGGGGAGGCGGCATACCTGGGCCACGGCCCCGAGAGAGGCGCACATAGGTCAAGAAAACCGTCACACTACTGAAAAGAACCGCGAGTGTCAATGCAAGGAGAGGCCCCCAATAAAACCATTTCTGGCTCTCTTCCACAGCGTGTTCCAACTTCTCCAACCGCCTGAGGGCTCGGTCATACTTGCGCTCCAAATCCTTCAGAGCTGCCGGATCTACCGTGGCGACTGCGGTCCCGGGGACTGCGGTCTTGATTGTCTCGGGCGGAGGCGCGGGGAGCGGTGGCGGTTCGGGAGCTTGGGCCGCCACCGAAAGTTGGGAAACGGTGTCATTCGCGCCGGCCGTCGTCGGGGCGTCCTCCCGGACCGGCGGCTCCGAGGACTGCCGAGACAGAGCTTCGGAGTCGCTCACTGGATTTGCCCGCGGACGGTCCAAAGCGGGCGGAGGCTGGAGCACCACCGGCTTTCCATCGAGCCATAACTGAACGACCCTGTGCCACGGGGCTTCCCCGAAGAGATTCCTGTTCGACCGGTCTCTCAGAACAAAGGAGAGGGCTTCCGACCATCTTGCGGCAAAGGTCCCACTTTGCGGATCGAATCCTCGATGAGTCTCCATCGGCCAGCGTCTCCCCATCTCCCCCGGCGCCCTCTCCCACTGGATGGAAAGCTGACGCATAGCCCGGACCTGCCCCCCTCGCGGGATCAACAAACGCACTTTCACCTGGTCAAATTGCTCGTCACCCTTGATCTTTTTTACTTCTATGGAGGCGGGAGTCTTGCCAATGAGCAATTTGGGCACAAATTCACCGGCTTGGTCCACAATACCCGCGACGACGCTATCGGACGCCGGGGTCGGCATCTCCAGGACCACCAAAATAAGACAAAGGGTAAACGAAACGAGGAGGGCTATTCCGCGCGGATATCTTGCCGGCATTGCTGAAGGATCTCTTTTCTTATCTCATCCAGTTCTTCTCGGATCGCCTCTCGGCTCCCATGGATGAACATCTCGCTCTTGGAAAGCCGATCTTCCAATACCTGAATCCTCGGCAGAATAAAGAAGATCGCGTATCCTCCGATAAACACGATCAAGCCCACAGCAAGAATGGGAATGATCCAGAGCCAAAGGGTCACCGAAGCGGTCTCCGGTTTTGCGCGAGCGCGAGCGTCCGTCTTGGGCGCCTGATCTTTGATCGAGGCTTGGGCCGCTTCCCCGCCTGTCACCGCCGCGCCGGCGCCGGTGGTTGACCAGGCTTCTTTCTCGTTACCGGTCTCGCCCCCCTGAATTCCCGCCTCCGCCATCCGACGGAGCTCTGGCGACACCTTCACGGGGATGTTTATGGTATCGCGAACCTGGTCACGGTCATAAACCTTGACCGAAATCTCTTTTCCGTCGAGCGCGGCCATCTCTTTGAACTCAGGGATCAGTACGATGAATATCCCTGCGTCGGAAGCCAAGGTAAACCGGTTCCACTGATTTGGAGGAATCTTGTTCTGATCAGGCTTGCGGATCACCCCGGAATAGGACAGGCCTTTGCTGGGGGCCGATACCCCGAGGATCTGATCGCGTCCTGTCCGGTTGTCCACATTGATCATCTCGCCCTTCTTGAAATTCTCCTCAGTGAACAAGATGGAACTCTTATCCACTTTTATGGAGACGTCTCTCCCTGCGCCGAGTCGAACGGTCCCTTCCTTTTCCTGAAAATCCTCCGAGGAGACCACGGGCTTGCCGTCTATGGCAATCGTGAACAGGTCTGCGGGATCCTTGCCTTTGAACAGATTTCTTGTCGTCTGATCCAATATTTTGAGCCCAATGGATTTCCCCATGCTGTCCTTGAAGATTTTCTCCGCGGGATCGTACCGAGGGCCGGTAAGGGGCATCGGCTTGCCCGCCTTGTCTCCGGGGCCGATCCACTGCACGTGAAGGAGCGGAACATTGCGGATCAGAGCCTGATTCTTCGTGTTCAGGCGCACCGCAATGCTGTCGAATTTGTCCTGGAGAGTGACCTTCCTGATCACGACCTCTTTGTCTTCGACAGTCACAGTGACCTTTGGCACGAACTTTCCGCTCGAGTCCTTGACTCCGTATGTCTCCGACCACCCCGGGGTCGCATGGGCAAGCAGACAAAGCGACAGAAAGATGAATAGGCGGGAGCTGCCAAGGAGACTCGCCACGGGCTGTAGGAAGCTCAGGCTCATGTCGGTCCTTGCGAAGAAAGCCAATGCCGTGAAAGCACAGGCGTTTCTTATAGTTGCGTCCAGTTTAGCAGGGAGCTTACGGAAAATCAATTAATAAGTTTGAAGCAACAAGAGTCTTTTACTTATAATAGGCCCGCATTTTTTGAGAAAAGCCCGTGGAGCCCATACATGCGTCGTCAAGGTGATTCTGTAACAATATCCGTCAGATCCCAGGAGATACCCCCTTTTCTCGTCATGGACGTCCTGGAAGCCGCCATGGATAAGGCAAGGGTTGGACAGGATATTATTCACCTGGAAGTGGGTGAGCCGGACTTCGATACGCCCCCGAATGTTGTGGAAGCGGGAATTGCGGCCATGCGGGCCGGCAAGACTCATTATACCGCGAGCGTGGGTATCCCCGAACTCCGCCAGGCTATCGCCACCCACTATCACGAGACCTATGGCGTCGGAGTGAATCCGGATTCCGTGGTCATCACTTCCGGTTCATCGCCGGCCATTCTGCTGGTCCTCGCTGCGCTGTTGGATCCCGGGTCGGAGGTTATTCTTTCCGACCCCCATTATGCGTGTTATCCGAATTTCATCCGCTTCCTGGGCGGATCGCCGGTTTTCGTTCCCGTTCCCGCGGAGAACGGCTTTCAGATGGACCCGGAACAGGTGAGAAAGGCTATCTCCGATCGCACCAGGGCTATTCTGATCAATTCGCCGTCCAATCCGACCGGCGCGGTCATGGAACCGGATAGGATGAAGGCCCTTGCCGACCTGGGCATCCCCATCATATCGGACGAGATCTACCACGGCCTGGTCTACGAGGGCCGGGAGCATTCGATTATGGAATTTACGCGCAATGCCTTTGTGGTGAACGGCTTTTCCAAGCTTTACGCCATGACGGGCTGGAGGCTTGGGTATCTCATCGCAGAGCCTGACTGGATAAGACCTTTGCAGAAAATGAGCCAGAATTTCTTCATCAGCGCGGCGGACTTCGTGCAATACGCGGGGATTGAAGCGCTCAAGAACACATCCGCCGAAACCCGCGCAATGAGGGAAGCCTTCAATGCCAGACGAAAGATCATGATTGCTCGGTTACGGGAAATCGGGTTCGGGATTCAAGTTGATCCTACGGCAGCCTTTTACGTGCTCGCGGACGCGCGTGCCTTCTCACAAGATTCTTACAGGTTCGCGTTCGACATTCTCGAAGGGGCCGGCGTCGGCGTGGCTCCCGGGATAGATTTCGGCGAAGCGGCGGAAGGGTTCATCCGCTTCTCATACACCAACAGCCTCGAAAACATCTTGGAGGGACTGAACCGCATCGAAGGTTTTCTGAAACGCTGCCACGTCGGGTAGGGCCGCCTGACCGTGACGCCGGGAGTCATCCAGTTGAAACTTCCTCGGATATATGTGCCTCTGAGCGAGTTGACCTCGGACCGCGTCTCCTTCCCTCCTGGGGCTGCGCGGTACCTCCGCGACGTGCTTCGGCTCAAAGCGGGGGACGATGTGGAGGTTTTCGACGGTGGAACCAAGCATCTGGTCCGTCTTGCCCGGTGCGAGAGGCGTGAGGTGTCGGGAACCATTCTCGCGTCCCGAGAGGAGGAAGTGAGGCCCGAACCGGAAATCACACTTGCCTTCGGCTGCGTGAGGCCGGGACCTTTCCAAGAGATACTGAGGCATGGAACCGAGTTGGGGGTCAGCCGTTTCATTCCCTTGATTACCGGACGCACCACACGCCGCGGGGACGCCATGAAAGCACGTTGGAACTTGATCGTGGCGTCCGCCGCCGCACAATCGGGGCGCAGCCGGGCGCCCCTCGTGGAGCAGCCCGTCAGCCTGGCCCGGTTCCTGGACCGTCATTGGGACGCTGACTTGAAGCTGGCGCTGTCTGTGAACACTGCGGCCCAGCCGCTCCTGGCGGCGCTCTCGGCAGGGATCTCTCGTGTCGTGCTTCTGGTGGGCCCGGAAGGGGGCTTGGAGCCTTTGGAGGAGAAGGAGGCTGAGGCCGCGGGATTCCTGACGGTAAGCGTCGGCGCGGGGGTGCTGCGCACAGAGACTGCGGCTTTGGCCTCGGTTGCGGTTATTGTGAACTGGTATACCGTAAACCGCGGGGAGAGAGGCCCAACGGGAACCACTCATCCGGTGAATCACCCGCGTCGGGTATGAATGGGGGAGCTACGACGCCGACGGATCGGTAGATTGACGACCCCGGAGCTTCATGGTATTGGTTGAACAAAGACTGAGAAGCGACGAAAGCCCCTAAATCTCCAGCAAGGTCTTCACGGTGGTCCGTGTGGCGAGGCCGCTGGAGATTGGTGAGGCGCCTCACCGAACCGAGTGCGCTCCAATCCGGCGCCTAGGCCGCATTTCAACCAGTCTCGCCGCGTGCGTAAGTTGAGGATACTTATGGCGAATCGCATCTGGTATGACGAATCTCCCTGGGAAGAAAACGACGTATCCTCTCACCTTGAAAGCTTTTTGCCCCCCTTCCCTTCTCAAGGACAGATTCGCGACATGATCGGCGCGGCGCCGAGAGCCGGCATGGACCTGGGAAAGCCGGATTTTGCCCACTGGGTTGAGTTCACGCTGGAGAATCCGGATGAGGTCTGGGAGAATGACGGCTTGATCGACACCCGGTACTACCACTACATAGGCTTCTTCAATCAAGAATCGAAGGTCCCGGCGTTTGTGGTGGAAGCGATTTGGGCGGATGATGTGATGGAAGTAAACAACTATGCCCTGATCGTTCACGAGACACACCTGGAACAGGTGCGATCCGGCGCTCTTGTATACAGTCTTGCAAAGGAGTGGCAGCGGGAAAGTCTTATCAGAGCCCTGAACGAGCAAGCGTTGGAAAAGTATGACCAGGACTGCCTGGATCGAGCAAAGGAAACGATCGACCGTGCAATCCAGTTGAGCGGTGGTAACTATTCCTATCTCTTCAATAACCGTGGTCTCATCTGCTGGAAGATGGGCCTCACCGACCTGGCGAAGGAAAACTTTCTGGAAGCCGTTAAACTGGAGGAAGCCAACGGCGACGCTTACTTCAATTTGGGGCTGCTATATTTTGACGAATTGAACTATATTCAGGCGTTGCGCTACCTGGGAAAAGCCGTCGAACTCCATCCCAATGACAGCCAGTTTCTCACGGAGCTGGGGCACCTCCATCTGGAAATGGAACATGAACAGGAAGCTCTTGTCCTCTTCAAACGGGCCTTCCAAAACAATCCGGACGACCCTCAGGTGGACTTTCACCTTGGTTACTACTTCCTGTACAAGAAGAATCGGCCCCGCGACGCGGTGAAGCATTACCACAGGGGCCTCATAAAGGACCCCGACGATCAGTTCGCTCTGGCAGACCTGGCGGTCGCGCACTTTTCGGTGGGAAACAAGCGGAAAGCGCTGCGCATCAGAAGGATTTTGCAGGAAAATCCCAGGCTCATGCCGTACACCGTCAGCCGGTTGGTTTATTTGAGCGCCAAGATGGGTGACTACGAGAATGCCCTAAAATACTATCGCCGCGCTCTTTCGCTGTCGGATCCCTACGAGCCTGAGTGGTTGCATTATTACGCCGCGGTGGTTTACGCCAACACAGGCCAGCCCGAAAAAGCTCTGGACATACTAAAACTTGCCGTGGGGGTGGGAGGATCCGAAGTGATCAAGCGCGCGATGTCGGAAGAAGCCTTACAGCCTCTCAAACAAACGTCCGGGTTCAAAATGCTCAGGAAAATGCCGGGAAGACGAGGGGGCAGGTAGCGTAGTCCCACTCTAGGGCGCCGGCATCCCTTGATACGTGAGCGGCCTCTTGCTGGGCGGCTCAAAGGAGTCCGCGGGCGCGTGATGTTTCACCGAGTGTTGTGCCCGGCGCCGCGGCCTTCCGGAAAGCGCGAAAAAGATCCGGACAGGATGGTAAAGGCCCTCTGATCATGGAACAAGATGCTCAGTCGCTCCGCGAAGAGCTCTATGGAGTGATCAGCCATTACGCTGAGCTGGCCGATATGGCCAGCAAAGGCGACGTGGATCCCATCGGCCAGATCGGCCGAATCATAAAGAAGAGATTTCCCTATCTATTGTGGGTCATACGAGACCTCCTCCCGTTGCTTGAGCGAGGTGTGATGACCTATTACGATCTGCTCTTCAATCTCATCAGGGCGGCTCAACAATTCCCTGACCTTGCAACCCTCGCGGACAGTCGAAAAGAGATAGAAAAGATCGAGCAAGACTCCAAGGCTCTCATATACGCGGTGAAGTGGCTTGATTCCAAGAGCAACGTCAGGCCCACCGTCCAGGACCTGGAACAGATTCACAACACCTTATCCAGACTCAACACCAAGTATAGGGTCAAATACGCTCCGGACGCGAGTCCTGATACGACCATTATTCCCTTTCTCGTACGCGGAGAACAACCGCTCTCCGAGCAAGCGGACGTGGCCAGGACAGCCGAGCAGGTTCGCCGCGCGGTCATCGAACTGCACCATCTTATGCTCCAGGAGGCGCCGTCCCGTTCCTTGTTCTTTTTTCGGAAAGATGGGAAAGACGAGATGGAGCGCGAGCTTGCTGAGCTGGCGCGGTTCCTCTTTCGGTGCGGTTTTTCCGTGGACCGGATCGCCGGAGGATATCACAAGGGCAAGCTCACGGATTTCCTCAATGGTCATATACTCGATAATCTGATTAATGGAGCGGACTTCGTTCGGGGCTTGCAGGGTCTCTCCTTTCATCTCGCGCAGATCTCTCTGGTGGATTTTGCCGCCTTCTTCGAAATCCAGGCCGACTATTGCAGCTTGGAAGACCCCAATGAGGTGCTCGCCCGCATAAAGCTCATGAAGAAAAAAGGTCGCCGCGGAGCTGACCTCCTGGAGAAAATCCTCACGCTCTATAAACGCTATGGGACGACTCAGCAGGGGAGGCTGGCCCAGAGATTTCTTGCTTACCGTTACAGTTCGTCCTTCGGCGACTACTACGGAGACCGTCGCCAACACGAGCCGAGGCTGGATCAAACGATTGAGCTGTACAAGCCTCTGGTGGAACGTTCCGCGATGGACAAGCAGGTCATGGAGGATCTGGACCAAAATGCGCAGGTCTACAGCTCCAAGACCAGGGAACAGATGGCCGAGCTCATCAGGCTCATCGCCGACTCCTTGGAGCGCCCGGATTCGGTCCGCGGCATCAAGGTCAAAGTGCTCGGCGAGATCTCTTCCGGGGCAATGGGTCAGGTCTGCCTCGGGATTTTTCGAAAGAGAATAGTGGCGCTCAAGACAGTGAAGTCGCAGATTGCCGGCGGGTTTGCCGAACCGGTGGAGCTGCTGAAATACGAGGCCGCGATGCATGCTGCGGTGCAGACTCCGGAGCAGCACCCCAATGTGGTGGAGTACTACGGACTGGTCGACCAGCAAGGCGAAACGATCATGATAGGCGGATACTATCCGAGTGACAGCCTCACCCACTTTGTGGAGCAGGTCTGGACCGAGAAGCACAAGCCGCCATTCGCCGTTCACAGCAGATTGAACCTCGCCATCGTCGAGACGATGGTCAACCAGCTCCTGGAGTGCTTGAGGCACATGCGCGGCAAAGGCGTTATCCACCGGGATCTCAAGACCGACAACGTCCTTTATCTGGTCGATCGTGACGGCAAGCCGAGCCGTCTCAAACTCATAGACTTCGGCGTCGCGCTCTCTGTGGGCCCCGGAGCGGTGGCCGATCTCTTCAAAGGTAAGGTGGTCGGAACGTTCTCCTACATGGCCCCGGAGCAGGCCAAAGGCAAGAGCGTTTTTCAATCGGACCTGTTCAGCGTTGGGGTGATTTTCGTCGTGCTCCTGACCGGCAAACTACCCATGGTCTTCCACAAGGCTCGATCCCGGCAGGAACTTGTTCAGCAGCTCGTCAGAATAGAGCGAGAGCCAAGGCCGTCGGCGGCGCGACTAAACCCGTGGCTCAAAAGAAATTCCGCGCTGGAGTACATTGCGGCCACGGTAGATCGGATGCTCGACCTGGATCCTCACAGTCGGCCGGAAATAGAAGAAGTGCAGAACAATTTTCGTGACGTGTTCGAGCAACTGGGCCAGGAGAAATACAACATCAGCATCTTTTATCACAAGGACTGACTTTCCAACTCTTCCACCCTGACCTGAAGTTCTTCCCAGCGCGCTTCCAGAGCCTTGATTTCCCGAGCCAGCGCAGGTTCCTCTTCCATGAGGGGTAGGACCAGTTCTTTGTTTTCGTAATTCCCGGGATCCGCCAGTATGTGGTGGATCTCGCTTCGGCGGCTCTGTTTGGCTTCCAGTTCGCCTTCCACCTGTCGCAATTCCTCCACCAGCGGCGCCTTTTTTCGAGTCAGAGCGCCCCTTGCCTCAGCTTCCTTGCGCTTTCGCTCTTTGCGGGAATTCCGTTCTTTGGACACCCTCGCTTTAGGAGAAGTAGGAAGCGTGGGAATCGATTCCCGCCGGCCTTCTTTGGCGTCCAGATTCTTCTTGTACTGGTAATCGTCGTAATTGCCCAAGTAGTGCTCGGTCTTTCCTCCCTCGATCTCCAATATGCCTGTGCAGATCCTGTTCATGAGCCGACGGTCGTGCGTGATGAGCATGATTGTGCCCTCAAAGTCCTGGAGCGCCTTTTCAAGCACCTCGCACGACGTGATATCCAGGTGGTTCGTGGGCTCGTCCATGAGGAGCAAATTCGGGGGCGCGAGGAGCAGCTTGGTGAGCGAAAGCCGACTCTTTTCGCCTCCCGAGAGCACCTTCACCTTCTTTTGCACATCATCGCCGCTGAAGAGGAACGCTCCCAGGAGGTTCCTCAGTTCCTGCTCGGACGCGCGCGGAGCCGCGGAAGCCGCCTCTTCGAGCACGGTCCGATCCAAGGCGAGGCTTTCAGCCTGATGTTGGGCAAAATAACCGGGCTTGACCTGGTGGCCGTACCGCAAGGTTCCACCCTCGAAGGGGAGCACGTCTGCGATGATTTTGAGTAGGGTGGATTTCCCCGCGCCGTTGGGCCCCACCAGGCCTACCTTTTCTCCACGATCCAGGCTGAAATCAAACCCATCGTAGATGGTTCGCCGGCCGAACCGTTTCACCAAGCCTTGTATTTCGAGCGCCCTCCGGCCCGACGACGGCGGCTGCGGAAACGTGAACTTGACCGTCTTGGCCCTGCGGGGCGGCTCCACGCGGTCGAGCTTCTCCATCATCTTGATCCTGCTCTGAACGCGGCTGGCAGTCCTGGCCTTCACCCTATTCTGATCGATGAATTTCTGAATCCGCTGAATCTTCTCCTGCTGGCTCTTGTACGCGGCGAGCTGAATCTCGTCCTGCATTTCCCTGTTCTTCTCGTATTCGTCGAAGTTGCCGGTGTACGAAGTCACCTTGCTCCGATCCACCTCGATGATCTTGTCCACCAAACGGTTGAGGAACGCCCGGTCGTGCGAAACCAGCGCAATCGCGCCTTTGAAGGTCGCCAGGTATTCCTCGACCCACAGGAGACTTTCCAAGTCCAGATGGTTGGTCGGCTCATCCAGCAACAACCCGTCCGGCTCAGCGAGCAGGATCTTTGCCAGCGCGACCCGCATACGCCACCCGCCGGAGAACTCCTTCCAGCGCCGTCCCGCGTCCTCGTTTGTGAAGCCGAGGCCGTGGAGCACCTTGCGAGCACGCGCTTCCAGCGTGTACCCGTCAAATGCCTCAAAGAGATGGTGGAGGCGCCCATGCTCTGCCAGGAGCGCCTCGGCTTTTTCATCGAACTCGACCAGGTTGTTCAGTTCTTGTTCCAGACGCGAAAGCTGTTCTCTAACGTTCCGCACCTCATCGGAAACATTCATCACCTCTTCAAGGATATGGCCTTCTGTGCCCTCGATCAGCTCCTGGCGCAAAACTCCCAACCGAATCCGCTTCTCGATGGATACCTCGCCCTCATCGGGTGTCACCACGCCTTCCATCATGCTCAGAAGCGTGGATTTGCCCGCGCCGTTCGGCCCCACAATGCCGATACGGTCACCGCGGTGGACGCTGACGTTCACGCCCTGAAAAAGGGGCTTCCCGTTGTAAAACTTGGCAACATTCTGCAAAAAGATCAAAAATCTGCTCCTTGTCTCATAATCGTGGGCCTAGCCTAAGTGTAATCCTCAATCATAACTGATTCACTGCTAGGAAATATCAAAGGATTTATTCAGGCAACTGAGGAAAGGCATTGTGGACGGCGAGATCTCTTGGATCGTGTCGTCAGGGACCTTATAACTTCGTCTCTTCCATCATCAGTTGATACGCGTCACGGATGTTCTCTTCAAGCTCTTCCAGAGACTCTCCCTGGCTGAACACCCCGGGCGCTTCCTTGAGCTTCCCCACATGCCAACCGTCGTCCAGCCAATATTCCAATGTGAATTGGCGTTCCATGTCAAAACCTCAATAATGTTTCATTCGCGTCATCAGCTCAGGGCAGGTTTAATTCTTCGAGCAGCTCCACTTCCTTTTTCACGAGCTGATTCACCACGTCGCTGAGGTCTTTGCCCTGCTTCTCGGCAATCCGCAAAACGCGGCTCTGGAGCTTCGCATCGAGGTATACGGGCAAGCGCAACTCTGCCCCCTTGCGGTGGAACTTGCCCCTTTCGGCCATCGAGAAGTCATACTCGTGTTTCATTGTCTATTTCCTTAGGTATTGCTGGGCTTCACTTCTGGATGCCTTCCGCGCGGAAATCAGTCTTATGCGCGCCATAGCTTGCTTCTCTACCCCATATGTGTGACAGACTACGAGCAAGATCCCTGTCTGATCCACGCCAAGGGTGATCCATCGATCCTCGTCGAGACCATGTTCTTCATCAAACATAGATAGCGCTTGCGGATCAAGCAAGACCGTTGCCGCGCGCTCGAAAGTGATCCCGTGCTCTCTGACATTGCGCCGAGCTTTGACGGGGTCCCACTCGAAATGGTACCGGAACGGTTTGCCCACGTGCGTATTATCCCACGAAACGCATCGTCGGAAAAGAGGCTCTGACGAAACCTATGGTAGGCCGCGTTGCGATTTGCTTCTTTGAATGGTGCTGAGCGTCCCCTCACCCTGCCCTCTCCCGTCCCGCGGGACGCGGGAAGAGGGTTCTGCATCCCTTCCTTTCATGGGAGCGTAATCTTTGACACAACCTTCGACTCCGATCGCTCCAGCGTGGGCCGGCATCCTTTCCGTGGGAATCGTCCGCCGCGTCATATGCGAAGCAACCCTTGGACATCATCACGTCAACCCATTATAAATAGGATTGCATGTGTGGAGCCAGGACGCTTTGATCATGAAGAACACTCCTTTCAGAAAAGTAATTCGCCTGGTCGGCAAGGCCATCGGCGATTTTGGTCTTATTGAGGATGGAGACCGCGTTCAGGTGGCGCTTTCCGGAGGCAAGGACTCGTGGAGCCTCTTGTACGCTCTGCGGGAACTGCAACGAAAAGCGCCGGTGCGATTCGAGCTCGCGGCCGTAACCATCAATCCGGGCAAGTCCGTGTTCGAGACCGATCCGCTCGTCGCGCGTCTTGCTCATGACCGCGTCGGCTGTCACGTTATTCAGGGGAACATCGTGCAGGTGGTGGATCAATACCTCACCGAAGGAACCAATCCGTGTGCGTTCTGTGCGCGGCTTCGTCGCGGTATGTTGTACACGTATGCAGCCCGCGAGGGTTGGAATAAGATCGCGCTGGGGCATCATTTGGATGACTTTGTCGAGACGCTGCTGCTGAACATGCTGTTCAACGGGACCATCAAGGGCATGAGCCCCCTCATGAAAGCCGACGATCAAAGGAACATTATCATCCGTCCTCTTGTCTTCGTCACGGAAGAGACCACTCGCGCGTGCGCGCGAGAGCTTGACGCGCCCATTGTGGAATGCTCATGTTCTTTTGATGAGTCGAGAATTCATCGGCGGGTATGGGTGAAGTCGATGCTGGCGAGGATCGAAGCCGAAGTTCCCGGAGCGAAATCAAACCTGTTGGCTGCCATGGGTCGAGTTCACCATAGACACCTGCTCACCGCCTGGGCCCGGGATTTGCCGTCGGAACAACCGGAGCGCGGCGAGCAAGTCCGTGGGATCACGCATCGTTGATGGGCGCCAAAAGCACTGTTGGGTTTAATGGGGGCGGGGATGTTCACCGGGATCGTTGAGGCGAGGGGAAAAATTAGGGCTATGGAGCCCGTGGGTGGATTTCTCAGGCTTAGCTTGGCCACGGAAATGGACCTGTCCAACGTGAAGGTTGGGGACTCCATATCGGTGGACGGCGCTTGCCTCACCGTGATCGAGGTGGACCGTGACGGCCGCGGGTTCGGCGCGGACGTTTCCCCGGAAACCATGCGGGTGACCACGCTGCGGGGGATGAGGCCGGGTGACGATGTCAATCTGGAACTGGCCATGCGTTTGGATGCGAGGCTGGGCGGGCATTTGGTCCTCGGCCATGTGGACTGCGTGGGCCGAGTAGTCGATAATCGTCGGTCGGGCAACGGGCGCCTCATGGGTTTCCAGGTCGATTCGGGTCGATACCTGATCGAGAAAGGGAGCGTCGCCGTAGACGGCGTAAGCCTCACCGTCAATGAAGTCCGAGAGAATCGATTCTGGGTCATGATTATCCCGCATACCGGGATGGTGACGGGGTTGATTGGCAAAAAGATCGGTGACCCGGTAAACATTGAATATGATATGATTGGAAAGTACGTCGAAAAATTCCTACTTATGCGTGACACAGGGTCGGGTGTCACCAAAAAGACTCTGCGAGAGCACGGATTCATGTGAAATAGTGGAGGGGAGCATGGGCGTTCTGGTTGGCACCGAAGAGGCAATTGAGGAAATACGTCGGGGGCGAATAGTAATTCTGGTCGATGACGAAGACCGCGAGAATGAAGGTGACCTGACGATAGCCGCGGAGAAAGTGACTCCGGAAACGATCAATTTCATGACCAAGCATGGTCGGGGACTTGTGTGTCTATCATTGACCCCGGAAAAAATCGACGCGCTGGATTTGCAGTTGATGGCGCCCAACAACAAGACCAAGTTCCAGACGGCGTTCACGGTCTCCATTGAAGCCGCTCGGGGGGTGACCACAGGTATTTCGGCTCAGGATCGGGCAGTGACCATATTGACGGCCGCGGATGAGGATGCGGAGCCGGGAGATCTGATTTCCCCCGGCCATGTCTTCCCTCTCCGAGCGCGAGGCGGGGGCGTCCTGGTGAGAGCCGGCCAAACCGAAGGAAGTGTCGATCTGGCGCGCTTGGCGGGACTGACGCCCGCAGGCGTCATCTGCGAGGTGATGAAAGAAGACGGCACGATGGCCAGGATGAATGATCTCACGGGATTTGCGGAACAACATCAGTTGAAGATCTGCACCATTAAAGACCTGATTCGCTATCGCATGCGCACCGAGCGGCTGGTCCGGCGGGGCGCGGAGACGGTGATCCCTACCGAAAATTCCGGCGATTTCCGCGCCATTGCGTATCGGAATGACGTGGATAAACTGGAGCATATCGCATTGATTAAAGGGGACCTTAACCCTGAAGAACCGATCTTGGTTCGGGTCCATTCCGAGTGCCTTACCGGTGATGTGTTCGGTTCGAGACGCTGCGATTGCGGCCCCCAGTTGGAAAAGGCCATGCGCATGGTCTCGGAAGAAGGCCGGGGCGTAATCCTCTATATGCGACAAGAAGGCCGCGGAATCGGTCTCTTTAATAAAATTAAGGCATACGCGCTCCAGGATGAGGGATGCGACACCGTGGAGGCAAATGTGCGCCTAGGGTTCAAGCCGGACCTGCGAGACTATGGAATAGGCGCCCAGATACTCGCGGATCTTGGAGTGCGCAAAATGCGGCTGATGACGAACAACCCCAAGAAGATCGTTGGGTTGGAAGGATACGGCCTGGAGGTGGTGGAGCAGGTCCCGATCGTAGTCGATCCCTGTGAAACGAATCTGCGCTACTTGATCACCAAGAAGGAAAAAATGGGCCATATGCTTGAGATCAAGGAGAACTGCTGATCGGACGTCCCACGCCATCGGCTGTTGATTTTAGCGGCGAGCTATCGTACGGGAGGAGCCATGACGAACGCCATCGAGGGAAAGCTGGATGCTACCGGCTTGAAAGCCGCGCTGGTAGCCAGCCGTTTCAATGATTTCATCGTGTCTCGATTGGTATCGGGCGCGATTGACGCGCTGGTCAGGCATGGCGCGGCCCAGGAGGACATCACTGTGGTCCGAGTGCCAGGGGCCTTTGAGATTCCCCAGGCGGTCGCGAATGTGGCCAAGTCGGGCAAGTACAGCCTGGTGATAGCTTTGGGCGCGGTGATTCGAGGTTCCACGCCTCACTTTGAGTATATTGCGGCGGAAGTGGCCAAGGGTGTGGCCCAGACGGCCCTCGAATCGAAGATTCCGGTCAGCTTTGGCGTGTTGACCACCGACACCATCGAGCAGGCAATCGAAAGGGCCGGATCCAAGGCTGGGAATAAGGGCGCGGAAGCCGCCATGGCGGCTATCGAAATGGCCGATCTGCTCAAGCAGCTCTGATTCAGGAGATTTCGAAACGTAATCGGCTTGCGGCCACGAGGCGGGAAGCTCCAAAGCCGACTCAAACAAAGGCTCCTCCGTCATTTTCGCGCAAGCGGGAATCCGGAAGCCGAAGAGCACTTTATTGGCAGACTATCTTTTTCGTTCACAAAACCGGATTTTACGACTCGTTCTAAACCGCTAAGTTCCCGTGCCATCCAGACGCAAAACCCGCGAATTCGTGCTGCAAGTCCTTTTCGCGGCGGACGCCCAAGAACAGGACCCTGCCGCCATCCTCCCCTTCCTTGCGGACCATTTCGGCATGGACGATGAGCGTGTGATCCGCATGGATCGAATCATGCAAGAGTTTGCCCGTGAGTTACTCGCAGCGGTCTCCCGAGATAAGGAGGCCATCGACGACCTCATCGCTCGACTCTCCCATCACTGGAAACTCCACCGAATGAACCGTGTCGACCGAAACATCCTGAGAATGGCCATCGCAGAGATACTCACCTTTGCGGACATACCCCTTGCCGTGACCCTGAACGAAGCGATCGATCTGGGCAAGAAGTACGGGGCGGAGAATTCGTCGGCCTTCATCAACGGCATCCTCGACCGCATGAAATCTGCGAAATCCCCAGGTTTGGAACTGGCTGGTTTCCGGGAATCTCTCGGATTACTTGACGAGCCGACCACAACAGACTAAAATTATAACGTAATCATAATTTTGGTCTGGTGGGGCTCTCCGGTGAGATGGACCCCGACAAACTCCGCTCTTTCCATACGGCCGGCCCGAGTCGGTGCGGTGATGCGTGCGCTCTTCACCATGTGCTTATGCTGCCTTCCGGCTATTGTTTCGTCTCCGCAAGTTATGGCCCAGGCTCCTTCCCAGGAAGAGGCGGGCCCCCCGGCCCGGCCGGGATCGGACCAGCCTGCGGTCACCGAAGTGGGAAGCTCAGGTTTCAAGGTGGTCATACCTGAAGTGAAGATGAAGCAGATTCTCCGCGCCAGGCCCGCGCCTCGACCGGAAGAGCCGCGACCCGAGGGGTTTGACGAACGGGCGCCGGAGCCGAAGAAAGAGGAACCAATCCCCACGGCGACCCACACCCCCGAACGCGAATCGGCGCAGACAAAAGAACGTCTTGAGGTTGATGCAAAGCCTCCGACGACGCAGGAAGCCCCGTCCAAGCCCCGGGGCGTCTTCCCCTTCCCCACGCCCAAAGCGCCCGAAGACCTTATTGAGATAAGGCCGCTGCGAAAGGAAGTCCTCAGAGAAGGCCCACGCCCGAGCCAAGCCCCTGAGCTGGCCGAAGTCCAGCCCTCCAAAGCAGCTATCCCCCCGGCGTCGCTGGAAGCGGCCAAGGCGCCTGACGCCGCGGAGGCGAGCACGGTAATCCCGTTTGCCCACCGGCGAGAAATGGCCATCATCCCCGGACCTCCGCCTACTCCTGCGCAGAGGACCGTGCGCGCACGCGAAGAGATACCCGACCGCAGGCCCTCCTCTGAGCCCGGGCCGGTCGAAGAGAGACCGACCCCTGAGGCGCAGGCGCCGGAGCCCGCGCAGATTCCTGAGCGACCCGCCCCATTGGAGAAGGCGCCCTCACCCCTGGATATAGCCGCCCGCGATCAACCCGAGGCCAAGGAATATCTGCAAGCCACGGCGCCTATTTTGGAAGAGCTGTCTCTCCTCATCACCAGGGTCCCCAGCCTGAAGATCGAAGATTATGACCCGAGCGAAGCAGGCAGCGGGGTAGTGCCCAAGGACATCCTGCTGAAAATGGATTCAGTCAAGAGGGACTTGCAGATCCTCGATTCGAAGACCTTCGCGATCATACCGCCCCCACAATACTCTCTGTTCCACTCCATGATCCGTGAGTCAATCACCCATACTCACCACGCGTGCAACGATATCATGGCCTTTTTCAACGACGCGGAGCCGGAATCGCTCACGGCTGTGCAAGGTCATCTCCTCAAGGCCAAGGAACTCATCCAGCGGGCGCGCCAGACCGGATGACGGCGCCGACCGCCGGCACGGGAAAGCTACGACGATTCATGAAGTTTCCCGGGTTTGGCGAGCGCTCCCGGGCCTCGCTTTGGCGATCGGACGCGCGTTGTCGCGCACTGTTTTGGAGCGGGACTCATTTCCTCTCCTAACCGCCCCATATGCAGATCCGCCAAGGGCGCGTCATGCCGACAGCTTTCGTAGGCAGCCCCCGCCATGTGTTATCCGTCGCGAAATACGATAGAATAGGCCAAGGGGGAAAGGGAGAGGCGAGAGTTATCCTCGCCGCGAAGGACCATATGTCGGGAACGAACCACGCGAGGCGATCGAATGTGCGAGTCAAACGCATACATAATCAATAAAGACGGCAAGGAAGAACTCCTCATGGAGAATGTGGACTACGTGAAACTCAATGGGGGGACGATTCTCCTCCGGACACTCTTTGGAGAAGAGAAGACTATCTCGGGGACGATCCGCGAGATGAACCTGAGCGGTCATCGAATCGTCCTGGAGCGTTCGTGAGGATCTGCGGGGGGCCCTCTTGGCGGCTCGCTCAACCCCAAAGAGAGGGGTTGCTTTGTGCTTGACACCGGCAGGACACCCCTGTAAAAGAATGAACATATCGGTGACATAGCCGAATCATCTCTAAGAGAAAAGGCTTGCGCATTGATGTCAATGGACTCGGTCATCGTCTTGAACGCCACGTACGAGTTCCTTGGCCTCATACCGTGGAAACGGGCCATGGTCCTGCTCTTCAGTGGCAAAGTGGAAGTGGTAAAGGAGTCGGAAAGGGTGGTGAATACGGTCTCCGACAGCTTCCGGGTGCCGGCGATCGTCCGACTGCTTAAGTTCATCCGTCAGATCTACCGGAGAGAGGTCCCCTTTTCCCGTCGGAACATTTTGGTTCGGGACGGGTACGTGTGCCAGTACTGCGGCCGCGAATTCTCTTCGTGCGATCTGACCGTCGATCACATCATCCCCAGGGCTCGTGACGGCACCAACGAGTGGAATAACGTGGTAGCGTCTTGTCGCGGGTGCAACATGAGAAAAGGGGATCAGACTCCTCGAGAGGCGGGGATGCGCCTGCTACGCCGACCTTTCAAGCCTACCATCGCTGAATTTTTCACGCTCTACCTCAAACGAAAATTCGGCGTAGATCTTGCGGAACTTCTCAGCCTGTGAGGCTGAGTCTACCCGCGTGTGCCCCGAGACAGATATCCGACATCGCGCGTCGCTGAACGATCGTGTCAGCCCGAGGAGGCAGGTTGGTTCTCACTTTTCCCGCCGATTTGCCGCGGTGTAAACTTTTTCTTGGAAGGGCGCAGGAATCGTGATATGAGGGGGGCGCTTCTCAACATACTTTTCCATCCCAGTGGAACACACGAAACGGCCATTTAGATGCCGTTTTCGTGTTTTTAGAGGCCGAATAGAAGCGCCCGCCCCTGTTGCAGTTAGGAATACGTTTTTTGATTTGCCATTTCGGCTAGTTAAGTGCTTTGTCTCGCCAATGGTGATCGAGACACCATCAACCTCTCGGTTTGCTTTAAATATTTTTCGTTCGTATTTGTCAACCTCTTTTTTTTAATTTTCCTGCATGTTGGCGTTTTTTCCGAGAAAATAAATTATGTGCCTGGGCCAGGGCGACTCAACCCCAGC
The DNA here is from genome assembly GCA_016875095.1 of Deltaproteobacteria bacterium. Taxonomy (GTDB): domain Bacteria; phylum Desulfobacterota; class Desulfomonilia; order Desulfomonilales; family Desulfomonilaceae; genus VGSG01. The sequence goes on from VGSG01000007.1 coordinate 30,342, forward strand.
GCGCTCCCCCAAAGACCTCGCACTCTAAGCATGTCGGAGCACACGCCCTGATGTCTCCGAAGGCCCGATCAAAGCCGTACTCAGCGCGCATCGGCAGCCAAGAGTCTTCTTCATTGGTTACGGGCGTGGCGCCGGATTTCTACTCGGAGGCCCAACGACATGTGGCCTGCGCCACGTGCTTGGTCCTCACTCAAGAGGCGTTACGCGCCGGAGGATTTCCTTTAGGGAAAATTCGGACATCATTTTCCGCCATTCGGTATAGAATGCGCGCTTATGCGACGCCTGGAACACCAATCTGGAGTTTCGCCCGCGGCAGGTCTGAGCAATCTCTCCTCGGTCGAGATGCCAGCGCCCACCTGGGGCGCGGGGGCGGTCCTCTCGCCGTTTCGCGACCTCGGCGACCTGCTCCAGGGCCTGCCAACGCGCAAAGTTGGAATCGCCTTGACCGCGTGCGTTATTGCGCAGTTTCTGCTCATCATAAACGGATCGTGGACCGCGACACCTGACAGCGCGCTCTACCTTTCCCTCGCCCGATCGTTGGCCTCGGGCCGGGGGTACATGTTTAATGGAGAGCCTCACACGCTGGTTCCTCCTGGTTTTGCGGCGGTGTTGGCAGGAGCTTCAGCCCTGTTCGGGGAGAGTTTCCTCACGTACCGCTGCCTTATGGCGGCATTGGGATTCCTTACGGCATTTGCGGGCTATCTGCTCGTCCGCCGGCTGTGCGGGAAGTCAGCCGCTCTGCTCGTCGGGGGCGCTTTTGCCCTGAACCATGCGCTCCTGGAAAATTCCGCGCTCACGCTCTCGGATGTTCCATTTGCCCTGAGCTGCCTTATGGGCCTGCATGTCGCGCTTTGGGCCGCGGATACTTCCCCGTGCTTGCCCGCGGCGCTCATAGCGGGTCTTGTCTTGGGAGTTTCTCCGCTGCTGCGGATTAATGGGCTTGCGGTTCCCATCGCGGCTGTGTTCTTTCTCTGGAGCGCATGGAAAGGTTTGAGCCTGTCGCGGCGAATATTCCTGAGTGTAGCGGTCCTGGTGTGCGCGTACGCTCCGTGGATTATGTGGGAGTGGTGGAAGTCGGCCTTTCCCGCGTCGTTCGGTGAGGGAACGTACTACGGCGCGGTTGCGGGTCGGAACCTGGGGACTCAGATTTCCGTAATACTCATGGCGTTGTGGGGCTACGCTCCCGAGACTTTCTATGCCGTGACCGGCGTGACGATGAGGACCGGCTTTGTGGAGCTGATCGTGCCCGCGGTGATTCTCCTGGGGCTGGTGGAAGCTTTCCGCAGGGGGGATCGTCTACTCACACCATTTGTGGCCTTGCAGTACGCGGGTCTCTCATTGTCGTCGGCAGGAAGCCGATACCTGATCATGGCCATACCGGCCCTGTATATTCTGCTCGCCCTGGGCATCGTCAGGATAATTCGCGGGCTGAACAGCCGAGGCCTGACCGGCGTAAGCGCCCGACCGGTTCTGGTTGTAGTTTTCTCAGCGCTGATACTGCTGAATGTGGGACATAATTTTGTGACTGTATACCACGTGCGCGCGGCATTGGAATTTGGCGGCCCTGAATCTCAACGCAGTCTCCCGTTCTTCTCAGCCGCGCGATGGCTCAAAGAGAACGCTCCCAATGCGCCGGTTTTGAGCACCCATCCGCGAATCATTCATTACCTCTCGGGGAATCGCACGATCCCGCTTTCGAGGGCCGGTGTCCCGGAAACACTCACCTGGGTCCAATCCGGGGACGACATCCGCCATCTGATCACGGAACGCCAGCCGGGATTCGTCTTTGCGGACACAAAGAACCCGCATCTGTATCCGCATGCCGTCAAAGGCCTCGGCGATCTGAGTCTGCAACTGCAAGAGATCCAAGGCATAGACCCATCGGCTCGTTACCGCCTCTTTAGAATCATTTACCCGGCCGATAGTCGAAAGGGGGAGGCCAAGTGACCTTGGATGTCATAGGTTTTGGATCTCTCAACCTGGATGAATTCTGGGAGGCGCCCCAGGACTTTCTCCGCGCCTATGGGCTGGAGCCCGGTAGGGAATATGTCCGGGACGTCGCATGGTTCGCAAAAGTATATCCTGAATTGCAAAGTCGCGGGAAGCTCAAGGGCCGCGATCCGGGGGGGTCCGCGGCCAACATGATTGCCGCGCTGGCTCGGATGGGTTTCCGCACGGGGTTTTGGGGGTCTACGGGCAAAGATGACGCGCCTCTCATGAGGTTGGAGGAATTGGGCCGACCGGATGATCTTCGCGTGGGCCTCCGTGAACTGCCCGCAGGCCGCTGCCTGGCCCTCATCGCGGATGCGGATCGACAGAGGGACCGAGCGCTGGTCATTCTGCCCAATGCAAACGATCTTGCCGGATCGGACGATTTGGAGTTGGGGTACTTCGCTCAGGCCGGCTGGGCGCACCTTACGTCCTTTGTGGCGGATGGTCCGCTGAGCGCGCAGATCTCTCTGGTGGAACTCCTCCCGGCTCATGTGAACGTGAGTTTCGATCCCGGCGCGGTCTACGCGCCAAGGGGATTGGCGCAACTCGCGCCTTTGCTCCGAAGGACCAATGTGCTCTTTGTCGCGGAAGAAGAGCTTGTGGAGCTCACGGGCTTGCCTGACAGGGAGCGAGCCGTCACAGAGTTCCTGGGCATGGACGTGGCAACGGTGGTTGTCAAGCTGGGTGAGCGAGGAATCATGGCATTTGAAAAGCGCGCCTCTTATTTTCAGCCCGCGGTGATCCCCGCGATTATCAAAGATCGCACCGGCGCGGGCGATGTGGCCGCCGCGGGTTTTATGGCCGGGTTAATCCGAGGCTTCAACCTGCCGGAGTGTCTGGAAATTGCCGCCGCTGCCGCGTCCAGGAGTTTGGAGGGATTCGGTCGATCCGCGTACCCGGACGAACGCTTTTTCCGTGAGATGGCTTCCCGCGTGAAGAGCCGCATTTCAACCGCTTAGAACCGTCTATGAAGGGGTAATCATGCCAAGCGACAGCAAGAACGTCTTCGTCACGGATTGCGAAGGGCCCATCACCAGGAACGACAACGCGGCGGAGCTTGCGGAAGCCTTCATCCCACGCGGAGATGAGTTCTTCCGACGCATCAGCCTGTATGACGACTATTTGGCGGAGATCGTGCGAAAACCGGGTTACAAGGCGGGAGATACTCTGAGGCTCATTCTGCCATTCTTCAAGGCGTTCGGGCTGGATCAGAGGGCCATGACGGACTACTCCCGGCGAAACATAGAGATTATCCCTGAAGCGGATACCGTTCTCAGGGAGATACTCAGTTTCGCTCCCGCATATATTGTGAGCACGAGCTATTCGCCGTACGTGCTGGCGGTGTGCGACGCAATTGAGTTTCCATTCGGCAATGCTTTTTGCACGGCAGTCAATCTGGACGAGTACGACCTGCCGACGTCCGAAGAACGCGAGTTGCGCCGCATCCACAATCTGATCCTGGACCTCCCTGGTTTTTCCTTACCGGCGGACGCCCGAAGGCCCGAAGACCTCCGAGAAAAGGATATTGCAGCGCTTGCGGAATATGACCGAATATTCTGGGATCAGCTTCCGAAGATGCAAATCAACAGGATTATCCAAGAGGTGAATCCCATCGGCGGACGGGAAAAAGCCAATGCGGTTCGGGTCATCGCGGAAGCCCGGGGGGTACCGCTCAGCAACGTCATGTATGTGGGTGACAGCATCACGGACGTGGATGCGTTCCGCCTCGTGGGGGCGGCGGAGGGGATCACGGTATCTTTCAACGGCAACCATTGGGCTGTGCGAGAGGCCTCGTTCGCGGTGACTGCGCGTAACGCCCGCCCCTTGAGCTGGCTCGCAAGGCTTTTCATGGACCGCGGCCGCGAAGCGTTCCAGGATCTGACAATGAGCGAAATAACCTCGCAAAATGTCCAACAGATTTCAACATACAGCAGTCGCGTGCGCAAAGAGGTCCGAAGCGAAAAAATAGGCCGCCTGGGGTAAGACGATTCCACAGCCTAAGAGCCTTTGAAGGAGTCTAATGGATGTAGGGGATAAAGCGCCAGGCTCGTTTGCGGTATTCTTCGTATTCAGGGAATTTCTCGAGCAGGATCGCTTCTTCCTTAACTCCCTTGAGCACATACAGGATCGCGACCGCGGCCCAAATCGGTATAAAGAAGTGACTCCCGAAGCAGAGCACGTATCCGGCCAGGCCCAGCGCTACTCCGGAATACATCGGATGCCGTATGTGCGCATACACGCCGGTCTGAATGAGCGTGCCGCTTCGTCTGGGAGCCGCGTACACCCGGAAATTCCTGCCCAACGCCAACAAGCTGAGGATACCGAGGGTGAGACCAGTCAACCCCAGCACGGAACCGATCCCCAGTTGGGCCGCTGAGGCGCTCCTGTCAAAGAGAGTCCCCTCCAGGGGCGCGCCGACGAGCGTCAGGAGGATCAGGATGACATAACCATGAGTGATAGTCCGGAGATCCTCTCCTCGTCGGGACGGGTCCCTATGGGCTCGAGTAAGCGAGAAGGGGCCTTCATGTTTTCGGCCTCGTTCCAGCAGCATCAGATACAGTATCCCCCAGCTCAGGTTGTAAACCGTCTGAAAACCCATGCGACGCAGCATCACGGCAATGGCGGGAGAGCGATGACCGGAGAAGCACGCTACAAGGACCGGCCTATCTTTCGGCTTATGCTGAGCCGCTTCTGCCAAGCCCTTTCCCCAAGGGTAGTTTTCCGCCCCTTGAAGTCGATTCCAGTGGAATTCCGACTTGGTGCGCACATCCACGATCCACGTGTCCTCAGGGAGGGATCTGAGTCGCCACGGCAGGAGGGGCTTCGCGCGGCCGGCTAAGGTAATCAGGTCGCCCCCGAGCATCACGTGACCCAAAAGGAATGAGATCCGGCGCCCGCGCTCTCCCACTCCGTTGAGCAGCTCCTCACTTCGGAGTCTGGCCACGAGCAAAGCGGTTTGGGCGAGATACACGAGTAAGAGAAGAGCCCAGGACAGCCATACCTCAGTGGTTCCCGTTTCTATGCACACCGCGAGCAGCCCGAGAACTATCGAGGTGGTGACGGGATGGAGCAAATGCGTGGCATGAATTTGGGTAAAGAGATGGGAATTACGGCTCAGCGAGGGCAGGAACAAGAAATAACTCAGCAGGCCGGCCAAGGAAAAGATAAAGAGAAGCGCGGCCGGAAGCGCCACGAGGATGGCGATAACCGATCGGATCGCACGAACCTGGCTCTCTGAAACTCCCGGCGCCCATACTCCGACGACCGCCACAACAGCGGCGGTCACGTAGGCCACGATGGTGAGCACGTGGCGCTCGATTATCCATTCAGCCCATGACTCTCTTGGTTGCACCGCGCTGCCGGAAATCGTCTCGCCCTCCTTAAGATCATGCTCGTAGGGGGTGATGTGCCCATACCGCGAAAGGAGAGCTCATTCAACATGAATCATCGCCCGCGGTTCAATCAACCGGCGGCGCGGGGCTCATTCCGCAGCGCTATTTCCGTTGCATTCGTCTGAGCTTTTTGAGGAGCCGTTTTCGAGCGGCCATCGCCTTTCTTTTTCGCTTCACGCTCGGTTTTTCGTATGCGCGTCGCTTCTTGGTCTCCGTGAGCACCCCTGATTTCTGCACTTGCTTCTTAAAGCGACGCAACGCGTTTTCAAACGGTTCGTCTTCCCTGACGTAGACTCCGGGCATTCAGATCCTCTCCTTTTGAGAACTTGTTGGTTATGCGCGCATCATCCAAACGCGTGCGGCGGCAGGGACCTTCCACGTTTTGGTCCGTGTCGCGGCTTCCCCGCCTGTCACGAATTGTGGACTTGCTGGTATGTCGGCGCCAAAAGCCGGAAACACTCTCGCCTGATGAGGGAGAGCGTCCGTGGCGCCTATGCCTGACTTGCTGGCCCCGGCTGGAGTATCAAATCCCTTCTATTACGCGACTGATTACGTCGCGCCCCGAATAAGATTCGGAGAGAGAGTCCGACAGTGGCGCGGGCAGGGCGCCCGCCACTTCATCTTTTCAACATAGACAGAAAAGCTCTGATCGTCAAGCCCAAATCCCGCGCTTGCGCAAACATCCCGTCAAGAACGGTAAGGCGCCCTATGGTCGCCTTACCAAGCCGCACGCCTCTCTTTGGGCCTCTTCGCTCTGAAACGCGGTCGGGTCCTCCAGGTACCGCCTCAGGACATCCCATTCCGCGGGGTTCATCACGGTCTTGAGCAGTGGTAGGCCCACGCTCTTGAACGGAACGAGGCTGAGCAGGTCGAGCCCTGCGTGCGACGCAGCCTCTGCAGCGCCTTGCTCTCTGTCGAGCACAACCGCAACGGTGCGGCATTGGACATGTTCCAGCCCCCGTTTGGCAACTTCGTGCTTCACCTGTTCCAACGCTATCAATTTGCTGTCGAATCGCGTGACCAGATCGTCAACCAGCGCGACTCGATCGCCGGACACCAGGTCGCCTTCAAGTAATGAGTGCTCGCCGTATGCTCCGATCAGCGTCTTGAGCGCTTCTACAGACTTCACCCCTTCCATCTTTCGCGTGAACCCGGCGGGCAAACTGCCACACAGGGCAATGCCCGCCGCGATAGGCGCCCCGGCCATGGCTATGCCGATTACCCTGTTGACGTCGCCCGCTTCTTCCCGGATCATTCGCGCCATTGCGCGACAGACCTTCTCAAAGACCGTAGGATATGAAGCCAGCGGCCTCAGTTGGATATAGAGAGGGCTGTACAAGCCCGATACAAGGGTCCACCCTTCGGGCCGATCTCGATAGAAGGTCCGAATCATCCTGTTTTCATAGAGCATGATCACAATTTCTTTGGCCAGGAGTTCCTTTTCTTCCTTCCAGGACATGGGCTCTCCTCCGGGACATCCGGACAGAATCGGTTCGATCCCCGCCGGGTATTCGGACTTTACAGGAAGCCGTCCGAGGCCCCGGAGAGGACTACCGAGACAGCATTGGCAAACGGGATGCTTTGTCAAGGAAATAATCGACGAGGAGCCGCGGCGCGGATCATTGGTTGACCTAAGGCATTCCCCAAGTATAATTTGGTAGCGTAAGCTTTATGGGCATCGTTTGCAGGAATTGGGACACCACATGCTTGAAGGAAAGGATATCCTCATTATTGGCGCACGATCCGGCGGCTACGGAGAAGGGATAGCCCGGGCCGCGATTCGGGCGGGCGCACGCGTTTTCGGCACATCCCTCGCGCCGGACGATCCGAGAGAGAAGGAATTTTTTCAAGGCCTGGGAGCGGTTCTTATCGATGTCCCTCTCAAATACTCCTTCGATCACCGGGACCGCGTTCGCGACGAATTGCGCGGAATTGCGGATCGCCTTCGAGAAAAGGGTGTGAACCGCCTTCATGGTATGATTCACACGGTAGCCGGCGGGTTCCCGCGGCATCCTGCGGTCATGAAAGCCGTGGGGGACATACTCAAAGGCAAGCTGACATTCTCGGACCTTGCCACTGCGGTCAAACGCGATGTGTACTACGTCAACGCGGGCTCGTTCGACGACACCGTCCGCGGACTCGCAGAACTCATTGACGATCGGACCCATCTGGCCGCGCTCACTTATCGGGGAGAGCTGCCCTATTTCATTTCGCGCTCCAAGCGCTATTTGGAAAAGCTTGCAAGTCGGCTTGCAAAGCAAGGCAAAAGGACCATCGTCGCCGCGCTCCCCGAGGCATGGACCCAATCTTCGCAGTTCTTTACCGGGATCGAAATTGCGGTGATGCATAACTATTTGACGGAACTGCGCGGCGCGGAAAATGTCTCTGAAGAGCTTCGACCGGCCTTTGACGCCATGGAGCAATCATTGGCGGGCTTGGAGGGCTTCCAAACCGTCATGGAAGAGCTCCGGATGTTCTTCAGAAATCAGTGGACCGGCATCAACTCGGACTCAGACCTTGGTGACGTCCACCGCGTCGTTCACGAGCTGTTAGGCCGGCTGCGAGCGGAGGGCCGCTTCTCCATACTGCGGAGAGCGGTTGAAGTGGTCTCCGAGTTCGTGAGGGACGCGAGCGGCGAAATTGTTGTCAGGGAATTCATCGACGCTGGACGGTACGAACCCGGCGACGTGCGCCAGGTCTACTACCGCGATTTGACCGGCCTGACTCGGATCCACGTCGCGAAACCTCGGGAGGAACCGCCTCGCCCGCCGGCGCGGATTCGCGAGTGGGTCGTTTTCGAAAAAGAGGAGATCCGCCGAACCCTGAACATGTATGGCGACAATTTCCTCTTTCTGGATCGGGTTGTCATGGAAGCGGGTGAATTCCATGACGGCGCGGTGGGATTCTGCACCTTTGTAGTGCCAACGCCCGACGAAAACCCCATCATGAAAGATCACTTCGTGGGGATGCCGCTCTTCGGCGGCCATCTTCAGATGGAGGCCGTGGCGCAATTCGGCACGTTCATGGTGCTGAAGTATCTTAAAGACAAGAAGCTTGTGCCTATCCTCACCGGGACGGAATTTCCGGATCTGAACACCATGGCCCCGCCCGGAGAAAAGCTCACCATCATGGGAACGATCCATGTGCCCGAACGCCGCCACCTGGCGTTCGAGGCGTGGATAGAGAATCGATACGCCAGGTCGAAAGGCACAATTCGCGGCATGGTCATCAGCGAACGAATCATCAAGAAGATGATGGCTTCGTTCGCAGACGCCGACGCTGAAGAGTAGAGGCGTTTTCAGGGCCCAAGAACTTTTGTAAGGGCTTCCAAGGAGTGTTTTTTTCTGAACCCCTTTGAATAAACTCCGCTTTTCTGACAACACAGGTCTCGGATCGAATGCCGCCTTCACCTGATGGCAACAGACCCATGGCGCCAAATCAGTGGGACTTGACCAAATCCGAAGGCAAGCTCGAAGAGCTGGAACGCGTGATCTCAGGCGCGCAAAAGCGTCCGATCCTGTTGCTGACCCATAACAACCCCGATCCGGACACCATCGCGAGCGCCGTGGGCCTGAGTTTTCTTTTCAAGAAGAGATCTCGCGTCAGGACCGTGATCGGGTACGGCGGGGTCGTCACTCGCGCTGAGAACAAGGCTATGGTCCAGAGGCTCCGGATCAAGATGAGGCAGCTCAACAGCTTGATCCGCGCAACGTACTACGGGATCGCGCTTGTTGATGCCCAGCCCTGGACCGGGAACAATCTCTATCAAGACCGCGACGAGCCGCCCCTGATCGTCATCGATCACCACCCGATGCGAAAAGGCTCGCTGAAAGCGGAATTTCGAGACATCCGACCGAACGTGGGGGCCACTTCCACCATCGTCACCGAGTATATTCTTTCCGCAGGACTCACCCCCACTCGCTCTCTGGCCAACGCGCTCTTGTACGGGATCAAGACGGATACCAATTCCTTGGCAAGAGGCGCTTCGGATAGAGACTTCTACGCGTTCAATTACCTTTTCCCGCTCTGTAACCCGCGCGTGGTGGCGCTCATCGAGAATCCGTCCCTCTCGCAAGAGCACTTCATGGATTTTTACCGAGGCCTTTCCGCCGCAACCGTGTATCGGGACGTGGTCATTGCCGATCTGGGAAAGGTTTATTCCGAAGATATCATCCCTCAATTGGCGGACCTGCTGCTTCGTCTCCAGGGAGTGAGTTGGTCGCTTGTGATGGGACGCACGGCCCAATTTCTCATCCTTTCCCTCAGGTCCACCTCGCGCACCCATCGGGCAGGCGCCGTCATTAGCCGTCTCGTGAGCAGACTGGGTTCGGCAGGCGGGCATATGGGAATGGCGGCCGGACAAGTCCCCTTGGATAGCATGTCGGAAGATAAGCGGAGCGAGCTGTCCGAGACCCTGACCCACAAATTCCTCAAGATCCTGGACCGGCAAGGCTGCCAAGCCAGACCTCTTGCCGGCGCCTTGCCTGTTGAATTGAAGTCACAAGAAAAGTAAAGACCCATGCGGAGCTTCTCTCCAGGGAAAGGCCGTCACCCTGCGATGGACGCCTCCATCTTTTCAACCAACCGCCATAGCTAGAGAGCTACAACGAATCATGAAAGTCCTGGGCTTCGGCGAGCGCTCCGTGGCTTCGCCTAGGAGGCCGGCGGCAGGAGCGCATCGTTGCGCAATAATTTGGAGGGGAGACTCATCTCCCCTCCAAACCACCCCATACGTAAATCCGAACAGGGTGCTTCATGCCGACGACTTTCACAGAAAGTTCGCCGCGGCTCTTCGGGCTAACGCCTCCGTGTTGACGCAGAACCGGAGTGGACGGCCTTCTCGCAGCGCGTTGATGTTATCAGCCACGATCAGGCTCGTTATTTCGTAGTTTTGTCTGGTGACGCCGGCCACATGGGGCGTGGCAAAGACGTTCTTCATGGAAAGGAGCGGGCTGCGCGGATCCAGCGGCTCTTGCGAGAACACGTCCAAGCCCGCGCCGGCTATTGCGCCTCCATAAAGGGCTTCCAGCATAGCTTCCTCGTCAATTACCGGGCCGCGGGACGCATTGATCACAAAAGAAGTCGGCTTCATACGCCGAAAGAGCTCACGATTGAACAGACCACGGGTCTCATTGGTAAGCGCCACCGTGGAGACCACGAAATCAGCTTCAGCCGCAAATTCGTAGAGGTCCTCATGGCCGCCGATCTTGTCCGCTTCCGTTCCCACGTCTGTTCCGCCGCTCGGATTCCTGCGAATCGCCAAGACACGCATTCCCAAGCCCCGCAACTTGCGCGCGAGCGCTCTGCCGACGCGGCCGAATCCCACGATCAGCGCTGTTTGGCCGAACAAGGCATCCCCCATCGGCCCACCCCACACGCCGGATTGAAATGCGGCAAAGCATTCGTGGATTCTTCGGGCCACCCCAAGCATGAGAAAGACCGCGTGCTCCGCGGTGGATTCAGCGTTAACGCTCGCGTCGGAGGGCACATTGCAGACCATGATCCCTCGCTCGGTCGCCAAAGGCACATCCACAACTTCCAGCCCTACGCCAAATTGCTGGATCAGGCCGGCCCTTGTTGTGGCTATAAGCTCCGGCTCCAGACGGTGCACCAGGGGTATGAGCACGTCAGCGTCCACGCCGACACGGACCACCTCGTGGGCCGGGCAGCGCACGATCTCATCGTGCGGCATGAGCTCGCGTAGCCTCCCCACTGCCATAGGAAACGACTTTCCACAGAGAATCACACGCATGACGACACACCATTCAAAAACGGAACAATTGGTTTGAGCGCCGACACCGGAATCTGTCGGCTCTTTGGACGGGAAATTCTCCGGCGCACTCTTTACTGACAACGGATCTCGGTCACGCTTCGCAATTACCGGCCTCGGACGGACAGCTCTTATACAGAGCGTTTGTCGCGCAAAACTCAGCGCTCCTCTGTATCATAATGATCCACCAACGCTGCAAGGACTCTACCGCGTCCGTCCACCGGGCAGACATTCGCTTCCAGGTACGCCGTGACGGGGAAGAGCGCACAGGTGTTCCCCGGGATCAAGAATTTGGGCAGATCAATGCCCAGCACTTTTGACCTTGCCGTGCCGAAAGGCCGCGCCACAAGGGGCTCCCCCTGTACCGGGAGGCGAGGGTCCAGGGGAACCTTCACGCTCCGGACCTCGCCGGAACGTTCGCAGACCACGATCACCTGCTGCACGTTTCTGGCCTCGTCCGCAGGAGTGGATCCCTGCACGAAGCGTTGCCTGAACCCGCAATCAGGGCAGAACAGCTCGATCAGCTCGGCCTGAGGCCATGCCGGGAAAGGCGCCAAGAGCACTGCGGAGATGATGATAAGAAAGACCCGAGCGGCCATGTCACGGACCTCCGGTCGCTAATCAGGAATGGCTAAGCCAGGGGCCTTAATCGGTTGAAACGAATAAGTCAAGTAATATGTTCACTAATTTACATAATCAACTAAATTAACAGATCTTTTTGTTTCATCAATTAAGGCCCCTGGTCCCCTCAAGCTCCAAAATCACGGGCGCCATCATCCTCAGGGCAAGCGGCCTCTATTCCTATGGTTCCCAATATAGCCGGCGCCAAGGCGGTTTGCAAGATCGCGCTGCAAGAAGTCAATATACTCTCCCCGCCCCAGTCCCCTTCATCGTTTTCTTCCGGGATTTGACAACCCATTCTTCCGGTAACACTCTCATGATAGACCTGCACGGAAGGGGTGAGCGCTATGATTGAGATTCTTGCGCAGAGTGAAGGCAGTGCGCTGGGGATTAAAGGAAGCGGAAAGCTTACGGACGAGGATTACAAGAACAACCTTATTCCGCGTCTTGAGGCGATCCTGAAAGAGCACCCGAAAGCCAATTTGCTCTTCTTGATGGACCATGACTTCAAGGGCTGGAAGTTGGGCGCGGCGCTGGATTATGCCAAATTCGGCGTCCACAACCGACACCGCTTCGACAAGGTCGCGGCTGTCTGCGGCCCGAACTGGGTTCACCTTGGGATGAAGCTGACATCCTACGTGACTGATGGAAAGATCCGCAGCTTCTCCTGCGATCAATTGAACGAAGCATGGGATTGGATCAAGTCCTGAATTTGACAACAAGGCCCGGCCCGAGAACAGTCAAGCCTGGCCGACAATGTCCTGGGCCTTCCCTCAGGTTTAGGGCGAAATATAGGAAGCAGCCCTAGGCAACCGCATTTCGCTGCACGCGGGTAACTACGTCCGAATGGAACTGCTTGATTTCCTCCAGGTTGGTTACTCTGGCCGGTGGGACACTGTTCAGCGCATCCAACACGATTCGAGGAATGTCCATAAAGCCGATCCTGCGCGACAGGAACAGCTCCACGGCCACTTCATCAGCGGCATTGAGTATGATCGAGGAGGCCCCTGTTTCATCATCGAGCGCGGAGTATGCGGCCCTCAGCAACGGGAATCGGTCCCAGTCAGGTTTCCGGAAGGTGAGCGATCCCAGGTGAGCAAAGTCTATCGCAGCCACGCCTGAATCTATGCGTTCGGGATAAGCCAGGGCATAGCTGATGGGAATACGCATGTCCGTGGCCCCGAGCTGAGCCAGTATCGACCCGTCCTCAAATTCCACCATTGAATGGCAGATGCTCTGCGGGTGAATCACCACCTCGATTCGCGAAGCCGACACGTCGAACAGCCATCGCGCCTCAATCACTTCAAATCCTTTATTCATCAGGGTTGCGGAATCGACCGTTACCTTGGGGCCCATCTTCCAGCGGGGATGCTCGAGCGTGCGCTCGACCGTGACTTGAGCCATTTCTTCGGGGGCCATCTCTCGAAACGGGCCCCCCGACGCGGTTAATATCAATCTGCGGATCGCCGCGTGTTGATTCCCCTCCAGACACTGAAAGATCGCGGACTGCTCCGAATCCACCGGGAGTAGCTTGACTCCCTTGCGGCGGACCGTCTCCATGAAAAGCGATCCGGCCATGACGAGCACTTCCTTGGTCGCAAGCGCAACGTCTTTGCCCGCGTTGACCGCAGCAAAGGTCGGGAGCAGTCCGGCGCTGCCCGGCAGGCCGCCTACCACAAGAGATACGATCGGGAGCGTCGCGGCCCGCTCCAACCCTTCCGCGGAATGCCCGATCCACAGTGAGGGCGAATGGTCCGCGAGGCGCTGTTTCAGCTCCCGCGCAATCGCCTCATCAGCCACGGAGACAACGGAGGGCTGAAATTCCCGCACCTGCCCTTCCAGCAAGTCAAGCCGTGAACCCGCGGCCAGAGCTTCCACTCGAAACAGGTCTGGATTGCGCCGGACCACATCGAGCGTCTGCACGCCGATTGATCCGGTCGATCCAAGTATTGCGATACGTTTCATCTGAGAGTTGCGGTGCCGGTCAGCACGAGGAAGTAGTATGTGATTGGAAAAGAGAAGATGAGGCTGTCAGCTCGATCCATCAAACCGCCGTGACCCGGTATGCTGGAACCGAAGTCCTTCACCTGCGCTTTTCGTTTTATCGCGGATGCGCACAGATCGCCCACCGGGCCGGAAAGGGCCAGCAAGAGCGTGAGGACGACAAGGAGGCCGACCGACGCCAATTCGGGGACAACCAGCTTCATAGCCAGCATCCCCACGAAGTTTGCCGCAAGGCTTCCTAGCAGGCCCTCGATGGTCTTGGAAGGGCTCACCGACGATGCGAAATGGCGCTTTCCGAACGCTCGGCCCGCAAAATAAGCGCCCGCGTCACCCAGGCAGGTGATCACCAGCACGAAAAAAACCCATGCCACGCCAAGATCCACGCGTCGAAGCAAAATCGCGTGGCCGAGCGGGATCGCTACGTACGCGGCTGCCAAGATCATCTGAGAGGTGGATTCTATGGTTTTCTCTATACGATGGTAGAGCGCAAGGTGCACGAGGAGCACGAAGAGAGGCATCCAGACCGGCACCGCCAATACCGCGGCCGGAGGAGCTATGTACAATGCGGCTGCGATCAACGGCCCCAAGACTACCGTAATCTGCTTCTGGGGGAACACCCTCAGTTCGGGGAGCACCCGGGCCATTTCCCACAAACCGACCGCGGACAGGAAACCCACCACGATCGTTATGCCTTCGACTCGGCCCCACAGAATCACGGGAACCAGAATGACTATGAGCACGGCGGCGGCTATCACCCGATGCAGCAGCATTACACAACCCCCTCTCCTGCTTCGATCTGTTCGGAGATCATTCCGAACCGCCGCTGGCGCTCCTGATATGCCTGCAGGGCTTCGGTAAAGGCGTTGTCGTCAAAGTCCGGCCAGAGCAGCGGAGTGAAGTAAAGCTCCGCGTATGCGCACTGCCAAAGCAAGAAGTTACTGATCCGCATTTCCCCTCCGGTCCGTATCAGCAGGTCGGGATCGGGCAAGTCGCGGGTGGCGAGGAATTGTGAAAAGACTTCCTCGGTGACGGAATCCGCGTCCATGCGATCGGCCTTCACCGCTTTGGCCACTTGCGCCGCCGCGTTGACGATATCCTGTCGTCCTCCGTATGAGAGGGCTATGTTGAGGGTCATGGTCTTATTCTGAGCAGTCTTTTCCCGGGCTGCGCGCACTTTTTCACCGAGCCTCTTGGGCAGACGCGTCATGTCCCCGATGGCGCAGAGCCGGATATCGTTGGCATGGAGCTCGTCCAACTCGGAATCCAAGTACTGGGAAAGAAGGCTCATCAGGCCGGAGACTTCGCTCTTGGGGCGCTGCCAGTTCTCAGTGGAAAACGCGTACAGGGTGAGCACCCGAATTCCTGTGCGACGACAAAACTCCACCGCGCGGCGCACCGCCTTGGCTCCCTGCCGATGCCCTTCAAGCCGGGGCAAGTGTCGTCGCCGAGCCCAACGGCCGTTGCCATCCATGATGATCGCA
Source organism: Deltaproteobacteria bacterium (assembly GCA_016875095.1). Classification (GTDB taxonomy): domain Bacteria; phylum Desulfobacterota; class Desulfomonilia; order Desulfomonilales; family Desulfomonilaceae; genus VGSG01. The sequence continues at coordinate 45,602 of VGSG01000007.1, forward strand.
ACGTGACGCGGTAGGTTCGAGGATACGGCCGAATCTGGTTTCATGGTTTCTTGCAGGTAATGACTTGAGGGAAGCGACGATGGAAAGATCAGATTTCCATGATCTCTTTTTCTTTCTCCGCCACGATCTCGTCCACTTTGGCAATATAGTCGTCTGTGGTCTTCTGGACCTTATCCTGGCCTTTGCGCAGGTCGTCTTCAGTGATCTCCTTTTCCTTTTTCAGGTCCTTGAGCATCTCGTTCGCGTCGCGCCGGTGATTCCGAACCTGGACTTTGAACTCTTCGGCCATCTTCTTCACGACCTTGACCAGTTCCCTGCGTCGCTCCTCGGTTAGCGGCGGCAGAGAGATACGAACGATCTTGCCGTCGTTCATAGGGTTCAGTCCAAGTTCCGACTTCAGGATCGCCTTTTCGATGTCGGGCAGGGCCTGAGAATCCCACGGCTGAATCACGATTTGTCTCGCTTCCGGAACCGACAGGGTTGCGAGCTGATTGATGGGCGTGGGGCTTCCGTAGTAATCGACCATGATACCGTCCAGGAGCGCAGGGGACGCGCGGCCTGTGCGGATCCGCTTGAGGTCACGTCTCAGTATCTCGATGGACTTTGTCATACCCTCCATCATATCCTTGTGTATGTCATCGATCATGGATTGCTCCCCTTGCCGTCATCATCCGATAGGGTTCGCATGCGCGCGCTGCCCGATAATCAGCCTATCACAGTTCCCACATCTTCTCCCGCAAGGGCTGCCCCGAGGTTTCCCGCCTCGTGGATATTCAGGACTATGACCGGGATGCCGTGTCTGCTCATTATGTCCACGCAGGCCGCATCGATTACGCCCAGGCGACCGCCCAGAACCTCGGAAGCGCTGATCCGCTCGAAACGCCGAGCGTCAGGGTAAGTTCGGGGGTCCTTGTCGTAGACTCCGGAAACCTGTGTCCCCTTGATCATCACCTGCGCGCCGATTTCCACCGCCCGGAGCGCGGCGGCCGAGTCCGTGGTAAAACACGGATTGCCGGTCCCCCCCGCGAAGATGGTCACGTATCCCCTGTCCAGATAGTCCAGGGTCTTCTGTCGATCGAAGACTTCGATGAATCGTCCCACCGGAAATGCGCACATGGCCGCGGCCGCGATTCCTGAGTCTTGCAGCGCGGCCTTCAAGGTCATCGCGTTCAGGACGGTCGCGACCATGCCCATCTCATCCGCGACCAGGCGAGGGACCCCAAGAGACGCGGCGTTCGCGCCTCTCAAGATGTTCCCACCCCCGATTACTATCCCCACTTGCCTTTCCGCTCTCGCGGCCAGTGCGATCTCTGAGGCGAGCCAGGCTGTCTTGTCGCGGTCGATCCCGCGCCCCGCGTCTGCGGCCAGAGCCTCACCGGAGATCTTGACGAGCGCGCGGCGATAACCGGCAGCCATGCGAGCACACTACGACGTCTGACCGACTTGAAAACGAACGAATCGGCCGACGGTTATATTTTCACCGAGTTTGCCGATCTTCTCCTGGATCACTTGTTCTATGGTCTTGTCCGTCTCTTTCACAAAGGCCTGATTGAGCAGACAGACATCGGAATAAAACTTCTTCAGTTTCCCTTCCGCGATCTTCTCGAGCATTTTGTCGGGCTTGCCGGCCTGTTGGGCCTGGCTCATGTAGATCTCTTTCTCCTTCGCGATCACATCGTCAGGCACATCCTCCGCGGAAACCCACAAAGGAGCGGCCGCGGCCACCTGCATGCAGAGATCTTTGGCAAGTTCGGCAAAATCTTCCGTTTTGGCGACGAAATCGCTTTCGCAATTCAATTCCAACAGCACGCCGATCTTCCCCGTCATGTGAATATAAGAAGCGATGCGCCCTTCCGAGGTAGCGCGCCCACCCCGCTTCGCAGCCTTGAGCGCGCCGGTCTTGCGAAGATATTCGACAGCTTTCTCCATGTCGCCTTTGGACTCGGTCAGCGCTTTCTTGCAGTCCATCATACCGAGGCCGGTCTTTTCCCTGAGTTCCTTTACCATCTGAGCGGTTATCTCCATCAGGCTCTCTCCTCCTGGTCTGTTCGGCATTGTCGGGGGCATCCCATCCGCGTGCCTTGAAGCGCCCCCGAGAAATCCATCGGAACGGATTGTGGGATGATGTTGTCAGCCCCAGCGGCACGCGCGTGCGAAAACCAAACTGTCCCGTGATAGAACCCCGCCGCCTATCATACGCGGGCAGGCTTCTTTCTGTCGGTCTCTTCTTCCTCTTCGGATTCCTCGTCAGGCTCGGCCGCTTCCGATTCCTCAGCGGCTTCCTCCTCGGCTTTGGCCGCTGACCCCTCGGCCAGCTCTCTCGCCTCTTCAGTCATGGCAGCTCCGGATATCCCGGCCAAGGCCGCCGCGGTAACCTCGGCTTCGCCCTTATCTTCCTTGAGGGAAGCCTCGTATATCGCCTTGCCCTCGATGCACGCATCCGCCATTTTGGAAGCAAAGAGGCGGATCGCGCGGATTGCGTCATCGTTGCCAGGGATCACGTAGTCGATTTCGTCCGGATCGCAGTTGGAATCGACGATAGCCGCAATAGGAATTCCAAGTTTTCGCGCTTCCCGGATCGCGATGTTCTCCTTCTTGGGATCCACGATAAAAAGCGCGCCGGGCGGTCGGCGCATTTCCCTGATACCGGCCAGGTTCTTGGTGAGCTTTTCCGCCTGGCGGTTGAGGCTGACCAGCTCTTTTTTGGTATAGTTGGTCTGGTCCGAGTTCTCGAGGATCGCGCTGATTTCATTGAGTCGTTCGATGCTCTTCTTGATGGTGGAGAAATTGGTGAGCATGCCGCCGAGCCAGCGTTGATTCACGTAGTACTGGCCGCAGCGGCCGGCCTCTTCCTGGATCGCGTCTTGGGCTTGTTTTTTGGTGCCGACGAAGAGCACATGCTCGCCCTTGGCGACAGTGTCCCGGATGAACGCGTACGCCTGCCTGAAGAGCCTCACGGTCTTCTGCAGGTCAATGATGTAGATGCCGTTGCGAGCCCCGAAGAGGTAGGGCTTCATCTTGGGGTTCCAGCGCCGAGTTTGATGGCCGAAATGAACCCCGGCTTCCAAAAGTTGCTTCATGGTGACGGTCGACACAGTAAAGACTCCTTTTCGGGTTTTGCCTCCATCCCCGTGGCGCGCCGTCACGCGGCGCGACCCGACGAGAAGGGATGTGTGAGTTAACCGCTAATTTTTACAAAATTGGCGTCCCAGCGCAAGGGGAAAAAATCAGATCGGGTTAGCATTCAGTTACGCTGGGCGAAAGAAGAGCGCCGCTGGGTTTTATCGCTTCGAAAATCCCCCCGTTTCCCCCTTTAGAAAAGGGGGAAAGCGCTACCTATCTCCCCGTTTCCTAAACGCGGGCAGGGGGATTGTCCCACGGATAACTGAAGCGTTACGAGCCCTTGCACTTCCCTATTGACACGAACACCGTTTTTCATTTAAATGGTCTCGATTCTTGGAGGTGAGGGAAATATGGAGATTCTTTTCTTCATATCTATAGGGGTAGCGGTTCTCTGGCTCGCGTTCGGCGACAAGCGAGACTGGAAAGGCATCAAGTAGTTCTCCCACAATCGGCGCGACAGCTCGGACCGGAAGTCCTTCATCGGAAGCCTTCCGGTTTCTGTTTTTGTACCGTCTGCAATGGGAAATTCCGGTAATAGTGATTGCCGAAGTTCTTGTCCGATTTGCGGCGGGTGCGCCCGTCATTCCTGCGAAAGCAGGAATCCAGTCTCGTGGGCATGGTACAAGGCTTTCCGCTATCCGCTTGTTGGCCTTCCGGATTCCCGCGTACGCGGGAGTGACGAAAAAGAGCTAACCGGCAACGAATACCGCTAATCCGGGCTGGATGCCACGAACAGGTGAGGGCCCTGTTTCGTCATAGTTACCTGATGGGCATAGATAAAGCGCTTGCAGTCCGCGAAGAGCAATTCCTTCCGGCGGATCAAGTCCTTGATGATAAACTTGGCCTCGTCCGGCAGGTCGTAAGGAGACCTTTCGATCATGTCGCTGACTTCTTGCTTCATCCCGCGTTCAAGGAGCAGGGTGGCGTTCCAAGCTGCCGTCGCGACCAAATAGAGCATCTTCCAATCCTCTTCATCTCTCGCAAATCCTGAATAGGGCGCGGCAAAATCGATCAAAACTTGAGACATCTTCACCCTGGGGAACCGCGCGGGCCCAAGCTCAATACTGGATCGGGCTGCCCGCGCTTGCGCCCGATTCGAACGCGCACGCGCTTTTTTTGCCTTCTTGTTTTTTCCCCTCTTAGCTTTGTCTCGCTCCATGACGCTGTGCTCCCTCGATCTCGATGCTAAGCGCGGTGGCCTGTCGAGTATCGCGAGACCTGGCGCCAGTCAAGAAGAAAATCCGTTGCAGGCGCAACTGATGTGGGCTGACGATTGAAGGCAAGCGTGGGAAAAGGGATGCGAAGCCTTGGTGAGGGGAGAATTGTGACATCAAGGTCCGGGAACCCACTTCTCACGAAAAGCGGGTTCCGGGAACCTTTTGTCGCCCTTATTCTTGCGCGACAGCGGCCTCCGGTTCTTTGAGCTTCTCGACTCGCACAGCGCACACTTTCAATTCAGGGATTTTGCATATGGGGTCAAGCGCCGGGTTGGTCAGCACGTTCGCGTTTGCTTCCATGAAGTGGAAGCTCATGAAGATCGTGCCTTTTTCCACCAGGTCGGTAAGCAGCGCCTTGCTGACCACTTCGCCCCGTCTTGAAACTATCTTAGCCCGATCGTTGTTCTTGAGCCCCAGCTCACGCGCGTCGTCCGGATGGAGCTCCACGTAGCCCTCGGGCATTTCTCGATCGAGCGTGGGGGAGTTCCTGGTCATGGTGCCGGTGTGGTAATGCGGGAAGAACCTGCCTGTGGTCAGTTGGAAGGGGTATTCCGCATCGACGAGTTCATCCGGCGGCCTGTACTCAATGGCGTGGAACAGACCTTTGCCGCGAGTGAATCGGTCTTTGTGCAGGATAGGCGTGCCCGGATGGTCCGCTGACGGGCACGGCCACGGGATGCCGCCTTTCTCCAGACGTTCATAGCTCAGGCCCGCGTAGCTGGGCGTGACCTTCGCTATCTCTTGGAAGATCTCCTCGGGCGATCCATAGCTCATGGGGAGCCCGAACCGCGTGGAAAGGTCGCAGATGATCCGCCAGTCGGGTTTGGCCTCGCCTGGCGGATCGACTGCCTTGCGCACTCGGAGGACGTTCCGCTCCGTATTGCTGAAGGTTCCATCCTTCTCCGCAAAACAAGCCCCCGGGAGCGCTACGTGAGCCAGTTCCGCGGTGTCGGTCAGGAAGATGTCCATGACGACCAGAAATTCAGCCGATTGGAGCGCGTGACGGACGTGGTTGGTATCCGGGTCGCTACCGACAGGGTTCTCTCCCATGATGACCATGCCCTTGACCGAACCGTCCTCAAGGCCGTGCATCATTTCCATAATGGTGTAGCCCACCTTTTGAGAAAGCGGGGCTTGCCAAGCGTCCTCGAATTTCTTTTTCACGCCCTCGTCGATCACGGGCTGATATGCCGGATACACGTTGGGCAGGCCACCCATGTCGCACGCGCCCTGCACATTATTCTGGCCGCGCAAAGGGTTAACGCCCGTGGACGGACGGCCGATCTGACCGGTAAGCATGGCAAGATTCGCGAGGCATTTCACATTATCCACGCCGTGAGAATGCTGGGTAATACCCATTGCGTAGAGAATGGTCGATCTCTCGGATCTCGCGTAGAGTTCCGCGGCCTTGACAATATCTTCCGGCGGGACGCCGCAGATCTCGGAGACTTTTTCGGGCGAGTAGTCCTTGAGCAGCTCTTCCAGTTTATCAAAGCCTTCCGTGCGTTCTTCCACAAAAGCCTTATTGTGCCAGTTGTTCGCCAGGATCACGCTCATCATGCCGTTGAGCAGAGCCACGTCGGAGCCCAGCTTCTGTTGCATATAGAGGTCCGCAACAAGAGTCATATGAATTCGGCGCGGATCCGCCACAATCAGTTTTGCGCCCTTTGCTTTCGCCTGATACACCCGGTGCGCGACTAACGGATGCGCAACCGTCGTGTTTGACCCGATCACGAAGATGCAGTCCGCATCTTCGATTTCGGCGATGGAGTTGGTCATTGCGCCGCTTCCGAATGCGGTGGCAAGACCTGCCACCGTGGAGGAGTGTCAAAGACGGGCGCAGTGGTCGATATTGTTGGTCCCGAATCCGACCCGGCAGAACTTCTGGAGCAGATAATTCTCTTCGTTGGTGCACTTGGCGGACGTCAGGAAGGCCAGGCTGTCACCGCCGTGCGCTTCCTTGATCTCTCTGAGGCGAGAAGCCGTAAACTCCAGCGCCTCGTCCCATGAAGCTTCCCGAAGCTTCCCGTCCTTTCGTATCATGGGGCTGGTCAAGCGTTTCGGGCTGTGCACGAATTCGTGGACATTCCAACCCTTAATGCAGAGCTTTCCCTGATTCATCGGGTTTGTCTTGGAAGGCACGGTTCCGATGGCCTTACCATCCAGGACTTGTAAGAGCATTTCGCAGCCGCAACCGCAATAAGGGCATATTGTACGGACGAATTTCACATCCATGAGCTACTCCTGAGCCGAAAAAGAACCCTTAGGCGTGGGATCTAAGGAGGGTTTTGATAACAAAAATCTAGCACCAACAGAGTCCGGAATCAAGACCCGCGGGGTTGCGGAAAGCGTCTGAGCGCAACTCGCGCCAATCATGGACCAATGCGCACGCCCCATCCACCTCTGGGACCCACTCTGACCCCGACCGGGCCCGCGTTCACCGCGACTCCGCCTCGAGGCCCTACATAGACTCCCGGGCCGGCGCCGCGGTATCGGTAGTACGGTCCATAGCCGCTCCTGTAATAATAGGGCCGCGAGGTTCCGTAATATCGGGTCACAGGAGCAGGTGTCCGGGAATAGATCAACGGAGGCGCCACATATGTTCGCTCCCGCGCGACCGCCGTGCTTTCCGGGTACGGCGGTTTCAGATTCGATTCAATCTGCCCGGCGTAAACCCATCCCTGCGCGGGGCTCCGGACTTCAGCCCAGTTGTTTTCACTCCACACACCCGTGAGTCTGAGCTGGGCGCCGCGGCGCGCACAACCCACTTGTGAGCTTCCTCCTGATGGTCCGCTCCTGATTCTAAGGCAGTTGTCCGGTTGATCAACCGCGACGACCACAGCCTTCCCGCCGCGAGCCTGAAGATTGTCCACACGGACCCAGCCGCCGTCGTAAGGCCGCTTCAATCTCATCCAGCCATTTTGGAATCGGGCGTATCCTTGCACGTGAGCGCCCGCGGGGAGGTATCCGCGCGCTCCACTCGACGCGGAAGGCTCGTAACGCGCAGTAAGACCGCCACGCGAGTCGGCGCTCTTGACCGTCGCGGAAACCGGGCCGACTGTTTCGCCCCATGCCGCGGACGCGGGGGCCTCATTGAAGATTCCGAATGCCGGCACAAAACCCAGCGCCGCGACTATTCCAAAGCGGGTCAGGGGTTTCATCTTGAGCCTCCTTCGAGTATGCGGTTGATTCGGTAAGGCATGGGCCCCATTATGGGTTCGCTGAGCCGAAGTGGACAAACGCCTCGTGAGAATATGTTCGGCGCCTCAAAGTCTCCATTATCAGTGGACGAGATTATCGCAGAAAAGTTAAAGCGTTTGCGCGAGATTTTCTTCTCACGCCTCGCCGGTGTCAAGCCGGCGCTATACGCGGGAATTGGAACCGCTTTCGGGGGACTCAATAATGGGCTTCTAGTCCTGAAACGCGCGCCAAGCCGCGCCAAGCAAGGCAGCCTCGTCATTGAGGATTACGCGCACAGGCATGCCCCGCAGCATCTCTCGGAATCGCCCTTTGGCGGCAAATGCGTCCAGGAAGACGCCGTCTCTCAGTTTGGAAATGATCTTGGGGGCAATGCCGCCGCCGAGGTATAAGCCTCCTGTGGTCAATCCCGTCAACGCGAGATTACCGGAGATCGCGCCGATTATGGAAACGAAGATATCCAGAGCTTCCGAGCAGAGAGGGTCGTTCTCGCCAAGAGCGGCTTCGGAGATCGCCTTCGCGGGGTCTTGATGGAGCAGCCGTTCCATGAGCCAGCCCGGCGCCTGGTAGCGTCGGTATTCCTTGAGCCATGAAAAGATTGTGAAGAGCCCGGGCCCGGAAGCAACGCGCTCAACACTTACGTGATCCATCTTTTCCAAGAGATGTCTGAGTAGATCGATCTCCGTTTGATTTCGAGGGGAGAAGTCCACATGTCCCCCTTCTGAAGGAATGACGTGCGGTCTTCCGCCGGCGAAAACGAGGAGCGCGATACCCAAACCTGTTCCTGGGGCCACCAATCCTATGGTGGCGTTCGATTCGGGACTCTGCGGATTTAACGCTTCGAAGTCAGATTCCGGAAGGATCGGGATTGCGGTCGCTGTGGCCGCAAGGTCGTTCATCAAGGTCACGCGCTCGATTCGGCACTCCTCGCTGATGCCCTGCTCTGTTACGGTCCACGGCAGATTGGTGGTTCGGCAGGCCCCGTCTTGCACAGGACCGGCGATTCCGAAGCAAGCCCGAACAACACGTTCGGCATGGCGCTCACGAAACCGGCGGATCACGTCTACAAGGCTGGAATGGTCGGAACTTGGGTAAGATTTCACCGCGACGGCCACGGGACGGTTACCTTCGAGCGCAAAAAGCCCGAGATTGGTCTTGGTTGCTCCCACGTCGCCGGCCAAAACGTATTGAATTGAAGCAGCTTGTCCTGGCATGAGTCATGTCCCTGGGACATAGCGTTTCGATAGGGGAAGTTAAGCCCCCCCGTCTAATAAGTTCCGCGCCATATTTGGACAGAAAGCGTGGACCAGCTTTGGTGCGACAGGCGTCCCGCCTGTCTGGAAATGATGGGCAAGATGCCCGTCCCACCAAGACTGTGGGCAGGAATGGGCACATTTGATGAACTCGAGGTTTTCGCCACTGTTGCAAGCAACCTGGTGGTAGATTCTATGCGCTCACCTGCTCTACGGTCACCTTGTCCACGTACTTGACCCAGTCATAACCGTAATACCCCTCGGCCACCAAACGCAAGGGAAAGCCGTGCTTGCGAGGCAGGTCCGCGCCGTTCACCGCGTAAGCCGGAAAGACTCGATCAGCGAGAACATCCGCCACCGGGACACGCAAAGTCTTTTCATAGGCGCCGGAAGGTCCTCGGAATGTGACGTATCCCGCGCCTCGCTTCGCCTGAGCTCGCTCAAGCAGTTCCTTTGCGGAAATGCCTTTCCAAACGCCGTGGTTGGCAAAGAATCCCGGGCAAATGAGCAGAACCTTCCGCTCTATTGATGGGAGCTGAAGCAGTTCCTGATAGGACAGCGAGAAGGGCTTTTCCACATGCCCATCAACGAGGAGACGCCAGGAGACGAGATCGACCTCATGATCGTCCAGACCCATCGCGCCGAACTCCGGGAGTGGAGTCACATCGAGATCGGAGGTGTCCAGGTCTTGCGGATTGCGGGTTCGTAGGTCAGTCCACGGCGTGCCTTTGGGCACAAGGGTCTTGCTTGCGGCAGCCATTGCTCTCCCGATCGTCGAGAATACCGGGTCAAGAAGCCATGCCAGGCCGAATAGCCCGGCCAGGGCTCTCCTCACAAAGCTTCGTCTCGTATCCATTCTATTGGCCTCTGGAGGATCAATTCGAGATCTTCAACTCATCGAAGGCCGCGAAGGGGTTCAGCAACCTTTCTCGTGACGCTCCAGGAAATAATTCCACTGCTCGTCGGCAAATGACTGGAGTCGGTCTATCTGCTCCGCGGTAATCTTTCGGAAGCGCGTCTGGCCCTTGACGTAGTCGGCAACGGTCTTCTTGCGTCCTTTGGATGCGAGCTTCAACGACCAGGAGGTAAGGCCGAACTTTCCCTCCCTGATCTCAAAGAGGACGTGCAAGCCTGTCTCCACCGCGAGCTTGCCCATCTTGATCAGGTCCTTGTTTGGGAAACCCCATCCGGGAGGGCAGGGCGCGTGAGCTTCTATATATCGGGGACCCCGGATCTCTTTGGCTGTGCGCACCTTGTCGTACAGGTCCAGAGGAAACGAGGGCGACGCGGTGGCTATGTAGGGAATGCGATGAGCCTCCACGATGGCAATCATGTCCTTCTTCTGCTGCAATTTCGAAAGGATAGGCGTGGTTGTGGTTATCGCGCCCGCAGGGCTGGCGCTTGATCGTTGAGTGCCCGTATTCATGTAACCTTCGTTGTCGTAGCAGATATAGATGAAGTCCGTGCCGCGTTCCAGCGCTCCTGAAAGCGCCTGAATGCCTATATCGTACGTGCCGCCGTCTCCTGCAAAGGCCACAACGGTGTAGCCTTTCTTGCCGGTTGCTTTGAGCCCCGCCACGATCCCTGACGCGGACGCGCCGGTGGCCGCGAACGTGTTATTGATACAGACCACTTTCACCGGAGTGATGGGGTAAACTCCGTGGAGGACCGTCATGCAGCTCGCGGGCACGGTTACAATCACCTTGCCTGGATAGAGGGCCTTCAGCGCGTGACGATAAGTCAGCATCAATCCGCAGGCCGCGCACGATCGGCTTCCCGGCAGAATGTGTTCTTCGCGAGGCAGTTCTTTAGCTGCTTTTGTGGCCATAATCCTGTCCTGTTACGTTCGTAGATCTAAGTACTTGAACCACGCACATCTACCCAGCCGTAACGGGGCTCATTGAGTATCGCGTCGGTTGCGGCCTGGACGATCTGGCCCGCGGCCACGTCTCGACCTCCCAGCCCCGCGACAAAGCCGGAGAATTTCACGCTGACGCCGGCGTCGAAGAGCGCGGCTTTCAAATCCGTGGCAAGCGCGCCCGCGTACCCGTAGCTCACGTCTTTTTCAAACACGGTAACCGTCTTGACCGCAGCGAGAGCCTGAACAAGCGCGCTTGCAGGAAAAGGCCTGTACGCGCGCACGCCGATGACTCCGGTCCTGAGGCCCTGAACTCTCAACGAATCCGCCGCTCTGGTGGCTTCCAGCGCAAGCGAGCCCATGCTGACCAGCGCGTGCTCCGCGTCATCCATCCGATAACGCCACACGAGTCCGCCCCAGCTTCGGCCGAAGATCTCTTGGAATTCTTCGTCCGTGTGGTGGATCACGGCGAGAGAAGCCAAAACGTCTTCATGGAGGCGATGTCGTAGCTCCATATATCCGGGCATCAGGTTCCCCTGCGCGTCCGGTCGGGGCTCGCTGAGAATAAGCGGGTTGAGATTCACGAATCGCCCGGACTCGAGCAGCCCCTGGCCTTGCCATGGCGGCAGAAAGCGGTCCACCTCGTCCTGAGACGGGACTTCTACCGGCATATTCGTGTGTGAAAGCACGAAACCGTCATAGCAAACCATGACGGGAATCAGGGTCTGCTCCGCAATGCGGTACGCCTGAATGATGGTGTCCAGGACCTCCTGGTTGTTGCGACAATAGAGCTGAATCCAACCGGTGTCCCGCTGGGAGATCGAATCCTGCTGATCGTTGAGGATTGTCCAGGGCGCGCCGACCCCGCGATTCACGCACGCCAGCACAACCGGCAAGCGACTTCCCGCTGCCCAGTGCAGCATTTCATGCATGTACAGGAGCCCGTTTGCGCTCGACGCGGTAAAGACCCTCGCGCCGACCTGAGAGGCCCCCACTATGGAAGCCATAGCCGAATGCTCGCTCTCAACGGTGAGGTACTCGGCTTTGAGGTCTCCGCGCTCTACCATCGCCGCCAGCTCTTCGGTCACAGGCGTCTGCGGAGTTATGGGGTACGCGGCTATCACCTGAACTCTGCACAGAGCCGCGGCCTCTGCCGCAGCTTCGTTTGCGGTTATGATCTTTACCTCACTCATTATGGTCTCCTTGAGACGCCCCTTTGCGACAAAAGCCTCTCCGGCCGTTCAGCGAAAAGTCGTCCGGATTACGCGGCCGCTACGCCTACGCACCCTGCTTCAAGAACGTTTCGGGGGCGCCGGCGTCTTACGCCCTTCGATCATGGTAATGGCTTCTCGAGGGCATTCTTCTGCGCAGACTCCGCAGCCTTTGCAGTATTCCACGTCGATCTCCAACGGAAAATCGGGAGTAATCACTCCGTCGGGGCAGTAGAGCCAACACAACAAGCATGTATCCTTCCCGGAGCATTTCTCATGATCGATCACGGGAGTATGGGAGCGCCAATCTCCGGTGCGGCCCGCCTCACCAGGGGCGGGCCCCGATCGCGCAAACAGAGGACCTTTCGTCGTTTCGGCCATAGCGCCTCTCAAGTTGTTGCGAAATACCACGCGGCCCTTCGTACGAGGGACCCGCGATTCGCCGGTCCAAATCCCGGAGTGGGCCGCTAGCGAGCGCTTGCAGACACCGCGTCGGCAGGCTTGCGCCGAAATACCCGGGTAGCCTCGAAAGCCAATTTCAGAGCTTTCAAATTCCGGTCCTTCGCCTTACCGGCAAATTTGCCCGCCACGGCCCGCTGAATATTCTCGAGACTCACCAGGTGCGAAGCCGCGGCCAGTGGACCCAGAATGGAAGTGGAAATGAGCACGTTGCCCTCCACTATAAGCTCCGCGGCTTCAGACGCATGAAACGCGTCCGCCAGAGCTATCGTGAAGGGGCCGGAAAGCCCCAGATCCTGAGGAGTCAGAGAGGAATTCACCACCAGGAGGCCGCCCTCTCTCAGGTTCGCCGTGACATTGACCATTTCCAGGAGGTTGTCATCCAACACCACCGCCATGTCCGGCGTTGTCACATTGGAATACGTGCGAATCGGCTCCGACGAAATCCTGGTGTGAACACTCACCGGCGCGCCGCGGCGCTCGGAAAAGTACGTGGGTTTCGCGCTCACGCCTTTGAACCCCTGATAATAGGCCGCCTCGGTGTAGAGCTTTGCCGCGGTTACCGCTCCCTGGCCGCCTCTCCCATGCCATACGATCTCATACAATTCGCTCATCGTGCCAAACAACCTCTTCTACGGCGAGTCATCTCAATCTAATGCACTCATTCCGGCTCGTCAACAGAACACCCTCGTCGATTGTAACCCTTCAGTTACTCGTGGGGGATCATGGGAGGGGTTTGTCCGATTTTTTTCTCGCGAAAGGTGCTTGATTGCGCTATGGCTCTTGTCGGCTGATTCCGACAAGGTTTTGAGTTCCATGGGCGTCAACAGCTGTCCCTTGTGCTTGGAGAAACAGCGTCAGATCGACGATTTGAAGGATAAGAACCGGCGTCTGAAGGAGGCTTTGCGCCGAAGGGAGCGCAGAGAGGAAGAGGGCTTTTTGGGCTCGTCAACCCCTTCGTCCAAGAAACCGATCAAAGGAAATACGGAAAAGAAAGACATCAAGGCCAAGGGGGCGCGTCCTGGACACAAGGGCCATGACCGGAAGGGCCATAGCGAAATCTCACCGGATCGGATCTTGGACGTTGAAGAACAATGGGAGCGCTGTCCTGAATGCGGTGGTGCGCTGGAAAATAAGGGCTGGGAAGAAAGAAGCGTGATCGATTCCCCGCCCCAGAGGGCCGAACCGGTTCTGTATCGATTGGGTAAGCGGTATTGCCCCCGGTGCAGACGAGGCTTCACTGCCCAGGCGCCGGGTGTGCTTCCGAAAAGCCTCTACGGTAACCAACTCATAGCCAATGTTATCGTGATGCACTATCTGTACGGTCTTTTGCTGGGGCGGGTTTCCGAATATTCCGGGGTCGGAGCGGGCAGTCTCATGACCATATTTCATCGATGCGCCGGCCTGTTTGAAGGGGCGCCACACCAGCTCATTGAGGAATATCGACAAGCGCCGGTAAAACATGCGGACGAAACCGGTTGGCGCACTGATGGGAAGAACGGATATGTGTGGCTCTTTGCTACCACGCGATTGAGCATCTTTCAATTTGGCAAGAATCGGTCGGCGAAGATTCCGCAGGCGGTGTTTGGGGCCGAGCCGTTGCCTGGGGTGCTTGTGGTAGATCGATACAATGGTTACAACAAGATTCGCTGCGAGATCCAGTATTGTTATGCCCGTCTTTTGCGGGATGTCCAAGATTTGGAAAAGGAATTCCCTGATAGCGCCGAAGTCTCCACATTCGTTGCGGTGGTGGCGCCGCTTATGGCGCTGGCCATGGGATTGCGCAGCCAGCCTCTGAGCGATGACCAATTTTTCTCTGAGGCTTCCAGGGTCCGTTCAGAACTGAAGGCCGCTATGGACCGGCCGGCCAGGCATCAGGGAATTCGTCGGGTTCAGGACATCTTCCGGGAAAACCAGGGGAGGCTGTATCATTGGGCCGAGATAAGGCTGTGCCGGCAGACAACAACCTGGCCGAGCGAGACCTCAGACCCTCTGTCATTGCCCGGAAGGTCAGCTTTGGATCGGTAACTGATGCCGGAGCCAAGGTGCGCAGCACCCTGACCACCATCGTGACTACGCTGAAAAAACAGGGCCTGGATGCCGCACAGAGAATCAAAGAAACCCTCGACACCCTGGCAACAGACCCTCATCAAGATGCTTACAGTCTCTTATTCTCAAGAGCTGGGCCGAAATGAATACTTATTCCCGGTCAGATTCACCCGTCAACCTCCACCGCAACCCTGAAACCCCAGGACTCCGTGCCCCCCTGTCCTGACTCCACAGACCGCGGATAACTGAAGGGTTACAAAGGCTCGCAGAACTGCCAAAAGCTCTTAAACTTTTCGTTCCCGATCTTGCCAGTATCGGCCGCGTATCTCTCGCTTGAGCACCTTGCCGTAGTTGTTCTTGGGGAGCGCGTCGACGAAATCTATTGATTTCGGCTTCTTGTATCCGGCGATATGATCCCTGCAAAAGTCGATAATCTCCTGTTCGGATACGGCATGCCCCTCCTTGAGCACACAGACTGCCTTGATCGCCTCTCCCCACTTGGGATCGGGCACGCCGACCACAGCCACCTCGCTAATGCTTGGGTGTCGGATGATGACCTCTTCCACTTCCCGTGGATAGACGTTTTCTCCCCCGGTAATGATCATGTCCTTTGATCGGTCCATGATGAACACGTACCCCGCGTCATCCATGTATCCCAGGTCCCCGGTATGCACCCAGCCGTTTCGCAGAGTCTCCGCGGTGGCTTGAGGATTGCGCCAGTAGCCTTTCATGGCGAGGTCGGACCGGGTGACGATTTCTCCCATTTGGCCGCGTGGCGCCTCATTGTCGTTCTCGTCAAATATCTTAACTTCCACATCGGTCCGGGCGAACCCGGCTGAAGCAAGCCGCCTCATCCGTTCCGGCGGGCCGTCGAGCACGTGGTCCCGGTGAGGCAGGTAGGTGATGGTCATTGGCGATTCAGCCTGCCCGTAGAGTTGCACCAGGCAGGGGCCAAGTTTTCGCAAGGCTTCTTTGGAGTCCTCGACCAACATGGGGCCGCCGCCGTACACCAGAGACTTGAGGGAGCTGTGGTCGTATCGGCCAACAGAGGGACTGTCCACCAAGAGCTTCACCATGGTCGGGGCCGCGAACATATTGGTGATTCGGTATTCTTGGATGGTCCTGAAGACCAGCTCCGCATCAAAGGATTTGGACTCCAGGATAATGTTGGCGGCCGCCTTGCCCACGTTGGGCAGAGCGTAACAGCCGCTCCCATGAGAGAGCGGCGCGGCGTGCAGGATCGCATCCTGGGGGCCGCAACCCGGGCAAATATCCGCATAGAAGTTCATGCTCATAGCCAGAAGGTTCCGATGAGTAAGCATGGCGCCTTTTGGCAAGCCCGTGGTGCCGGACGTGTAAAACAGCCACGCAAGACCATCCGGCTGTACGGCCGCGTCATCCCAGGCGTCCGAAGCCGGAGCGAGCAGGTCCTCGTACAAGATCATCTCTTGTTCGGGATCGGCCAATGTTATCAGGCGCTTAGCCCCTGGAATCTTCTCCCGGACGCTGAGGATCCCTTGGTTGAATTCGGAAGAAAAGATGACGGCCTTCGACTCCGAATGATCGATGATGAAGGCGTATTCTTCCGGGTGGAGCCTAAAATTGATCGGCGCCGCGCCGCAGCCCGCCTTGAAACAGCCGAACATCGATTCGAGCATCTCGGGGTAGTTGTACTGCAGCAGGGCTACGTTGTCGCCCTGTTGAACGCCCAAACCCCTGAGCGCATTCGCCAGTCTGTTTGCTCGAGCATTGAATTGCGCGTACGTGTAACGACGTTTGCCGTGCGCAATCGCAAGGTTATCCGGAAAAGTTTGAGCTGACTTGGTCAACAACGTCCCTATGTTCATGGACACCTCTTGCTCAGCTCGATTTCGTCAATGAAGTTCGCCGGCGCCGGTGGTGGCTGCAAAGGATAGGGGTTTTTGGGGGGGCCCTTTTTGCAAGAAGGGCCCTCCCCGGCTACTCTCCCAAATGCCCCTCGGCTCTGAAACGGTCTCTACGCCATGACCCAGCCGCCGTCGACGTTAAGGATTTGACCGGTGATATAGTCTGATGCGCACGACGCCAGGAAGAGGATTGCTTCCGCCATATCGTACGGGCTTCCCATTCTGGCTATGGGAAGCGCCTTGACACCGTAGTCGTAGCCGCGGGTCATGTCGGTCTCGCATGCGCCTGGGGCGATGCTGTTCACGTAAATGCCGTCTTTTGCCACGTCCTTGGCGATCCAGCGAGTCAGGGCGATCACTCCGCCTTTTGCGGCCGCGTAGGCCGGACCTGACCGTCCCTTCACCTTATCCGGGTCGTCTTCAGGCTTTGAGACCGCTCCTCCAATGATGCCGGAGATGGAACTCACATTGACGATCTTGCCGTACCCGCGCTCCTTCATGTGTGGATACACGGCCTGAATGCAGAGGAAGGTCCCTTTCAGGTCGATTGACATGACGCGATCCCAGATCTCTTCACTCGTGGTCGTAAGCCCTTCCCTGTGCACGATCCCCGCGTTGTTCACGAGGATGTCTATGCGCCCCAGCTTGTCTATGGCCTCGGCAACCATTCTCTTCACGTCCGCGGCGTTGGAAACGTCAACCTTTATCTGCACGGCCTTGCGTCCGAGCGCTTCCACTTCTCGTGCGGTTTCATCGGCCGGCATGAGATCCGCCAGGGCCACATCGGCCCCTTCCCTTGCTAGAACCAGGGCTGCTGCGGCTCCGATGCCTCGGCTTGAGCCTGTAACGATAGCTTTGCGGCCGCTTAGATCGATTGGCTTGCTGACCATTGGCTTCTCCGTATCGGTTAGGTGAGTCAAGAGCGCTGCGCGATCTTCACCGCGAAAACGCTTCTAAGTCCGACATATCATTACGGTTGAGCGCAGGGATTCATGCGACGGGGATTATGTGTCCGTGTTCCTTCCGCTCCCCGTCTGGAGCAGGCGAAGACAGATTTGCAGACTCCCTGAGGGATCTCCTCGAAGACCTCTCAGGCTTAGCGAGCGATTCTAGACGGCGAGGTATCGTTTTTTCACTTCGTCGTCTTTTTCGAGATCCTCGATGCTCCCCTGATACTTGATATGTCCGCTGTCCACGATGTATGCCCGATCCGCATGTTTCAGTGAGAATTTGACGTTCTGCTCGGAGAGGAGGATCGTGATGCCTTCTTTTTTCATCACTTCAATGAAATTGCCCAGGTCTCGCACGATAATGGGCGCCAGACCTTCGGACGGCTCGTCCAGAAGCAGGAAGGTCGGGTCGCCCATGAGGGTCCTGGCAATGGTGAGCATCTGTTGCTCGCCTCCGCTCAGGTGTCCGCCTCGCCGGTTCGCCAGCTCCTTGAGCCTGGGAAAATGCATATATATGCGTTCGTACGTCCACTTCACGCTCTTGTCGTTTCCGCGGGTGCGACCCACATCGAGATTGGCTTTTACGGTCAGATCCGGAAAGATGCGCCGATCTTCAGGGACAAACCCCAAACCGAGCCGCGCTACCTTGAATGGGACCATGCCCGTGATGTCCCACCCCTGGAACTTGACGGTCCCGGTCTTGGGAGGCGTTAGCCCCATGATGCTGCGCAAGGTGGTGGTCTTTCCCGCGCCGTTCCTACCCAGCAGCACCACAGCCTGCCCTTTGTCCACCTCTAGTGAAACGTCAAACAGGATATGGCTCAATCCGTAGAACGTGTTGATTGCCTGGACTTCAAGCTGCATGGTCAAACCTCTTCGCCGAGGTATGCTTCGATGACTTGCTCGTTGGATGAGATCTCTTCCGGCGTGCCTTCGGCCAGCAACGTTCGGTAGCAGAGGACCCGCACTTTCTGGGAAATCTTGAATACGATGTCCATGTCATGTTCGATAAAGAGCATGGTGATTTTTAGATTTTCCCACAATTGTTGAACCAGCTCGACGGTCTGCCACCTTTCCTCCGGGCTCATCCCTGCGGTGGGCTCATCCAACAGGAGGAGTTGCGGTTCCAATGCCAGGGCTACGGCAATATCGAGTCGTTTCTGGTTCCCGTGGGCCAGGGTGCCGCTTTGTCGATGCGCGACATCTGCGAGGCCCACGCTTTCTAAGATTTCGTAAGATCTTTCATGCGCGGATTTGAGCTTCGCGGAGGGAGTCACCACGTTGAGATTGCCGCGATTCTTGGTGATCACCGTGGATACAAGGTTTTCCAGCACGCTCATGCGCGGGAATATGTTGGTCCGCTGAAATGCGCGGGCAATCCCGAGCCTGACGATATCGTACGGTTGCCGGCCCGCGATGTCCTTGCCCATGAAGACCACCCGTCCGCTGTCCGGAACATGATATCCGGTCATCAGATTGAAGAGGGTGGTCTTTCCGGCGCCGTTGGGCCCGATGATGGAACTGAGCTCGCCCTGGTCCACTGCGAAACTAATGTTGTTGAAGACTTGGCTTCCTTCGAATGACTTGGACAACTTCTCGATCTGCAAAACATGATCTGCCATGTCACCGCTCACTGTCTCTGACGCCGTTGGCCTTAAGTTTCTGATTTGCCGGTAAGCCGCTGATACAATCCCACCAGACCGCCCGGAGCAAAAAGCACCACCACGAGGAGTATCAGCCCCAGGAAAATCGCCCATGTCTCCACAAGGCTCGGGTGAGCCTGCTGCACGATAATTTTGAGGAAAATCAGGACAGCGGAACCGATGGCAGGCCCCACCAGAGAATACATCCCGCCCACCAGGCTCGCGAGGATGGGTTCCGCGGATTTGCTCCAGTGAAGGAATTCCGTTTGCGCGAACCGGTTGAGCTCACAGAGCAACCCACCGGCCAGACCCGCGAATGCGCCAGCCAAGATGAAATTGTACCACTGAAACCGCCGCACGTTGACCCCGATGAACTTTGCGCGTTCCATGTTCTCGCGGATCGTGCGAATGGTCAGCCCGAATGAGGAGTTCATAATCATTCGCATGACGAGGAAACAAATTAGGAAGAGCACGAGGCACAAGAGATAGTATGCAATGGGAGTCAGGATCTCGGGCTTGGGGATCCCGTGTATGCCGTCATCTCCTCCGGTGAAAGTGTACCATTGGAACACAACCATGTACAGGAGCTGGCCGAACGCGAGAGTGAGAATAGCGAAATAGAGCCCGATCAGACGAACGCAGAACCATCCGATTACCGCAGCCGCAATGGCGGCGGTCACCGGCGCGAGCGCCAAAGCGAGAACCAGCGGAGCGCCCGCCTTTTTCATCAGCAAAGCGACCGTGTAAGCGCCCACCCCGAAAAAGGCCGCGTGCCCGAAACTGACCATCCCTCCGTACCCCAAGATGAGATTCAGGCTCATGGCGAATAGGGCCATGATCAGCATTTCGGTGGTGACCCATATCCAATACTCGCCGGTTCTCCCCAGTTGGCTGAGGATGAAGGGGAGCGCGAACAGAGCCACGACCACCACGGCGCCCACAAGCCACCGGGCGGTTCCGGATGACGCTTCACTATTTCGTGCGTTTACCATCATGCACCACTCTACCGCTCAGGTTTTCCGAAAAGCCCCCAGGGCCTTACGATCAGCACAACGGCCATCATGGCGTAGGGGAAGACAAGCGCCCACCGGGAGGCTTCCTGAACGCCCACCGATGCCAGGAGCACCGGCAACCAGGTAATCCCAACGCCGATGATGAGCGATCCCAGCAGCGCGCCTCCCACGCTCCCCAGGCCGCCGATCACGACCACCGCAAAGCATTCGATTATCTTCTCCATGCCGATGGCCAAGTCGATGTTGGCAAAGGAGGACATGAGCACACCGCCCAAGCCTGCAAGCCAGCAGCCCAGCATGAAAGTGGAAGTCATTACCCAGGAAACGTTCACTCCCAGCGCGCCCAAGGTGTCCGGGTACGACACCGTGGCCCTCATCAGGTTACCGGCTCTTGTGCGGTAGAGCATGAGCCACAACCCAAGGGCGATGGCAGGGCCGATGCAAAGAATGAAAACATTGTAAGTGGGCAACGCCATGCCGAAGAAACTGACGGAGCCGGCCAGGAACTCCGGTCGGGTCACGTTTCGTGGGTCTCCGCCCCAGACAAGCCTTACAAGATCGTCCAGGATCAAGACCAAGGCGTAGGTGAGCAGCAACTGCAACAGATGCTCCGCCCGATATATGCGTCGAAAAAGGGTGTATTCCAGGACAAACCCGATCACGGCAATGAGAGGAGGAACCACCAGGAGCATCACGAAGAAACTGAAGAGACTCCCTCCCGTCATCAGAAGGCTGAGAGAATAGGCCAGAAAGGCCCCGATCATGTACAGGGAGCCGTGCGCGAAGTTGATCACCCTGAGAACACCAAAGACCAGAGTGAGCCCGGACGCGATGATGAAGAGGAGCATTCCGAGGCTCAGACCATTGATCAGCAGAAAGAGGTAAAATTGCACTGACATGATCTTCTCGCCATGATTCAGTCTACCAAGACGTGAATCGAACCGAGGCCGGTCTCCCCGGCTTCGCGGCCGCGGGAGACCAGCCCGAACAGCCGCTACTTCTGACCCGCTTGCAGCTTCTTAAGCTCGTCAAGCGAGAACCAGACCTGCTCGGCAGGCACTTCCACCACATCCTTCATGATGAGGAAGTCCTTGTACTTGGGGTCCTTCGTCGTAGTTCCCACGTAGATGCCCGCATTCATCATATGGTCTTCCGCGCGGATGAATCGGTCACCCCTCAAAGACTTGAACTTGAGCCCGCCGATCGCGGTGACCACTTTCTCCGAGTCGACGGAATTGACCTTCTTGATGGCGTCGGTCAGCGCGATCAGACCGTCGTACGCCATGATAGCCCAGTCCGCCGGCCATTCCTTGAACTTGTCAAAGTACTTCTGGTTGAATTCCTTCATCTGCGGCGTGTCGATCGCATAGAAGGCCGCACGAGCATACCCCAACTGGCCTTCCGGCATGTCCATGCCCGCGACGCGGAGCATGTCAAGGTCATATAGTGAGGTGATACCAGTCTTGTTAAAGAACCCGTACGGCTTGGCCTGTTTTATAAAGGTAGCGGAGCCGCCACCCCACAGGCTGGTAAAAAGCATTTCCGGATCTTTTGCCATGAGGGTGGGAATGTACGGCGAATAGTTGGTCTCGCCCACCTTCACCCAGATAGTCTCGAGGATTTTGGCGTCGGGTTTGAGTTGCGCCATTCTTTCCTTGAAGCTGTTGTGCTGGGTATGACCGTACGCATAGTCCGGCCCGATATAGACGTACTTGGTGAAAGGCTTCTTGGACAGGAACTGCGCAATACCCCGCCCTTCGATCACCGTGTTGGGCACCACCTGGAACATGAAGGGCTGATAATCCGTGGAGGTCAGCGCTTCCGTGTTCGACGTGTGGAAGTACACGACCTTCTTGAATTCCTTGGAGACCTTGGTCACAGCAAGGGCCACGGCGCTGCTGGTGGGTCCAATGAGGAAATCACACTTCTCAGCGAGGATCAACTCCCTTGCCATGTTGGCGCCGATGTCCGGCTTGAGTTGCGCGTCACGGACCACCACTTCCAGTTTCTTGCCCAGGACGCCTCCGGCGGCGTTGGTCTGTTGAACGAACAGATCGATTGCAGCTTTCTGGGACTTGTAAAAAGTTGCGCCGATTCCGGATACGTCGGCCACAAAGCCGATTTTGATCGTGTCCGCGGCGTTGGAGTTTGCCGGCAAGGCGCCCCCCCCGAACAAGAACGCGACAAAGAGAATCGCCAATCCTTTCAACACTGTGCGTCTCATCTCCACCTCCTGCGTTTAGTGGGTTTGTATCCTCACAGCACTTACCCTAGTAAGTCAAAACCATGCCTCCATCGAACAACAGATCTCCGCCAACCAGGTACCGAGCATACCGGGAAAAGCCGAATATGAAGAGATTCGCCACCTCCACCGGGCTCATCATCTCCTTGACCTGCGATCTCCCCATCATTACCTCCCGCACCACCTCATCGAGGGTTATCCCTCGCTGCGCAGCCTGCGAAGGTATCTGATTAAGAGCAAGCGGTGTTTTCACGAAACCTGTGCTGACGGTAAATGAGCGGATCAGGCCCGCGCCTTCCGCGGATATGGACTGGGTCAGCGCGCGCAAGCCGAACTTCGTGATATTGTAAACCGGCTTGTTGCGCGTGGTGATGTGCGCATGAGCGGAGGCCATATTCGCGATAACTCCTCGACCGTCCGCACTCCGTTTCATGTGCGGAATGGTCAACTTGGAGAGGTAGAACGGAGCGCGAAGCATAACCTTCTGCATCAGATCGTACTTCTCCATCGGGAAATCTTCAATCGCGTTGATGTGCTGCATGCCCGCTATATTGGCCAAGTACTTGATCGCGCCAAGTGATGCGGCCTTCGCAACCGCCTTTTCCACCTCTCGATCGTTGGCGAGGTCGGTCTTGATGAAGAGCATCTGCCCGCCCAGCTCCTGGGCCATCTGCCTGGTCTTCTCCCCTTCCTCCGCGTTGATGTCCAATCCGACGGTCATGAGGTTGTTTGCGGCCGAAACAACTGCCGTGGCTCGTCCGATCCCCGTTCCCGCCCCGGTGACGATGCAGACGTTCCCGGAATTGAAATCATCGTCCAGCAGGATCAGGATTTCTTCGCGCTGAATTCTCGGTTCCGTAATATCCATCTCCCTACCCACCGCGCAGTCGGTGAAACTCCAGGCGAAAGAGTGCAATCCCTGGGCCAAACGGAGATCAGTTTCGCGCGCACGTGAGCGGATCGCCGACATCCTGGAAAATAGAGACCTCTTTATTGTGAGGCCGTTGTTTTTTTGGTTTACCTGTTGTGAAGCGGTCGCGTATAATGTAGCACAATGGATACATGTAGCCGGGTTGATACGGTGGAGGCAGGGATGAAGAGCCATCACACCCAATTCCACAAAGCCCATCGCTACTCAAGCAAAATACGGAACTCCCCGGACCTATCCCCGGAAATCCGCGAAGAGCTTGAGCTGCTCCACCTCATCCTCGACAATATCTACAACGGGATACTGGTAACCGACGCTCAGGGGTTCGTCACCCACATGAATCCCCCGTACGGCCGATTCCTGGGGGTGGAGCCTGAAGCCCAGATCGGCAAACACTGCACCCAAGTCGTGGAGAACTCCCGGATGCACATCGTAGCCCGGACGGGAAAGCCTGAAATCAATGACACTCATCGCATCAAGGGCCAGGATATGGTGGTTCAACGCATCCCGATCAAAAAGAACGGAAAAGTGACGGCCGTCTTCGGTCAGGTCATGTTCAAGGATGTGCGCGATGTGGGCAAGTTGGCGAAGAAGCTGTCTTTGCTGGAATCCAAGCTGGAGCTGTACGAACGGGAGATCATGTCCCTTCGCGCGACCCGGTACACGGTAGAGAGCATCGTCGGAATAAGCCGGACCATTGAGACGTTGAAGAAGCAGGCGCTCAAGGCCGCGGCCACGAACATGCCCGTGTTGATATCCGGCGAGTCCGGGACCGGCAAAGAGCTGTTCGCCCAGGGGATACACCATGCCGGCACACGGCGGTTGTACCCTTTTGTTCGGATCAACTGCGCAGCTATCCCCAAGGATCTGCTCGAATCAGAGCTCTTTGGGTACGAGCAGGGCGCGTTCACGGGCGCGAATTACCGCGGAAAACCGGGAAAATTTGAACTGGCGCATCATGGGACCATATTCCTGGATGAAATAGGGGACCTGCCGTTGGAAATGCAACCGAAGCTGCTGCGAGTCCTCGAAGAAAAGGAGTTTGAGCGGGTCGGCGGCACTTCGGTGCAGAAAGTGGATTTCCGTCTGATTGCCGCGACCAACCAAGACTTGGAAGAGATGGTAGCGGCGGGCCGCTTCCGCGCGGACCTTTACTACCGTCTAAACGTGATCCCCATAAACATTCCCCCTCTCCGAGAGCGCAAAGAAGATATCGTCCCTCTGGCTCGGCACCTCCTGGACCAGATAGCCCGGGACCTCACCCGCCCTGACATCAAGCTCCACCCGAGCGCAGAAGACGTGCTTCACCGTTACGACTGGCCGGGCAATGCCCGCGAGCTCTCTAACGTGCTCGAACGAGTCTGTTCCTCGCTGGAAAAGGAGACGGTGCACCCGTCCGACCTCCCCTTCTACCTCCACCGCAAACCGGCAGGCCTCGTGGAGTCAGCGAACTCTTCACTCAGGGACGTGACTTCAAACTCGGAGAGCGAAGCAATCCGCTACGCTCTGGAGCGAGCAAGCAATAACAAGTCCCGCGCCGCGGAAATCCTCGGTATCCATAGGACGCTCCTGTACAAGAAGATGAGGAAATATGGCATCAAAGCTGATCCCACAGCGCCGTCTCATGAATGATCTTCAGCCATCAAGTAGGCTTGGATGAAGCGCCTCCGGTGCGACAGTCGTCCGGCCTTTCGTCAGAAGAGGGGCAGGATGGCCGTTGGCCTTCCTCCGTCCTGCGCAACAGCCTTTCCCTGCCAAGCGTCGCGTTCACGAGATGACTGCCTAGTTTCCATCCTACGCCCAGCGCGAAGCCGAGCGCGGCCCAACCCAACAGCCTCAGCGGAAAGACGAATGAGCTGGGGATCATGGCCACCTCCAGCCTGATCGGAATAGACACACCACAACCGTGGACGCGAACCTCCGAAGAGACCCCTACACCCACGGTCAGGTCAAAACCGTTACTGTTCTCATTATAAGGGCTCACCCGCCAACAGTGAAGACGAAAGGACCGGTTCCGCGCGCATGGACAAGAGCTGCCCGGCGTGCGCCGGGCTCACGCGAGGTCTCGCCGGCGGTTCTCTTCGCTGATTCAAGGGTTGAAACGAGCTGAGGCGGGAAGCGTCAACCGGGTGAATTCCGGCCTGTGGGCAAAGACCTCACCCGGTCGGCTCACGAGAGGTCGGCATATGAGTCAAATCGCGAGAACTCAGGTTCGAAGCTCACCCTATTGAAGAAGTTATGGAAAGGAAGAACCGATCGACCAAGGGGACCATCAGCAGCTCAGGTGTCACTCATTCGACGCCCTTCATGCACTTGTCCGCTTCTTCCGTGGACTTACGGTAGAGTTGACGGTACTTGGCCTCCATCGCACGGTTCTCATCATACATGGAGAAGAGCTTGTCCATCCCGGACATGGTGCCTTGATTCTTCGGCAATCTGGCCATCTGTTCGATTTGGACCATAAGTCCCTGAGCTTGTCGGTTATGCGCGTCCGCCCGCGCCTCGTACGCACGCGCGTTGTTCACCAGCTCCTGGCAGAGGGCCAAGTACCAGGTTCTGCTGGCATGGGCGTTTCCCACGAGACCGATGAGCGCAATTGCGACGAGAGCGATGAGGACTGAAGAGGTGCGGAATTTCATCTCGGACCCTCTCAGAATTTTTAGCGCTATATAGCAGCACTGCCATAAAAAATCAAATAAAAAGTTGAGTAATTTGACTTAATACTTCATAATTTAAGCATTTTTGTGAAATATTCCTCTCGACACTGCCCCCGACCGTCCATAGATCCCAATCGGATAGGGACGCGATCGAGCGGTCAGGGGAGCGTCGCGCCTCACACTGATGACTGAGGCAGGCCTCCGGATACCTGAATGCATAAGCTTCAGACCGCTCTCGCCATTGACTCTTGGGCCGACGCTGGTTATCCTGATCCTCTCATCGTCGAAGGGCCTTTTGGCGGACCATATTCACTCACAAACCACGTGTGAGCGCGAAAGGACGTTCAAGGTGGAAGATCCATTCAGGACCATTGAGTGGAAGGGCGATCACATCAGGCTATTGGATCAGACGCGGCTCCCTACGGAAGAGCTGTACATCGAGATTCGCACGGTGGATCAGATATGTGACGCAATACGCCGTCTCGCGGTTCGAGGGGCGCCGGCTATCGGAGTGGCCGCGGCCATGGGAGTCGCCTTGGGAATGCTGGACGCGGATGTCCATGACCAGGAATTGTTCCGGAGCAGATTCAAGGCGGTCTGCGATCAGATCGCCGCGACCCGACCGACCGCGGTGAACCTCTTCTGGGCCGTGGAACGTATGAGGAGCGTGCTTGCTCGATCCGGGGACGGCGATCTCCGGGAACTCCAGCGGCGCCTGGAGGAAGAGGCCGTATTGATGGAAGAGGAGGATCGTCTCCTGTGTAGGCGCATTGGAGAGGCCGGAGCGGATCTGCTGAGCAACGGCGATACGGTTCTGACTCACTGCAATGCGGGCGGATGCGCAACGGCCGGCTATGGAACCGCGCTGGGAGTCATCAGGGCTGCGGTTGAGCAGGGGAAGAAAATCAGTGTGGTCTCCGACGAGACACGACCCCTGAATCAAGGAGCGCGCATTACTGCTTGGGAACTGATGAAGCTCCGAATTCCGGTCACCCTGATCCCGGACAATACGGCCGGCGCTCTCATGCAAAGGGGGGAAATTCAGAAGGTTGTTGTGGGCGCGGACCGCATAGCTCGCAACGGGGATGCGGCCAATAAGATCGGCACCTATTCCGTTGCCGTGCTTGCCCGGTATCACGAGATCCCGTTTTACGTCGCTGCGCCGCTCTCTACCATAGACCTGTCCGCGCCATCGGGCGCAGGCATACCCATTGAGGAGCGAGACCCCGCGGAGGTCACGCATATCGGTGGGGTGAGGATTGCCCCTGAGGGAGTGCCCGTCCGGAACATCGCCTTTGATGTGACGCCACACCATCTCATCGCGGGCATTATCACCGAGGTCGGTGTAGCCGCCGAACCTTATGAGGAGGCTTTCAAGGCGTTCTTCGAGGGGAAGCGAGAGGAGACCGAAACATGAAACCCGTCTTGCGTGATCCGGAAACCGACAGGCTTCTGGATCGCGTCGAACTGATAGACTCTGAAACCGGATCGCACATTGGTGAACTCGACGCCGCCTGCGGCATGGACGGTCTGCGGCGGAACAACCATACGATGGACACCGACTTGTATGAGCTTACCATGTGCGCGGGTTATGGGGCGCTGGGCAAGAAGGACCAGTTGGCCTGTTTTGATCTGTACTACAGGAAAAATCCCGATAATGGGGGCTTTTGCGTCTGCGCCGGACTCCAATCCGTGATCGAGTATATCAAGAACCTGCGCGTGTACCCGGACGACGTGGAATATCTCAAGAGCCTTGGGCTCTTTTCCGAGGAGGCTCTTCGACTGCTGGTGGACGGGATCAAGTTTACCGGGGATGTCTGGGCGGTCCCTGAAGGCACGGTGGTCTTTCCGAACGAGCCCCTCATTCGCGTCATCGCTCCAATTGCGGAGGCGCAAGTGCTGGAGACCACGTTGCTTGCTATTGTGGGTCACCAGACTCTGATTGCAACCAAGGCCGCCCGGTTGCGCTTGGCCGCCAAAGGCGCGCCGGTCGTGGACTTCGGCACTCGGCGGGCGCACGGTCTGGAAGCTGCGCTATACGGCGCACGGGCGGCATATATCGGGGGATGCGTGGGCACGTCGAACGTAAGAGCTGGTAAACTCTTCGGAATTCCGGTTCGGGGCACCCATGCGCATAGCTGGGTGGAGAGCTTTGACGATGAGCTGGAATCGTTCCGAGGCTTCTCCAAGGTGTTTCCGGATAATTGTGTGCTGCTGGTCGACACGTATGAAACCCTGGAAGGCGTGCGGCGTGCAATCCAGGTGGCTCAGGAGATGAAAAAGACAGGGAAGAAGCTTACAGGAATCAGGATAGACAGCGGAGACTTGGCATATTACTCCAAGGCCGCTCGGTTCCTCCTTGACGAAGCGGGCTTTGCCGACGTCAAAATATTGGCGAGCAGTGACCTGGATGAATGGTTGATCCATAGCCTATCAGAGCAGGGCGCGAAAATCGACATATGGTGCGTGGGCACACGTCTGATCACTTCGTATCAAACCCCGGCGTTGGGCGTCGTGTACAAACTTATGGCCGCGGACCACGGCGACGGCAAGCTGGTTCCCAAAATAAAGATTTCCGAGAACCCGGAGAAAGTTACCAACCCGGGCGTGAAGAAGATCGTTCGGTTCTACAACGGGAGCGGGCACATGATCGGAGACCTGCTTGCCGACGCTGACGAGCCCCTACCCACAGGCGACCCGGTCAGGGCGCATCACCCCATGTACGATTACATGAAAAAGACCTATCGGCCGCCGTACAAGGTCAGGGAAATCCTTGTTCCCGTATTCCTCGGAGGAAAGCAGACCTATGAGACCCCGGACCTCTCACAGATCCGTGACCATGCCGCGCTGGAGATCGAGAGTCTGGAGCCTGAGTACAAGAGATTTTCCAACCCCCATATCTACAAAGTCTCACTCTCCGACACGGTCTATCACAACAAAAAGTCTCTATTGGGGTATTATCAGGAAAAAAATCATCGCCATTTGCCGCAGCAATGACAAATGACTTGTTCCGGCTTAACGGCCGGATGACTCAGCGGGCGGTGAGTGTAGTGAACAGTCTCCCGATGCGCGGGATTCGCCGTCTTCTCTCGAGCGATGCCACCGCTCCGCCTTGCTCCGGGGTAACATATCCTGCCTAGGCTGCGCACTTGACAAGGCTGAGGCCGGCGCCCAAATGTATTGTTGAGCGGAGGAATGGTTAACGTCTGAGTTTTATTGGATTATTTCGGCGCTTCTCCCATCGCCTCCCAATAGAGCTTATGAGCGAGCTGTCAACCATTGCGCTCCTCTCTTGAGCTTGTCGGGAGATCCTGACCCCGGATCGCGTAGGAGGCGCCGCTCCTCGGAACGAACAACGGAAGCTGTCTCATTCGACAGTGGCCACGAAGCATCTTAGGGAGGCCATGGTGGATGAAACGAAGGTCAAAGACGTGACAATGCCCATAAACAGAACTCCCGCCCGCGTCGCTGACGTGAGCGGAGAGACGACTCCGGAGCAAAAGCCTGAAAAACATGTCGCTCCCTCAGAGGAAAGGCATGAACCCGAGTCCGAGGCTGAAATCCTCAAGGGATTGGCCGCAGAGGCTGAGGAGAACGCGGATCGCTGGCCTAAGGCCGCGGCAGTTCTCCGGATCGTCAAGGACGCTGGGGCGGCTTCAGACGATGAGTGGGTGCAGGGTCGCGCGCAGTGCGCTCGGCTCATGGTGGAGCTGGCCAAAGAGGCTTTTGACAAGCAGGACCGCTGGATGCGGGCCGTGGCAGAGCTGGACAACTTCCGCAAGAGGTCGGCGCAGGAGCGGGAGAAGCTCTTGAAGTACCGGAATGAGGAGCTGCTTCTGGACCTTCTCCCCGTGCTGGACAATTTCGAGAGGGCCATGGAGCATTCCGAACACTCGGGCGCTTTGGAAAGCTTCGTGGAAGGGGTGCGGATGATTGCTCAAATGCTCACGGACGCCCTGACCAAGCATGGAGTGAAGAAAATCGAGTCTCTGGGCAGCGCGTTCGATCCGACGGCGCATGAGGCTATCGCCGCGGTTCCTGCTGTCGGGCAGGAGCCCAACACCGTGATCGACGTGGTTGAGGACGGGTACATGTATCAGGATCGCCTGTTGCGACCGGCCCGCGTGGTGGTTGCAGCGGGGAGGGGATGAGATGGAGGCGTGAATAAGCCTACCTAACATGTGTTGAGGAACGACAGGATCGGCGCTGAATACGGACTGAGAGGATGTAAGCGGCGAGGAGGAAAAGATGGCCGGCAAAGTAATAGGAATAGATCTAGGAACAACGAATTCGTGTGTCGCGGTTATGGAAGGAGGAGATCCTGTGGTGATCACCAACTCCGAGGGTGGTCGCACCACGCCCTCCGTCGTGGCGTTCACGGATTCGGGAGAGCGGCTGGTGGGACAGGTGGCAAGAAGACAGGCCATAACGAACCACGAGAACACGCTCTTCGCCATAAAGCGACTGATCGGGAGAAAATTCACCGATCCCGAAGTGCAGAAGGACGTGAAGACCCTTCCTTTCAAGATCGTGGAGGGAAAGAACGGCGATGCTGCGGTCATGGTGAGAGGCACGGTCTATTCATCCCCTGAGATATCAGCCATGGTTCTGCAGAAAATGAAGAAGACCGCGGAAGACTACCTGGGCTACGAAGTCACTGAGGCGGTCATAACGGTCCCCGCGTATTTCAATGATTCACAGCGACAAGCTACCAAGGACGCGGGCAGGATCGCGGGCCTAAACGTGCTGCGCATCATCAACGAACCTACAGCCGCGTCTTTGGCCTATGGTCTGGATAAGAAGAAGGATGAGAAGATAGCGGTCTTTGACCTGGGCGGCGGCACCTTTGACATCTCCATCCTGGAGATCGGCGAAGGCGTCTTCGAGGTGAAGTCCACCAACGGCAACACCCACCTCGGTGGTGAAGACTTCGATCAGCGCTTGATTGACTACCTTGCGGACGAGTTCAAAAAAGATCAAGGGATCGACCTGCGCAACGACAAGATGGCGCTGCAGCGTCTCAAAGAGGCGGGGGAAAAAGCCAAGATCGAGCTGAGCTCTTCGATGGAGACCGATATCAATCTGCCCTTTATCACCGCGGACGCGTCGGGCCCCAAACATTTGACCACGAAACTGACCCGTTCCAAGCTTGAATCTTTGGTGGACGACCTGATTGAAAAGACCGTCGAACCGTGCAAGATCGCGCTCAAAGACGCCGGTCTTACCGCCGATGACATCGATGAAGTGATCCTGGTCGGAGGCATGACGCGGATGCCCGCCGTTCAGGCCAGAGTCAAGCAGCTCTTCGGCAAGGAACCTCACAAGGGGGTTAATCCTGACGAGGTCGTGGCTGTGGGCGCAGCGATTCAGGCTGCCGTGCTCACGGGCGAAGTCAAGGATGTGTTGCTCCTGGACGTGACTCCGCTCTCCCTCGGCATCGAGACCCTAGGAGGGGTTTTCACCAAACTCATTGAGAAGAACACCACCATTCCCACGAAGAAGGGCCAGGTCTTTTCCACTGCCGCGGACAATCAGCCTGCGGTGTCAATCCACGTCCTGCAGGGCGAGCGAGAAATGGCCGGATACAACAAGACCCTGGGCCGTTTCGAGCTGACAGGAATTCCGCCTGCGCCTCGAGGTGTTCCTCAAATCGAAGTGACGTTTGACATCGACGCCAACGGCATCGTGCACGTCTCAGCCAAGGATCTGGGGACGGGCCGCGAGCAGTCCATAAAAATCACCGCTTCCAGCGGACTTACCGAAGAAGAGATCCAAAGAATGGTCAAGGACGCGGAGGCTCACGCCGCGGACGACAGGGCCAAGCGCGAGCTTGCGGAGGCTAAGAATCAGGCTGATTCGATGGTGTACATGACCGAGAAGTCGCTGAAAGAGCATGGGGACAAGATCGACGCTTCGACCAAGAGCAGCATCGAAGCGGCCATCAGCAAAACCAAAACCGCTATGGAAGGCTCGGACACCCAGGCGATTCGCGCGGCCTCGGAAGAACTCCAGCAGGCATCTCACAAATTGGCTGAGGCCATGTATCAGCAGGCCGGCGCAGGCGCAGGCCAACAAGCGGGAGCGGGCCAGGCCGGTGGTGGAGCTTCAGCCGGCGCTAAACCCGAAGAAGACGTGGTGGACGCTGACTTCACGGAAGTAAAGGAGGAACGCAAGTAGCGCGCCTTCGCTGTTCAGCGCTTGCGCAGGCAGTCACAAACGGCCACAAATTCGCATAGGGCACGTTCCACGGTCCGCATCGAGCCTTTCTTTCAGCCGGGAGACAGCGCACAGTGCGAACAGATCGCCTTATTTACGACGAGTTCTCATATGCGTTGGGTCTCGGCCCTAACCTTCTTCGCCCTTTTATCTCTGCCGATCTTCCAACCCGCGACCCTTGCTCAGGGGCCGCGCGACGTTTCGCCTCGGGCTGTGGCGGAAGGAATAGTGAAAGGGATTATAGAAGGGCTGGCCCAGGGTGACTACACAGTCTATTCGGTTCGGTTCTCTTCCGCCATGAAGAGCGCGCAAAACAGGACCATGTTCCTACAATTCAAGACCAACGTGCGCAAGAACTTGGGTTCTCCGCAATCAGTGGAATACCTGGGCTCATACGAGCAAGAGGGAAACACTATCACGCTCTTCAAAGCCCGATTCAGCAAGGAGAAAGACGATGTACTGATCAAGCTTGTCTTGGATCGCGCCACCCCTGACGCCCAGGTGACGGGCCTTTGGTTCGAAGCGCCTTCCCTCTCTCGTTAGGTCCACCATTCGCCTACCTCAAGAACATCCCTCTTCGCCGAACGATCAAAATGAGTTATAATATCGGTGAGTTTCCAGGGTGTATATCTCGATGGCAATGCGACACGTCAAGATTAGCCTGTTTGTTGACGATGTGCGCTCGGGCATGACCGACTTTGAGCTCATGGAGAAGCATAGCCTCTCAATGCGTCAGCTTCAGTCGGTTTTTGACAGATTGCTTGCCGCAGGCACGCTCGATCCCATTGACCTGGAAGGAATCGATCCGGAGTCTGAACCTACAGCCAAACTCACTAGCCCGTGTCCATCGTGCGGCAGGCCCATGCTTAGTTTAGCGGAGACCTGCCCTGGCTGCGGTCTGGGCAATCCTATCACGGAAATCAAAGAGTTGATGTTTCTTGAAGAAGATATGGAGGCGCCTCCGCTCGAGAGCGTTTTCGAGTCGGATCAGGCTGGTTTTGCCGAGCTGATGGATTTGGAGGAGCCGTCTGAAACCTTCGTGCCGGAGGGAATGGACGAAGAAGCTCCTGAAGCGATTCAATCCCCGTCGGTTCAATCTCCTCCGTTTGCCTTCCACGACTTTCGTGCGCCGGCCGAAGCGCGCCCTCCCGGCCTCTTGGAAAGATTGCTTGCTGATCGCACGGCGCTGATCGGCCTCTCCATGGTCGGCGCGGCCCTAATTGTTCTTCTCATTGGCTTGTACGTGGCGACGCTCATTTCACCGTCTCCCCGGATCGCTTCTCCTGTCTTGGAGACTGCAAAACCTCCCCCGGCCCATATCGCCACCGATGTTGCGGAGGAAACCCTTCCTCCAGTGAAACCGTCCCTGACCGACGCTCGTGACTCCGCCGTTTCACAAACCGCGCCTGATCCTGAGCCGAGCGCAACCAGAACTGAGAGAATCGAGGCGGCGCCAGAGGCATCCTCGCCCGTAGCCGCGCCTTCTGCGCAAGATCCTGGACCGTCCAGGACGGACGTTCTGATGGACCGGAGCGCCTCAACCACGAAAGGTTTGGTTGGCGAGCCGGCTCCGCACGCGCCTCCTGACGGATTGCATCGGACCACCCTTCCGGTTTCCCTGGAGGAAGCGGTAAGGAGCGGAGAGAGCGTTCTCGTCAGAGCCCTTCTGGAGAAGAGCGGTGAACTGAATGAGGCGACCTCCGAAGGGGAAACTCTCCTGACACTGGCTGCGCGACAGGGTAGCGATGAGGTCGTCGCCTTGCTGCTCAGACGGGGCGCGGATCCAACCCTGAGAAATAAGGCAGGCCGCACGGCTCTGGACATTACCTTGGAGAAGGGCCATGTGGCCGCGCTCAGGGCGCTTGTCGCTCACACCAAAGACAAAGCGGGCGCCAAACTGCTGGAGGCTTGCAGGAAAGACTCGGAACAGATTGCGAAATTCTTGATAGCGGGCGGAGCGAACGTCAACGCCCGCGATGACATGGGGAATACGCCTCTGATGTTAGCGGTGGGAATGGGGAAGATCAGATTAGTGAGGGCTTTGCTCGAAGAAGGGGCCGACGTGAATGCCACCAACAACAAAGGGATATCCGTCCTCGGATGGGCCTATTCTCCCGTGATAGAGGGCGAATTCTCCGTCCGGCAACGGCGCCAGATCGTGAAATTGTTGAAAGATTACGGCGCCACCCCGGGCCGCGCCTCTTGGGCGAGATGACTCGACCTACGGCCCCCAACTCAGCGACTCGCTACTGTTCGCTCTCCCACAAGTGGAAGCGGTCCTTTCCGGTTCGTTTGGCTTCATAGAGCGCTTCGTCGGCTCGCCGCACGAGTGTTCGGCTATCCTGCGCGTCATCGGGGAAGCAAGCCACCCCCAAGGAAATAGTCACCGGGTGTGGCAGCGCATGATCCCGCGCCTTGAATGTGTGGTCTCTCACGGCATTCAGGAACCGGAGCGCGAGCTCGGCCGCGTTGCGCTTGCCCGCTCCGGGAAATATAACCGCAAACTCCTCCCCGCCATATCGGGCCACTATATCATATGACCTGACCGTGGATTTGAATATCTCGCCCAGGCGAGTGAGGACTTCATCTCCCTCTTGATGTCCGTATCGATCGTTGTACACCTTAAAGTCATCAATATCGATCATGAGTAGGACAAGGGGTAGTTTCAGTCGGTGGGACTTCTCGACTTCTTTGCTCAGAGCCTCGTCGAAATATCTTCGGTTGAAGACTCCCGTGAGCGCATCCACGTATGATAGATCGCGAAAGAACTCCCGTTCACGCGCCTTTCGCATGAGATCGCGAACGTCCATGGCCTTGGCCACTGCGAGGTGTATTTGATCCACGGTGAACGGTTTGATCAGGTACTCCAACGCCCCCGCCTTCATGCACTCCACCGCGTTCTCGATGGAGCCATACCCCGTAATGACAATGACTCCGGTATCGATGCCGCGGGCGGCCAGTTCGCGGATCAGCGACAGTCCGTCGAGGCTGGGAAGACGCATATCGGTTACGATGAGGTCATACCTGGTGGCCGTGGCCATATCCAGGGCTTTGACTCCGTCGTCGGTCTCCTCCACGTCATAGCCGGCCAATTTGATGGCTTCGGCTAGAACGCTGCGCACCATATCATCGTCGTCCACGACCAGAATGGTCGGACGGGCGCTCGTCTCAGCGGAGTTATGGCCTGATGGCATCTCTTCGTACCTTCGGCCTGCCCGGTAGTTAATTGATTCGCCAGGGTTGGCGTCAACCGAACGACGCTCAGGTTCCCATTTCCCAGGAAGAGAGGTACTGCGCCTGCTCTACCGTGAGCGCGTCGATGCGAACTCCCATAGTCTCCAGTTTTAGTCTGGCAATTTCGTCATCAACAGCCGCGGGTATGCGATGAACCTGCTTGGTAAGCCCTTTGCCCGATTTAACCAGGTACTCGCTCGCGAGGGCTTGATTCGCGAAGCTCATGTCCATAACCGACGATGGGTGTCCCTCCGCGGCCGCAAGATTAATGAGCCGGCCCTCACCCAAAAGGATTATGCGCCGCCCATCGTTCAAGACGAACTCCTCCACGAAGTCGCGCAAGATACGCCGCGATGACGCCATTGATTGGAGAGCGTCAATTTCGATCTCCACGTTGAAGTGCCCGGAGTTGCAGACAATGGCCCCGTCTTTCATCAACCGGAAGTGCTCTTTCCGTATCACGTGTTTGTCACCGGTGACCGTGCAGAAGAAGTCGCCGATTGGCGCGACTTCCGACAAAGGCATCACGTTGTACCCGTCCATGACCGCCTCAAGAGCCCGGAGAGGGTCGACTTCGGTCACCACCACACGAGCGCCCATGCCCTTGGCCCGTGAGGCTACACCGCGACCGCACCATCCATACCCGCAGACCACGAACACACTGCCCGCCATCAGCCTGTTGGTAGCTCGGAGAATGCCGTCCACGGTGCTCTGGCCCGTGCCGTACCGATTGTCGAAGAAATGTTTGGTATTGGAGTCGTTCACCGCGATCACGGGGAACAGGAGCACTCCGCGTTCGGCCATGCTCCGCAGTCGGATCACGCCTGTGGTGGTCTCTTCGGTGCCGCCTATGATGTCCGTGACCAGGTTTTGTCGTTCCGCGTGAATGGTTCCAACCAGATCGGCCCCATCGTCCATGGTGATGTGAGGCTTGGCGTCAAGACACGCGTTGATGTGCTTGTAGTACGTGGTCGTGTCTTCTCCTTTGATGGCGAACACATGGTACCCCGCCTCCACCAAGGCCGCGGCCACGTCATCCTGAGTGGACAGCGGATTGGACGCGCACACATATACGTGCGCGCCGCCGGCGGATAACGTGTGAACCAACGCGGCCGTCTCGGTTGTCACGTGAAGACATGCCGCCAGCGTTACGCCATCCAGCGGCTTCTCTTGGGCAAATCGCTCTCGAATCATCCGCAGAACCGGCATGGTGCGTTCCGCCCAGTCAATCCTGAGTCTTCCCTTCTCAGCCAGTCCCGCGTCTTTAATGTGGTAATCCATTGAAGCTCCTTACAGAAATCAGAATACTTACCCACCCACTCCCCAGGAAAGAATACCTCCTGTGAAGGATACCGATCGGTCAGAGACCCGCCCGCTCTCTCAGCTCATCAACCCGGTTGGTCTTTTCCCAGGTAAAGTCCGGATCTTCTCGACCGAAGTGGCCGTTCGCGGAGGTCTTCTTGTAAATGGGAAGCAGGAGGTCCAGGTACTCGATAATTGCAGCAGGCTTGAAACTGAATAACTCGCTGATGATTTCCGTGATCCGCTCGTCGGAAATCCTCCCCGTGCCCCGGCTGTCTACCGTCAGTGAGACAGGTTCCGGGTAGCCGATGGCGTACGCCACCTGGAGAAGGCACTTGTCCGCTATGCCGGCGGCCACCACATTTTTTGCCACGTGTCGAGCCATATAGGACGCGGATCGGTCAACTTTGCTGGGATCTTTTCCCGAGAAGGCCCCGCCGCCGTGAGCGCCGTACCCGCCGTAAGTGTCCACGATGATCTTTCGGCCGGTGAGCCCGCAATCACCCATAGGTCCTCCGATGACAAAGCGGCCCGTGGTGTTGATGAGAAAGCGAGTCTTGTCATCGAGGAGACGTTTCGGGATCACCTTCCTGATCACCTCTTCCACTATGCTCTCTTTGATATGCTCGTGGGTTACATCAGGTTCGTGCTGAGCCGCAATCACCACCGTATCGACTCTGACCGGTCGGCTGTCAACGTATTGCACGGTGACCTGTGATTTCCCGTCCGGCCTCAGGAAGGGCAAGATCTTCTCCCTGCGCACCTGCGAGAGACGAGCCGTGAGCATGTGCGCATATTGAATTGCCATAGGCATAAGTTCGGGGGTTTCGTTACTTGCGTATCCGAACATGAGGCCCTGATCGCCCGCGCCCTGCTCCTGGTAGAGCCCTTCACCGCTCGACACGCCCATGGAAATGTCCGGGGATTGTTTATCGAGAGCTACCAGGACCGCGCAGGTGTCTGCGTCGAAACCCATCGCGGAGCTGGTGTAACCGATGGATCTGATGGTCTCTCTCACGAGTTCCGGAACGTCCACCGCCGCTCTGCTGGTGATTTCTCCCGCCACCATTACCATGCCGGTGGTCACCAAGGCTTCGCACGCCACGCGGGACTTCGGATCCTGCTCCAGCATGGCATCGAGCACCGAGTCCGAAATCCTGTCCGCAATCTTGTCGGGATGACCTTCAGTCACCGATTCAGAAGAAAAGAGATACGTTCCCCTCGGCATCAAGGGCCTCCTTTTGCATAACAATCTATGGGCGGCATGATCAAACTGTGTATGATAATCTCGTTCTCCCAGGCGCGTCAAGGGCAATTGCGTGGCAAAGCATTGCGCTTGACAGAATAGATCCTGCGAGAGTACCCTATAATCAGCGTTAAATGTAGTTTCTTGCGATTCTCGATCTTTTGGCGGGGAGTTCATCGGGCTATTTCTTCGAGCTGAAATCGTTTCTCTTGATGCTCGTGAGCTTCCCAACGGTCGCACATAGATCCCAAGCCTAGACCTGCCCGATCAACGGATGGCCAAACAAAGGGGGGCGTCCGGATGTCCGAGCCTAGATCCGTCGTTATCGGCAATCAAAATCCGCGCGCGTACGGGGGGGGCTATGGGACAGCCTTGCCCGTCCTTTTGGTGTTCTTTATCCTGTTTACCTTTCAGGGTGTCTTTGCGAGCCAGGAGAGCCGGACTGACCAGGATGTCATCGCCATTCCCGGGCATGCGCCAGGAGAGCTGTACGGGCTCTTTGTGGGCATCGGGAACTACAAGACCCCTTCTATTCCCGCGTTGAAGTTCCCTGCCAAGGATGCTCGGGACTTTGCAAGTCTGCTCGAAGCCCAGAAACACCTCTTCAAGAAGACCAACGTGAAGCTCCTTGTGGACGAGCAGGCGACAAAAGCCGAACTGGAAAAGTATCTATACTACGACCTGCGTAAGGCAGGGAAGAATGACACCATACTCATCTTTCTCAGCGGCCACGGCGCCGTGGACCCGTTTCGGCCCAGCGAGTTCTTCTTCCTTTCCCATGAGGCGGACCCGCAGTACCTTGAGGTGACGAGTCTCAATATGTCCGGCCTCCGGTTTCTCAAGGGACTTGAATGCCCGCGGGTCGTGCTTATCGCAGATTCCTGCCATGCGGGAGGCTTTTCCAAAGAAGGGGCCAAGGCAGTCGCGAACTACAATAACTTCGTGAGGGATTTCACCGCGTCATCGGGGAAAGTGGTGATAAGCTCAAGCCGGCCGGACCAGTTTTCGCTGGAGATGTCCGATCTCCAAAACGGGGTTTTTACCCATTTCTTCATCGAAGCCCTGAAGGGTAAGGGAGACCAGGACTCTGACGGCATCGTCACGATCAATGAAGCGTACAACTATGTATACTCTCAAACCAAAGATAAGACCAAAGGCGCTCAGCATCCGCAGTTTGAAGGGATCGTGGAAGGGCTTTTCCCTCTTGCCGCTGTCGCGAGTCTGGATAAGCGGCCGCCGGTCACTTCCGGGTACGTCCCGCGTGCCGCGACCGTGCTGGAATTGCAAACAGATCCGGGCGGAGTAAACATCCATATCGACAACAAGATGGTAGGCCGAACATCCGAGGATGGTCATCTGCACATCAAGTACCTCCCCATGGACACGCCCATTGCGGTGACATTCCGAAAGGACGGCTGGCTGGAAAAGGTAGTGGGACCGTTCTATTTCACCGGCAATCAGTCAAACATAAAGAGCGGACTGATCAAGCTTCAAGCTGCCATAGCGTCTTTGCAGATGAGCACGGAGCCGGGTGAGGTGATCATAAAGATCAACGGGCAAGCCGCAGGCGCCACAGACAAGAAGGGATCTGTGACGATCAACGACGTTAAAGTGGCTGTTCCTATTCAGGTCGAGTTCGAAAAGAACGGATTCAGGACAAAAACCATCTCCATCATGGTTCCTCCTGGAAGTGAAGGAAGCGTCTACGAGTTCGGCGGAAAAGTGGTCCTTACTCGCGAGACCCAGGTAGCCAAACCCAGCCCCACGCCCGAGCGCGCCAGGGAAGACACCAGGGAACCGATTTCTAAGCCGGCGGCCGCTAAGCCGAGTGCTCAGGACGCCGCCGCGGAGGGTGCCTCAGAGGCCCAACCTCAAACGCTCCGTGGGAGCACTTTCGAGAATATTAAGGCGGGTGGCCATCCTTCGGCCGGCGGCGGCTGGGGGCGCAGAGGCCAGTCTGAACGCGATCTCCAAGAAAATCGGTAACGCGTTGAGTTTGTTCCTCGCCCGCCGGCCTGACCCCAGTCCTTTTCTATGGCGTAATCGATAACGCGGCGGATGACTTCGGCAGTTCCGGCCCGAGCCGAGATTGAATGAGCAGCAAGAAAACTAGGTGAAGAGGGCATGACAATGTCCAAGCTCATCGAAGAGATAAGATGCAGTGGTAATCATCCTGCAATGGGCGCCGGATTCGGTTTGTTGCGCGCGGTGTGGACCCGCCACGCGGGCAGTTCCTCCGGTGGGTTGATCGACACAGGTGGTGTGCTGGTTGTGGCGATCTTCGCGCTGGTCATGGCTCTACAGCCTGCCGTTGGCGTTGCGGCGGATTCAGATCGGGCGAGTCGAGGCGCTAAACAGTCGACGGAAACCGCTCTATCGGGAGTTCCGTCCCTCCCTAACGGCGATCTGTATGCTGTCATCGTCGGTGTCGCCAAGTACAAGAACGCCAAGATCCCGTCACTGAAACTCGCGGCCAAGGATGCGACGGACTTTGCCAAATTCATAGAAACCCAAAGGGATCTTTTTCGAGCGGCCCATGTCTTCCTCAGAGCCAATGAAAGCGCGAGCAAAAGCGAAATCGAGAAGCACCTCTTTTACGAGCTTCGTCAAGCCGGGAAAGATGACACGATCGTCTTGTTCTTCAGCGGGCATGGCGCTGTGGATCCGAAACGTCCGGGAGAGTTCTTTTTCCTTACCCATGATGCGGACCCGGAATATCTCGAAGTAACCGCGCTCAACATGACCGGCTTGCGCTTCCTGCGCAACTTGGACTGCCCCCGAGTGGTCATGATCGCGGATGCGTGTCACTCCGGGGGATTCACAGACTGGCAGGCGAGGAGCTCGGTCATACCTCTGAGGTTGTTCCTCCGGGATTTCACGTCCTCCAGCGGTCGAGTGATCATAACGTCCAGCAGGCCCGATGAGTATTCTCTTGAAGGCAGCCGCATGGACAACGGCGTGTTCACGCATTTCCTCATCGAGGGATTAAAGGGCGCGGCTGACAAGGACGGTGACGGGGTCATCAGCGTCAAGGAAGCGTACGACTTCGTGTACGACAAGACGAGAGCAGCCACCGGAGGCGCTCAGCATCCCCAGTTCACCGGTTCCGTGGAGGGGGTGTTTCCTCTGTCGGTGTCGGCCGCTTTCGCTTCACGGCCGCCGACGGTGCTGGAGATCTTGACCGATCCGCCGGGCGCGGAGGTCTATGTGAGTGGAAAGCTGGTGGGTCAGACCGAGGCGGACGGGTCTTTGGTGGTGAAGCATCTGCCTCTGGGGAGGCCGCTACCGGTGAAGATCATGAAAAAGGGCTGGAAAGAGGCGAGCATAGCCCCTGTCACGTTCTCACGGGACTCGCTTCATGTCACGGGGCAGTATGTAAAGCTTCAGCCCGCGGGCGGTATTCTCGACCTGGTTACCGACCCGCCCGGCGCAGACGTTTATGTGGGGAATCGGCTGGTTGGGGCCACTGACGGGACCGGCGCGATCCGGCTGGAGAACCTCCCGCTTGGAGAACCGCTCTCCGTCACGGTCAAGAAACAGGGCTGGCAGGAAGCGAGCATCGGTCCGATCACCATCCCGCAAGACCGGCCGCAGGTGGATGGGAAACGGGTGAAGCTCAAGCAAATCCTCGGATCGATCACGCTTATTACCGAGCCGCCCGGATCGGACGTTTTCCTGGACGGCAAGCCCGTAGGTCGAACAGACCAGCAAGGGAGCTTGGCCCTGAATGAACTTCCTTTCGGAAAGAAACTTTCCATCAAGGTCAAGAAGGAGGGTTGGCTGGAAGCAAGCCTTGAGCCTCTTACGCTTACTCCGGACAAGCCCCATGTTTCCGGGAGGAAGGTGGAGCTTAAACGCGCAGTCGGGACACTGGACCTGTT
Organism: Deltaproteobacteria bacterium; assembly: GCA_016875095.1. Lineage (GTDB taxonomy): Bacteria > Desulfobacterota > Desulfomonilia > Desulfomonilales > Desulfomonilaceae > VGSG01. The sequence goes on from VGSG01000007.1 coordinate 87,168, forward strand.
GACCGACCCGCCTGAAGCGGAAGTGTACGTGGGAGACAAGTTGGCGGGGAAGTCAAAGAAGGATGGCTCGTTCGTTCTGGGGGATCTTCCCCTTGGGCAGGAGTTGTCCATCAGAGTCAAGAAGCAGGGGTGGCTCGAAGCAAGTGTCGGCCCGATCGTCATCACCGCGGACAAGCTGCACGTGAAAGGCGCCCATGTCAAACTCGCGCCTGCCCGTGGCTCGCTCGAGTTGGCAGTGGATCCCGCGCCCGCGGAAGTATACGTTGCGGGGAAGCCGGCAGGTGAGACCGACAAGCTCGGGATCTTCCGACTCGAAGATCTTCCCATTGACAAACCAATAAGCGTGAGGATCAAGAAGAAGGGTTGGCGAGAAGCAAGTCTGGAACCTCTCACTTTGTCGCCGGAGAACCTCCAAATGAAGAAGAGCGTGAAGCTTGAACCCGCGCTTGCCACATTGGAGATCCTGACGGAACCGGAACACGTGACGGTGAAGCTGGGCGGTCAGTACCTTGGGACCACCGGCCGCGACGGCAGGCTGGTCGTGAGGGCCATGCAGGTGCAGGCGCCGCACGCGCTGGAATTCGAGAAAAAGGGGTACAAGAACGAGGCGATCCTCTTGACTATCCCCGAAGCAGCCCAGGGTAAGACATTCGAGACCGAGAAGATTCGCTTGGTTGCTCAAGCAACACCTATGGACACAGTGGCCCCTGGAAAAGTCAAACCCGCGGCCGAAGCCGAGCAAGCTAAAGAAAGCAGCCGCGAACCGGCCCCGAAGCCGGCCGCCGCAAAGCCCACCTCTGCGCCCAAGGCTGGGGCGGAGGTAACTTCAGGGAGCCAAAGCGAGGCCCCGTCCAAAAAAGAGGGTAGCGCCGAGAGTGTAAGGGACTTGCATGAACAGGGCGCGCCCTGGTTTTCCGGTAGTATGGGTTGGGGGCGTAGAGGTAGAGACCAAAGCGAGATCGAGAGTCGGTCGCCGACCTCCAAGCCTGATTCGAGCGCACCTGCGGGCCCAAGCGCATGGACTGATGCGCCCGGGACGGGGGATAAGAATACCGGTTGGGGGCGCAGCCGCAGAACCGAGGGTGAACGCTCAAGGCCGACGGATGATCCGGCGGCCAAGCCTGATTCAGCGTCCCCGGAGAGCCCAAGCGCATGGACTGATTCCCCAGGAACGGCCCGCCCCCGGCGGTAAGCGGTCTTCCAACGGTTGGCCGTCCCGCGGACCTCTACGCGGCAGGGTGATGCGAAGAGGAGGCCCGTTGGTTATCGAGGGCAGTCGGGGACGCAAAGGCAAGACTGATCGCGAGCTCCATGGTCGGTAACGCTTCGAGCTTCTTCTTCACGCGCCTGCTTGGCCCCAGTCCTTTTCTATAGCGTAATCAATGACACGGTGGATGACTTCGTCGGTCATGGGAGGGACCGGGTAGTCGGCCAGCGCGCGGTCGGTGTTGGAACGGTCGAATATGGGGTTGTTGGAAAAGTAGAAAAGAATCGTCTGCATTTGGCGCCAGACCATTCGCTCGATTCTGTTTCGAGGCTGGGTAAACGGCGCGCCCTCGCCCGCGAAGTTGATCCCGCCGATGTCGAACTTCTTGCAAATGAGATCCAGGGTCGCCTGGTGCGTGGGCGGGTCGGGATGGGTGAGGTGGAACACCTTGTTATGGTTTTTCGCGTTCTCGATGATGCGCACCGCGGCTTTTGACACGTAATCGACCGGGATTATGTTGGCCGCGCCGACGGGGCTCGCAGGGACATTAATGTTGAGGTTGTGCCTGTCATAGTCGGTAGCTTCCCTGGAAAGCCTGTCCAGCAGGTGAACCGCCTGAAAAAGATAGTACCACCCGGTGAAGGACGTGCACCGCCCTGTCTCGGAATGCCCCACGATTATGCTGGGTCGTAACACCGTGGCCCGGTCCTTCCAGATTTGTTCCGCTTCCCACTTGCTCTCTTCGTACACGTTGACGAAATCGCCCCGAGGGTTGTGCTTCTCATAGACCCTCTCATTGGGCACGAATCCGCAGACGTACGCGGTGCTGACCAAGTGGACGTTCATGGGATGGAGCTCTACCAGCCCTTTGAGCACCTTGGCGCTGCCCACATTGGTCTTGAGGGGCTCGCCGTTCTCGTCCATATAGTGCCGAGTGGACGCGGCGCTGTGGAGGAGATTGTCCACCTCATCCAGTCCCTCGTATTCGCGGCGCCATTCATCCCACTTCTGGTCGGCCTCAAGGAGCTCGCCCTTGAACCAGTGGAGACTGTCCGCGCTCCTCGGCAGTCCAAGGCTGCTCAGGAACCTGATGGTGTCCAGCTTCCGAGATTCGCTGCGATAGAGCGCCCAGACGACGTGTCCTCGTTCCAGGAGGTCGGCGAGAAGATACTCTCCCAGAAATCCAGTGCCTCCCGTAAGCAAAACCTTCATTGGTCTATTCATAATGATTTCAATCACCTCTCGAAAATCGCCACTCGTGAGACCGTGCCCGCGTAGAGACCCGCGCACTGCGGCCGGCCGAGTCGGATAACCTATAACAATACCACCTTCTCCCTCTCGGGTAAATCCGTCTTGTTCGCTCACATGAGGAGGCGCTGTCGTTTTAGCTTAACCCTTTCGCTCAATGTGCTATATTAAAAGTTTGATTTATGACGTGGAGTTCGAGGTTTCAAATGTTGCAGGAGCGTGAATTTCCCTTGATCGCCTTTGTCTGGCGCCACCAGGATATTGCTTCTTCGGTTGTCGAGGTGGCCCGACGCACCGCCGCGCGAGCGGTCTTTGACCTGACCCGAACGGACCCGCCGGCTATGGCCGCTGCTCTCCTGAAAGCGGACGCATCGGACGAGACCGCGCACGTTAAGGTTTCACCCCGAACCTTGCTCGACGCCAAGCTGGAAGAACTTCTGTCGGAAACCGGCATCAACACGGTCTGGGTAGAACTCCATCCTGTTCTCTTGGACAAGGATCCGGGAGTGTGCCTTGACAGAATGGTGGAACTGGCCCCCCGTCTCCGCTGTATTCCCGTGGTGAGCGATCTTGGCCTGATCCGCCGCGTGATTCATGAATATCCCCAAGTACAGGACATCGCTCTGAAGGGCTCCGAGGCCGCGGGCTTCGTGAGCGGCGAGAACCTTTTCACCCTGTACGAAGCGGTGCGGGTGGAACTCCTCAACGCAGACCGCCGGCGCAACGTGGTGACCTGGGGCGGCATCGCCACCCCCGAGGCTGCCGCCGCGTTTCTTGCCGCGGGCGCGGCCGGAGTGGTCTTTGAAAGCGTCCATTGGTTAACGGATTTGATTTCGCTCGGAGATGAGGCGCGAGATCGCATCAGCAAGCTCCGACCGGAGCATATGGACTTGACCGGGCTCAACCTCCAGGTCCCTTGTCGGCTTTTTAATAAGGGGAATTCGAGAGCAGTCAAGGAGCTGCGAGAGTTTGCCGGCTCCCTGTGCGGGGCCGAGATCCGAGACGAACAGCGGCGTTTCTTTGCCCACCGGATTGAAGAGGCCGCGATCGACCCGTTGGAGAGTCATTTCTCGCGCGACGAGTTGCTCGCGTTGGGAGTGGAAGCCGCATTTGCCCAATCCTTTGTCCGTCGCTTCGGTTCGAGCACGGAACAGGCCATCGATCGCTTCATCAGGGAGATCGAAACAGCGTGCGGTCGAGCAGGCGAGAAGGAGAAGGCGTTCTCCGACAGCCCGGTGGCTAAGGAGATGGGGACGCGGTACCCGTTTATCCAGGGGGCCATGTCCTGGATCACCGATGTGCCCGAATTTGCCGCGAAGGTCGCTGACGCTGGAGCCCTGCCGACCCTGGCTCTCGGGCTCATGGATAGTCGTTTGCTTGAGGAAAAACTCGGTCGCGTGCGTGAAGTTATGGGGGAGCGACCCTATGCGGTCAACGTGATCACGCTCCAGGAAAACCCTTTCCGCGAGCAGCAACTTGCATGGATACGCGCGGAAGAACCTCGCTTCGCGGTTATCGCCGCGGGGGAGCCCTCCCATGCCCGTGAGCTTCTAGAAAGCGGCATCGAAGTCATCTATATCGCGCCCAATGAGGAGTTGCTCAAACTCGCGTTCGACGTCGGCGTCCGGTACGTGATCTGCGAGGGAAATGAGGCGGGCGGCCATGTCGGCGAACACTCGACCCTAACCCTCGCCCAGATGGTCGTTGACCTGAGGAATCGCGAGCCCGAACTATGCCAAGGCCGCCGCGTGATACTGGCCGGGGGGATCTGCAATCGAGAGACTGCTTTCATGGCTGCGATGCTGGGCGCGGACGCGGTGCAGATGGGAACCTGCTACCTCACCACCCGTGAAATCGTGGAGACCGGAGCGCTCAGCGAGCTGTATCGACGCATGATACTGGAGGCCGGCCCGGGATCGTCAGTGCTTACCGGAGAGGGGACCGGCCTCAGGGTCCGTTCGTTGAGGACCCCGCGCATCGAGGCCGTCTGTAGCCTGGAGCGCGACTTCGCGGCCGGATCGGAGGATGAATCGTCATTCCGGCACAAGATTGAGCAGCTTACTGCGGGCAGCCTGCTCATCGCGGCCAGAGGGATCGAAGGTCCCGGTGGCCGGCCACTGGACGAGCAGTCTTGTATGGAAAAGGGCCAGTTCATGACAGGGGCTTCCGCCGGGGTCTTGAGCCGAATTCGCTCACTGGAGGAACTTCACCGGGATCTTGCGGACGCGCCTCTGCCCGCGGGCCTCCCCTTCCAAGGGCCGGTAAGAAAGGTGTTCGGCCCCCGTGAAATGCCTGAAGCGGGCCGCGGTCGGCCGGCCGCCGTGGGACTTGGTGTGAGGAAAACCGCGATCCATGTTCCGCAACAGGAACGCATTGCCATAACCGGGATGAGCATCGTCAATTCGCTGGGCGCCAGTCCCGAAGAAGTATGGGCAGCCAGTAAAGCCCTGCGCTGCGGTATCGTTCCCGTGCCTCTCGAAAAGTGGGACCATCAGCTCTACTTTGATCCCCGCCCCCGCACTCCTGAGAAGACCTACTGCAAGGTGGGAGCGTTCCAGCGCATCGAGGTTTCTCGGAAAGACCTGGGCATACCGCCACAGGACTTCAGGACCATGACCGATTCGACCAAAGTAACCATGTGGCTTGCCAAACAGGCCGTGGAAGCTTCGGGCATTCTTGATTCGGACATACCCAAAGAGCGTATCGCGGTGCTGATTTCCCAGAACTCCGGCGAGGCCGCGGCGACACTCCAGGACGTAATTATTCGAGGCAGGACCAAAGAGCTTGTCTCTGCGATGAAGAGCGCGATCCCGCTGGGTCCTGATGCGGAGGAAGCGGTGGCCGCAGCCGTGAAATCCGGACGGATCGTCATCGACGACACCACCCTTCTGGGCAGGCTCAATTGCGCGGCGGCAGGATTCATCTGCAATAAGTACGGCTTCCAGGGACCCAGTTTTGCGGTTTCCGCCGCGTGCGCAACCGCGCTTGTCGCGCTCTACAGCGCATACCAGATGATCCGAAACGGCATAATTGACGCGGCCGTCATAGGAGGCGCGGAAGAGAGCCTCACCCCCATGCACTTCCTGGAGTTCTCGGCTTTGGGCGCGCTCGCGGGACTCTCAGGGGTGGACCGGGCAGCGCATGAGGTAAGCCGGCCGTTCGACGCGGACCGTGACGGTATGGTCCTGGGGGAAGGCGGCGGCATGATCGTCATCGAGCGTGAATCCGTGGCCCGAAGCAGAGGCGCGAGGATCCACGCGTACATCACCGCTATGGGCGCGAGCAACAATCATCTGGGCATGGTGGAGTCTTCCCGGATCACGCAGGAAATAGCGATCGCCGCATCGTTCGCGGACGCGCCGTACGGTCCGGAAGGGGTCGATCTGGTGGAATGCCACGCGACCAGCACGCGGCAGGGCGATGTGGAGGAAGTCCACGCGCTCAGGAAGTTCTACGGCCCCGGCCGGCCGGTCGCGCTGACTTCGTTCAAGTCGCAGATCGGTCATACCTTGGGGGCTTCGGGCGTCAACAGCCTGATCCGCGGTGTGATGGCGATGAAAGACAAGGCGCTTCCTCCAAGCATCAATTATCAGACCCCCGATCCGGACATGGAACTGGACGGGTCGGGAATCTCGGTGGCCACCGGGCTGACCGAGTGGAAAGCCCGCGACGGGAAACCAAGACGCTTCCAGGTGAACGCGTTCGGGTTTGGCGGATCCAACTACGTGCTCCAGGTGGAGGAGTCAACCGAGGATCAGGACACAGCGCTGGTTTCCATTCCTCAACCCGAGGCCGCGGCTCGGCAGGAAAGCCAGGAAGCGGACTTGCCGCGCGGTCTGCATTTGTACACTACTGAAATCGGCCACAAGACCTACCGCATGGGTGTGGTCGCTGATGACGAGCCGCTCGCTTTGGAGCTGGTGGAGAAGGCCGAAGCGATGGGAAACGGCGGCCCAGCGCCGGTCAAGCGTATTCGAGCCCTGGCGCGTCAGGGAATCCACATAGGACTTGCAGAGGGCGCGCCGCCTCCGTTGGCGCTGGTCTTTCCCGGTCAAGGATCCCACTACGCGGGAATGGCTCACGAGCTGTACGAGATTTTCCCGGTCATCCGGGATTGGATGGATCGCATCGCCGAGGTGGCGGATTTCGACATCTTGCGGCTGTTGTTCCACGATCGGGAAGAAGACCTGCAAAAGACCAGATGGCAACAGCCGGCCCTCTTCACCATGGAATACGCCATGGCCCGGTATCTCATTTCCTTGGGCATTCGGCCGGCGGCGATGGCGGGTCACAGTCTGGGCGAGTTAACTGCGCTCTGTATAGCAGATGTCTACTCGTACCAAGACGGTTTCCGTATCGTGAACAAGCGGGCCCTCTGTATGGATAAGGCCTGCGAAATGAACGCGGACCCCGGCATCATGATGGCGGTGGATGCGCCGCTGGATTATCTCCAGGAGAGGCTCCGGGATCTGGATAAGGTCTATGTCACCAATATCAACTCGCCGAACCAGGTGGTCCTGGGAGGCGACACGGAAGCGGTCACCGCCCTGGGCGAAGAACTCAAGGCCGAGGGATATCGCCGGACCAAATTGCGGGTCAGCATGGCTTTCCATTCGCCGATTATGGCCTGTATCCACGACGAACTGGAAGAATTCATAGCAGGCATCCCATTTCATGCTCCAAAGATCCCCGTGATCTCCAACACCACCATGCTACCCTTCCCGGACGATTCAATAGAGATCAAGAAGATCGTGATGGCTCATCTGGAATCTCCGGTCCATTGGATGCAGAACGCGCGGACGCTCTGGGACGACTATGGTGTCAGGCTCTTTGTGGAAGTGGGGCCGCGGGACATTCTGAGCAACCTCATTTCAGACGGCAACCCGGATGCGGACTGCCTCCAGACCTGTCTTCCGTCCGCGGAGAGCCTTATCTATCGGACCTCGTTGGCCCAGCTTTACGCGAGGGGCGCACTCAAGCCCAAGACTCAACCTAAGTTCGTCGCGTTTGCGGGAAAAGAGAGTCGGCCGGACACGAGCTCGGCCCCGCCTGCGGCTCAGCGCACCGCGGCCACGGCGCGGTCCACGGGCGCGCCCGGGGCCATAGAGTGGGTCGTGCAGCGTGAGATCAACTCCTTTCTGATGGAAACATTCGGCCGTTTCCTGAAACCGAGCATCTTGGCCGCGATTCGCCGTGAGGTGGACCCGAATTTTAGCGAAGAAAAGCTCGAGACGGTCCTCAGAACGGTGCTGCCGGGTATGACGACTCCGTCTACGCCTGCGATCCCGACTATGCCTTTGGCCTCCGTCGCCGCGGCTCCCATCGCCGCTGCGCCGGCGGTTCCGACCGCGGCCCTTCCGCAAGCGCCTTCCGAGGGAGAAGACGTCACCGAGGCTGTGATTCGCATCATCATGGAAGCAACCGGGTACGAGCGTGACGAAATCGAACCCGATATGGATCTGCGAGAAGATCTGTCCATTCGATCAAGTCGTCTGCCCGTAATCATGGACGCGGTGGAAAATCACTTCAGCATTAAGATCGAACTTGAGCAATTTATGGATGTGCGGACTATCAGAGAGGTCGCGGACACCATCTCCGCGGTTCTGGCCAGAAAACAGGGAATTGCGGCTCGCGCCGCCGCGGAAACTCCCGTCGATCTCTCAGGCGCCCGCGCAGAGGGAGCTGTTTCCGCAACAGAGCCCACTCAACGGACCACTACTTCGCCGGAGCAGGAACCAATCAAGCGACTCGTCTTCCGTGAAGTTCCGCTGGAGGAGGGGAATTCCCAACCGGTCGAGTTGGACACCCTGGAGTCCGTGGTGGTGTACTCCGCCGAGGGTGGGACAGGATTGCGGCGGCGGGTAGCCGAGGTGTTTCGCAGGGACTATGGAGTGAACCTGGTGCTCTCCGCATTCGGCGAAGCGGGCGAGGCCCGCGATGAGTGTTGCGATCTCGCTACCGAAGCGGGCGCAGCCGAAGCGGAGAACCGCTTGCGGGAAGTGGAATCGCTCGCGGGAACGGTCTTCATCATTGACGACGTCTTCGAAAGCAAGAAGCATGAACCAGAAGATCTTTCACGCATCCTGACCGGCTTCTTCCGGCTGCTGAAGATCTTCCTGGAATCACCGGCGAGAAAGTTCTGTTTGCTCATCCATCGGACCGAGCACCCAGAAGGAATCGGGCGGGTGCTGGCGGAAGGTGTGCTGGGAATGTTCCTGAGTCTGGCTCATGAGTTCTCTTCGGTCCAGTTCCGCACGATGCGAGTGGACGAAAAGACCGACCTGCGGTCTGCAATTCGCGGCGCATTGGACAGAAGCCGCAAGGTGGTGGAGTTCATTTATCACGGCGGGGAGGCTTTCACCACAGAGGGTCGTGTCGAACCGCTCGTCATGGGCCGCGCCCAATCTGTTGAGCTTGGCCCGGAGAGTGTTGTGGTGATTTCGGGCGGAGGGTACGGAGTGACGTCGTACCTGGCTCGCAGCCTTGTTCCGTTTGGCTGCCGCATGGTCTTTCTTGGACGCTCCACCCTCGACCCGGATATTGATTTCCGAGAATTGGTGAACTCGACAGAACTCGATCCGGACGCGGTAACGCGGATGGTCAAGCAGGCAAAGCCGGGGATCTCGCCCGAGGGTTTGGATCGCGAGATGGCTAATGTGGCCAAAACCGTGGAGATCATCCGGTTTGTGGAAGAGCTGCGCGGACTCGGCGCTGACGCCTCATACTATACCTGTGACGTGGCGGATCCCCAAAGAGTCGCCCAGGTAATGGGCGCCATTGTGAAAAGGCACGGCCGGATTGACGGAATCATTCATGGAGCGGGCTTGCTCAGGGACAACTTCCTCAGACAGATGTCCACGGAAGACTTTGCCCGTGTGACCGCCGTGAAGTTCCTCGGGGCGTGGAATCTCTTCCAGGCCGCACGGCCCGCGGGGCTGCGTTTCTTCGTCTGTCTTTCTTCCGGCGCAGCGATTCAGGGCAACCCCGGGCAAGTAAACTACTCGGCCGGTAACCGCATCATGTCTGCTTTGGTCGATCATCTGCGCTCGCAACATGACGAGGTCTTCTGGCGCGCCCTGATGCTCTCGCCCATAGAAGGCGCGGGCATGGCGGAGAACGAAGAAGTCCGGGCTTTCATGAAAAGGGTAAACGCGGCCTACATACATGCGGAAGAGCTTGCGTGCCTCTTCACGAGGGAACTAACCCTGGGGCCGAAAGATGACGCGTGGGTAATGTTCATGCGAAGTCTGCCGGATCTGCCCACGGTGCGCTTGCAGATGTCGCCGCCCACACCTAAGCCGGATGCGATGGACTTGGCCTGCGTTACCTTTGAGCGGAACGACTTCCCGCTCATCGACGCGGTGACCGGTCTGGACCTGCGCACAGGCGAGCTACGGGCAACCAGGACTTTCTCTCAGGAGCGCGATCCTTGGATCGCAGATCATAAGCCGTTCAAGTTCCTTAAGTATCCCCTGGTGTCGGCTATTATGGCCTTAGAGACTTTCATGGAATGCTCTAAGATTCTGTACCCCTCGTTGCATGTGCTTGGAATCAGAGATGCTCGCTTCCTGGACATCATAACGTGTCCTCCTGGAGTGGAGCGCGAATCGGAGATCACGTGTCGACGAGAATCTTTGGCGAATGGGCGGATTATCTGCGGAGTCTCGCTATCTTCGCGAGAGATTTCACCCTCAGGCCGGCTCATGGACCGAGTGAATGCGAATTACCGAGCCCAAGTGGCCCTCGGCGCCCGCCCGGTTGGGCCCCCTGAACGGATGCCGGGATTCCCTGTCACGGACGGCGATCTTGACAGCCGACCTATGCTGCACGACGAGGTGCTGAGATGGTACAGCGACCGCACGGACATGCAGGGACGATACCGCCTCATGGAAGAGATACACGGCTCCGGCCCCGACGCGGTGCGCGGCCGGATAACCTACCGCGTTACGGAGGATTTTGCGCCGCCGCGCATGACTCGTTACCAGTTCTCGCCGTATCTCCTGGAAGCGCTCATGCAGGTGGCGAACTTCTACGTGATCATGAGGGACCAGAACGAACAGCGCTCCATGATTCCTTTTAGGATAGGACGCATCGACATATTCCGACAATGCTTGGAAGACGAAGTGATCACCGTCGAAGCTCGCATCAGCGGCCGGACCGATGAGGGCATCACATGGGCGGCCCGTGGTGTGGATCGGGACGGAAAGACCGTCATGACGGCGCATGACATGGTGATGCGCTGGTTCTCGGCATGATGAGGCCCATTGGAGCCACTGTAATTGCTGATAAACGATCGCCGTGAACAGGGCGGTTTTGAGGCCGGGGAATTGATTTATGAGGCCCCATTATCCGGCGCAACTGAGCGCGTCTCTGCGCCGTCTGCGGCAAATCGGCCATTATCCCGCTCTGAGATGAGTTGTAGAATGGCGAGCTTCCGTGTATCTTGAAAAGAAGTATGCGCGGGGACGCAGAGGCTTGGAGACTTCATCCATGAACCATGCGCACTTCCTTCCAGCGGAGAGTGAGGGCCAGAGCCGTTCTGCGCACGCGCCGTCACACACGTGCGGTGAATCGATATTTTCAGAGCGGCAACCGGACTCCACAGTCACGCTGGTGCGCGATGAGGATGGGCAGGGCTTGGCGCTTTATTGTTCCGAGCGGGAGACACCCCGTGACGACGTACGGGGCAAGAGGTCCGAAATCCATCGTTTGCTCGTTGAGCGCCTTTTTCGGGCGCTGGGCGAGCTTTCTGCCTCCGAGGAACTTTTCGAAATCCTGGGCGCCGATTCGGCCCATGATATTGAGGTAACCTCCGGGCCTCTGGGAAAGCCGCGCCTGCTGGTGGACGGGACAGACTCGCTTTCGGTATCCTTTACTCACGGACGGGGGAGAATCTGGGCTGCGCTGGGACTTCCCCGTTACTCCGTGGGCATCGACGTGGCGGAGAAGCGTGAGTTCCACAGCACGTACCCTTTCGCGCGAGCTTTTTATGATGAAGAGCTGGGCCGGATACGAGAACGCATGGGCGGAACGAGCTCTCAAGCGGCCGCTCTGATCTGGAGCGCCAAAGAAGCGGCGGTTAAGGCCCTTGGTTGCGGCTTTCATCTCCTTGATCCCCTGGACCTTCGGGTGACATTGACATCACGGCGCGCAAATCATTTCTTATTGTCGGTGCAATTAATACCTTCCTCTCAGGACCGCCGTGTACGCGCCCCCAGGGGAGGGCTGCCCGCGCGTGCCACGCAAGAAGACGCATACTGGCTTTCAGTGTGCGCTGTGTCGTTGCCGGCGCTATGAATTGGGTCCTAAGCCTTCTCCTCGGGCGGCACATGGCCGCAAGGCGGGAGAGATGCTATGAAAGTTCTCCTCATTAATACCAACACGAAGAAAGACCTGCTTGCAGCGCCTCCTCTGGGGCTGTGCTATGTGGCGGAGGCCAGTGAGAAAGACGGGCACGAAGTCCACGTGCTGGACCTCTGCTTTTCCAAGCGCCTGGAGCGAGACCTCAAACGGACAATTGCAGGGTTTTCTCCTGATGTGATCGGCCTATCGGTCCGGAACATAGACAACGTGAATATGTTGCACCAAGTGCTCTATATTCCCGAAGCAATAGAGATGGCGAACCATATACGGAGAATCACCGACGCGCCGCTCGTCGTTGGAGGGTCGGGGGCAAGTCTGGTCCCGGAGCAAATTCTGAGACATATGGCCGCGGACTATGTGGTGGTTTCCGACGGCGAGGAGAGCTTTCCTCGACTCTTGACGTCGCTCGGGAACGGCCGTTCTCCTGATGCCGTTCCCGGCGTGGGAATGATGCGAGACGGACTATTCCACCTCACACCGCCCCAAATGGGGCGATTCTCGTGGGGTAACCCTGACTTGGGCCGCTGGCTCGACATGCGGGGCTACCAGAAGATAGGCGGCAGCTACAATCTGCAAACCAAGCGAGGATGCGCCCAGAATTGCGTCTACTGCACGTACAATCAGGCCCTTGAAGGGAATCGACTCCGTCTCAGGTCCTCAAAGGATGTGGTGGATGAAGTAGAGGAGGCTGTTCTCAAGTATCGGCCCCATACTTTCGAGTTCGTCGATTCGGTCTTCAATGAACCCCTGGAACACTCTGTTCGCATCCTCGAGGAGATCATACGGCGACCCTGGAAAGCCCACTTCACCGCCATGGGCGTGAGTCCCAAGAGCCTTGACTCCGAGTATCTGGATCTCATGTGGCGAGCGGGATTCCGCTCTTTCATGATCACGCCCGAATCCGCCTCGCCCGCGATGCTCAAGAACTACCAAAAAGGGTTCACGCAGGACGATGTGATGCGAGCAGCGGAGGCAATCGGTCGGACCGAGTTTGCCGCATGGTGGTTCTTCATGATCGGGGGACCAGGTGAGACTAACAAAACCTTACAGGAATCGCTCGATTTTGCCCTCACACACCTTCAGAAGAAGGGACGCAGGGTGACCAATGTGGCCCATTTCTTTAGCGGCGTTCGGGTCTATCCACGGACGGTTCTATGGGACGTTGCCGTTCGCGAGGGTCTTTTCCCGGCCGACGCGGATCCTCTCCAGCCTCTCTGGTATCTTTCTCAAGCTTTGGATCTGGATTTGGCGGTGGAGCAGATGATCGATGCGGCTCGCAAGGCGCCGGAAATCTTCCTGGGTTTTGATGAGCGAATCCTGGTCTTTTCAAGAGCAGCGGCTCTATTCTTCGAGTACTTCCGTTTTCGCAGGCCGTACTGGCGCTATTTCCGAGCGGCCAACCAATTTGGTCTTAAATCCGGTCTCAGGTTCATGTTCAAGCCTCACGATGTTGCCGACCTCTTGAGGCAGGCCCTTGTAAGACAGGGGTTACCGCAGAACCTCGCCCACGGGAAAGTCGTGGCCGCGTCACACGCGCGAGTCGAGTCTTCTCGCGTGACCGGCGGCATTCGGTAGACTTGACGAAGACCATCGTGGTTTATCGGCAACCAGGTCTTGCTCGGCGCCCCCCGGAGGGTGAAAAGCACTAGGTTAAGAAGTTTCTTGCATTTTTCTTGCACGACTGTTATAAAACAACGCTGCCGTGAAATTTGAATTCGAGTTGCGTGGGAGGGAATACATGACGCTCACCAAAGCCGATATCGCCAAGAAAATCGCTGATGACTGCGGTTTTATGAAGGGTGAGGCGACCGAGATCGTTGAGAAGCTGCTCGATATAATTAAGCAGAGATTGATAGCGGGAGAAGATGTGATGATATCCGGCTTCGGCAAGTGGACGGTCAAGTCCAAGCACTCCCGCAGAGGTCGTAATCCGCAGACGGGTGAAGAACTGATCCTCGACGCCAGAAAGGTAGTTACCTGGAAGTACTCTCCCGTACTCAAGAAAGCGGTGAACAGCTCGCTGTCCAAGTAGTCCCGGCCATTGCCGCGCCCGTGCGCAGGATGGGCAACAGCGGGGAAAACCTCGTGATCCTGGGCCGGGCAGGTCTTACCACATGGGAAGAGAACTCGTGCGACGCGGCGAGAGGAATTCTCAGCGCTTGGAAAAGCGCACGCGACACCCCGGACGCTCGATGGAAGGATCTGGCTGAGGCTCGCTCTCAAAGCTTCAAGCCTCTTCCTCCGATCACCAGACAACAGCATCATGTCGGACAATAGCTCACCAGAGCGCGGACGAGTTCCGCAAGCATTTCTTTCCGACTTCCGGTCCGCTATGGCTGACCAGGAACTTCGGGAAAAATATGAGCTTTCTCCGCGCGCCTTTCTCAGCCTGATCAAAGCCCTACTGGACCGGAAGGTGATCTCGCCGCGAGACCTGGAATGGCGAAAAGAGATTTCGGTTCAGAGAGACCAGGCCAAGGAAGCGGCGTTTCTTGCGAATTTGTATATCTGTCCGCACTGCGGGCATCCGAGTCCTCTGCCTTTCGCGAAGTGCCCCGCCTGCGATAGCGACGTGAGAGACACCCTGGGGGCCCAAGGCATCCTGACCGACGAAACCGAGGTGACCGAGGGACACGCCTATGTGCAGGACGTTGGAGTGGAGGTGATTGAACAGATTGACGAGACCCCGCGGGAACGAGAACGCCCGGAGATCCGCGCAGACGGACAACCGCCGAAAGGCACGCCCTCCGCAGTCAGCACGATCCGCTCCCTTTTCTCACGCAAAAATCAGGAAGACTGAACCACGAACTCCCCTGTGAAAGCATTTGAAACGGAAAAATCACCCAAACGCCGCGCCGCGTTCGGATTGGGGAACTCGGATACTGCGCGGCCGCGCTATTTCCGGGACGAGCCCGGTGGGCGCCGTGAAGTGATAAAGATAGCCGGCCCACTGATTCTTGCCACCGGTTCGTTGACGCTCACGCTTTTCGTGGACCGCCTTTTCCTCGCGTGGCACAGCGAGGCTGCGGTTGCCGCGGCAAGCCCGGCCGGAATTACCTATTTCACCCTCTGTTCGCTCTTTATGGGGACTGCCCAGTACGTGAACTCGATTGTGGCCCAGTTCCACGGCGCCGGCGATCGGCCTGCGTGCGCGCGGGCCGTATGGCAAGGGGTGTTCTTTGCGGCTATGTCTGCGCCGTTCATTTTGGCGTGCATTCCGGTGGGCTGGTGGATCTTTACCTGGAGCGCGCATGGTGAGAAACTCATTGAGCTTGAACAGGACTATTACACCATGCTCATGCTGGGAGGGCTCTTCTTACCGATGAACGCGGCCCTCTCGTCCTTCTTTTCCGGCAGAGGAAAGACGTGGACCATTCTCTGGGGGAACGCGCTGGCAAACGGCGTGAACATGGTCCTGGCTTACGTGCTCATCTTCGGGAAGCTGGGATTTCCGGAGCTGGGCATCCGAGGCGCGGGGATCGCCACCGCCGTCAGCCAAGTATGCCCCGTCTTGTACTGGGGCTATCTTTTCCTTGCGCCTCGCCACCAAGAAGCGTACGAGACCCGTCGTCAGTTTCGGTGGGACCGGGGGTTGTTTCAGCTCATCATTCGGTACGGCCTTCCCGCTGGATTGCAGCTCTTCTTGGATGTAGCCGCTTTTGCCCTCTTCGTCCTATTGGTGGGAAGGCTGGGAGAGCGAGACCTCGCGGTGAGCAACATCGTGGTGAGCATAGAAATGCTCTCCTTTCTTCCTATGTGGGGCATGTCCATCGCCACCGCCACCATGGTGGGTCAGTACGTCGGCGCAGACAAATTGCAGCTTGCCGAAAAGAGCGTTCGGTCGGCCCTGACCCTGGCGTTGGCGTACATGGGTGTAATGGCGTTGTGCTTTCTCCTTTTCCCCGCGGTGTTCTTGGAACTCTTCAGATCCGGGGCGCATTCGGAGGAAGGCTTCCAAGAGATCGTGACCAAAGGCGCGGTCATTCTGAGGCTCGTAGCAGTCTATAGCCTGTTCGATACTCTGTTCATCATCTATTCGGGAGCCCTCAAGGGCGCGGGGGACACACGGTTTGCGATGTGGGCCCAAGTGCTGCTCGCGTGGTTCGTCTTTGTCCCGCCTGTCTACGCGCTGATTCATTACTTCGATGCGAGCTTGACCACCGCCTGGACGTGGAGCGTGGTCTACGTGATCCTTCTGGGGCTGGTCTTCCGTACCAGATATCGGACAGGGCTCTGGAAGCAGATTCGGATGCTCAATCACGCGTGATGGCCTGAATCTCGGGAGCGCGGCCTCGGTAGATGAGGAGTTCTTGGGGAGGGGTCTGCGAAAGGCGGCCCTTTTCGCAAGAAGGGCCCCCCCGCGTGCTCTTCCAGACGCTCGCAGGCTTTGCGGTCGCTCTTACTCTATTTCAACCAAGCCTTGCGGGTGGGTTTCCGTGACTTCGCCGACTTCCGCCGCGATCTCCACTCCTTCTTCCTGGAGCGTGTCTCTCAGTTCTTGGGACCGAGCCGATGGAATTCCCAGTATGAGCCCTCCGGAAGTCTGCGGGTCAAACATCACATCGATCATTTCCGGCGAAAGCGTTCTCTCGAAGGAAATCCACGTGGAAAAGAATTTTCGGTTTGAGTGGGCCCCGCCGGGGACCAGCCCTGTCGACGCCGCATCCAGCGCGCCCTCAAGCAGCGGAACCGCGGCCGAATTCAGCCTGAGCCGGCAATGGGACGCTCGGGCCATTTCCACAAGGTGACCCCCGAGGCCGAATCCGGTCACATCCGTGCAACACCTTACCCCGAAACGAACGGCCACCTCTGAGGCTCGCCGGTTCAAGGCGCACATGGATCGAACCATCGCGTCGATTGCAAGCGGGCCGGCTAAAGACGCCTTGAGCGCTGTGGCGATCAGGCCCGTCCCCACCGCCTTGGTCAAGATGAGGCGGTCACCGGGTTGCAGGCTGGAGTTCCTCATAACCTGGTCCGGATCAACCAGCCCGGCCACGGCCAGCCCATACTTGGGCTCCGCATCCTCCACGCTGTGCCCGCCCACCAGGGCCACGTTCGCCTCTGTGAGCGTTTCCAAGCCACCGGCGAGGATCTCACGGAGCGGCTCCAATCCCAGCTTGCTCACCGGGAAGCAGACCACGTTCATCGCGGTCACAGGCCGGCCGCCCATGGCGTAAACATCGCTCAGCGCGTTGGCCGCGGCAGCCCTGCCGAAAATCCGCGGATCGTCTACAATAGGTGTAAAGAAGTCTATGGTCTGAATGAGCGCGGCGCCATCGTCCAGGAGGTACACTCCGGCGTCTTCTGATCCACGAATCCCGGCAAGGACTCGCGGATTGTCCGGAATCGCCAAGCCGCACAGCGCTTGATCCAGGTCCCCCGGACCCACCTTTGCGGCTCAACCGGCCGTCTTGGAGAAGCTCGTGAGCCTTATCTTTTCGGGCGCCATACGTTATCCCTTCCTCGGTTTTCTCATCCCACCGACAGTCACTCGCGCCGCTCACCCGGAGGCGGTCATTGCCGCGACCTATCGGCTACATCGACTTTATCTATATTATGGTTTCCAGGGATTATGTCAACTGGGATAGTCTGCTTGTCGGCTAGCCCGCTGCGGAGAGGCGCAAGAACCGGCAAGAGTCCACCGCCGTCCGCTCGCACCACAACACGCGGCAAGGATGACTCCTTTGTTCGGACAGGCAGCAATTGTGCGCCGCATTGATTATAAGTTGACCCGCCGTATTATCTCACCTCGGGTAGAAATCGTCGGAATACAGGAGTTTTTTGGGAGGGGTCCGGAGAGGCCCTTTTTTCAAAAGGGCCTCCCCGGCCACTTCTTCAAAAGCTCATGGTTCTACGACCGCTTTTAGTTGACTATCGTGAGGCGCACGGGCGCCAGGAGGGTGACATAGGTCCCATTTTCGCCGCTGCGTCGGCCGGCGATACCGATGTGCGCCTTGATCAACGCCGCTACCGTCCGAGCATCTTCCGGGAGCATGCGGACGCACCCGTGGGACTGATTTCCTCCGATGCTTCTGGGCGCGTTGGTGCCGTGGAAGCGGTATCCGTAGTCGTCCAGCCGCATCTTGCCTTCCACGAAGTCTTCCGACACAGTCTCAGGCTTCTTGACGCGGGCCGCTCGCTCGGGCCTCTTCTTTAGAAGAGGGGCCATTGTCCCGCCGTACACGGAGCGGCTCGGCCTCTGACCCGCAGCCCACGCGCGATTGGGAGGCGGAATCCAAAGAGGTGAATCATCATAGATGTGGGTAACATAATAGACGCCCTTGGGAGTAGGGAATCCGGAGGATCCTAATCCTACCCTGGTCTCGAAGAGGACGTCCCTTCGACCCGGAGCGCCGTGGCCGATCACCTTAAGCCGGTGCTTGGAATGGCTCACCTCTATTTCCACGAGTTCATACCCGCTCTTGGACGATGGAGAGAGCCCGGCCGCGGAACGGCCCCCATCCTCGCGCAACGAGCCATCTCTGGCGCGGGAGCGCGGGATGAGACGCCTATTGCTGGGGCCGGCTTCTCTCACGCTGTACAGACCGGTGGGTAGCCCGCCGGGAGAGCGAAATATCGGGAAAGCAAGACGAAGCCAATCTCCCGCATTGCGAAGGACCGCGTCCGATTCTTCCTGTATGCCTGTTGAAATGCCCGGCGAGTTTGCTAGAGCAAGCGGCGCCTCCCAGAGCGACTCCGCAGCTCCGGGAAACCACTGGAACTCGTCCGCCGGAGACTTGTTAAGAGCGGCCACCAGCGGAAGAAGAACGGCTCTCTCTGTGGTGACCGGACCCGAGGACCGTTCGGGCCGAGACGATTTGGCGGCCGCGCCCTTAGCAGAGCGTTGTTTCTTGATGACAGCCTGTTTGGAAGAAGCCGATTCTTCAGCGAAGAGGGGGTCTCCCGACACAAGCGCTGACATACAAACCATACCCAAATACAGGCACAACCATCGAAACATGACTGTATCTTCTTATTTCCAAGCTCATCATAAGAGGATATTTAAAATATTTTACATTATTTCAAGGCCGAAAATCAACGAAAAATCCCCTTCTCCGCTTGACTGGTTTGTAGAAGACCACTGTAGAACACTGTAGAACACCATTGTAGAACACCATCCAAAACCGGACAACGGACCGCGCAAAACCGGACCATGGCCCGAACCAGCGCGGGAATCCGCACGATAGACGAGCGAGTGTCGGGAAAGCGTGCGCCAGGTTTCCCACGCCGGATTCGTGTTCCCGTTTTCACGACAATGACGCTCTTCGCAGGGATGACGGAATGCGCCCAGGGCAAATCAAGATAGGAATTTCAGCGCCGGGCAAAACAAATGCGTCTGGGACATGATTCCCAGAGGCCAAGGATCTTTCCCGGCGCCGAGAATCGCCCACATTGGTGGGATAGAGAGTGTTCTTATTGACGAATTTGCCCGGTTCCGTGAGATAATGGGGCCTACAGTTTCAATCGCCTTACTTTAACAACTTATCTGTTTGCCACCCAGCCCATACGAGGCGCCGAGCCGATGTCAAAAGCTCCAACTCAACGCAAATACGAAGCGGTTGTGCCAGG